>JAXDFO010000479.1:0-17328 GCA_034665545.1 Blastocatellia bacterium
GCACGGATCGGGCCAGTCTCATCAAAGGTTACGCCGTCAACTTTGAAACCTGTCTGACCAACAGCACGATAGGTTAGCGGCTCTCTACGGCTTTTAAGCTGCGGAGAGAGAACAACTCTCATGCGTCGGCGGCGTGGATGCGCGGGCGTGCGTTCAAGGGATGCGCGCGCTCGTATGCATCCGCCAGGCGCAGGAGCGCGGCTTCGGACCAGTGCGGCCCAAGCAGTTGCAAGCCTACGGGCAAGCCCTCGCTTGAGAGGCCGCAGGGAATCGAAATGCCGGGGTTGCCGACGAGGTTCGCCGTGCAAGTATAGATGTCGTTGAGATACATGGAGAGCGGGTCGTCAACCTTCTCTCCGAGCATGAAGGCGGGCGTCGGCGTGGTCGGCATGGCGATGGCATCGCACTTCAAGAAGGCGCGACGGTAGTCTTCCCTTAACAACGTTCGGACCTGCTGGGCCTTGCGATAGTACGCCTCGTAATAGCCGGACGAGAGCACGTAAGTGCCCAGCATGATGCGCCGTTTGACTTCCGCCCCGAAACCCTCGTCGCGCGTCCGCTTGTACATCTCGCGCAGCGTCTTCGCTTCCTCCGCGCGAAAACCGTAACGCACGCCGTCAAAGCGCGCGAGGTTGGAGGAAGCTTCGGCGGTGGCGATGATGTAGTAAACGGCGATGGAATACTTAGAGTGCGGCAACTCTATCTCGACAATCTCCGCGCCCATCTCTTGATAGGCTTCAATCGCGCTCAAGACCTTCTCGCGCACTTCCTGGTCCAGCCCGTCTCCCAGCAAAGCGCGCGGCACTCCCAGACGCACGCCCTTCACTTCCTTCGTCAACTCCGCCAGGTAATCCGGCGCTGCAACATCAGCAGAGGTCGCATCATTCTCATCGCGCCCGGCCATGATTCCGAGCACCGCCGCCACGTCGCGGCTCGTGCGCCCGAAGACCGCGACGTTGTCGAGCGACGAAGCGAAGGCCACCAGGCCGTAACGAGAGAGACGCCCGTAGGTCGGCTTGAGACCGGCGATGCCGCAGAGCGCGGCGGGCTGGCGCACGGAGCCGCCCGTCTCCGAGCCGAGCGCGACGGGCACGATGCCAGCCGCCACCGCCGCCGCAGAGCCGCCCGAAGAACCGCCCGGCACGCGCTCCAAATCCCAGGGATTCCTGACTGGTCCAAAAGCGGAGTTCTCATTTGAAGAACCCATAGCGAACTCGTCGCAGTTCGTCTTGCCGACGATGACGGCTCCGGCGGCTTGCAGGCGTTCGATGACGGTCGCGCTATAGGGCGGTTGATACTGGCCCAGAATACGCGAGCCGCATGATGTTTGCAGCCCCTTGACGCAGATATTGTCCTTGACGGCGATGGGCACTCCCGCGAGCCTCAAAGAGGTTTCTGCGGAACTCTTCGCCAGCGCAGAGTCAATCTCCCCCGCGCGCTTGAGCGCGCCCGCGCGGTCAATCTGAAGAAACGCGCCGAGCGTCTCGTTCAACTTCTCGGCGGCGTCAAGCGAATATTCCGCGACGGCGCGCGCAGTCGTCTCACCACGCGCCATTCGCGCGCGCAAAGTATCAACGTCTCGGTCTATAAAATTCATGAGAGGACTTTCGGGACGCGGAAGTGGCCGGAGGCTGCGTCCGGAGCCTGGTCCAGTGCGAGAGATTGTCCGAGCGATGGACGCGTGATGTCTTCGCGCGCTGAATCTGTGCGCTCGCCTTCGGGCGTCAGCCCGCCGGTCGCCGCCTCGACCTGGCTCGTGTCAAGCTCGTTGAGTTGTTCGACGTAAGCGACTATCTCCGCAATCTGCGGCGTATACGCGTGCAGTTCTTCATCAGTGATTTCGAGGTGCGCGAGTTGCGCTATCTTTGCGATGTCGGATTCTGTGATTGGCATGTTCGATAAGCAAGCTTTCAGTTTTCGTTTTCGCTGCGGTCGAGGCAACTGCCTGCGGCGAGCAGGAAGCGGCGGCGCAAGTCTTCGTCTTGAATCGCGCGGGCGGCGGCGAGCAGTTCGCCGGAGGCGCGTTCGAGGGCGCGGCGTTCCTGGTCCACTTTGTCGAAGGGGTTGCGGCGTGCGGCGCGCTCGGCGCGAACGCTCTTCGGGTCTATGCGAAATTCTATGTAGGTGACGACCGCCTGGCCCAGTAAAGAGTTGAGACGAAAGAGCAGTTGGCCGCTCATCTTCTCAAGCTGTTTCTGCCAGGTCTGGTCTGTGACGGAGATGATGAGAGTTTTGCGATAGAGACGAAAGGGGACGGCCTGTTCGCGCAGGGCTTCGCCCGCGACGCGTCTCCATGCGACCATCGCGGCGGCCTCCAGTACTTCCTCGGTCTCGCCAGCCGCGCGCAAGAGCTTCGGCAATGTTCTCAGCAAGTCTTCCATGAGTCGCGGGTTTTAAATTTCGGATTTGTTGATTGAAGAAAGAGTTGTTGAATCGGCGTCGCTCAATCTAAAATCGCAGGGCTGAAATTTAAAATCGAGTTGAGTGTAATGGATAATATGAGCGAGCGACAAGCGTCTAGCGCGGAATCGGATGGCGTTGGAGATGAGAGGGAAACTTTAGTGCTGGCTTCGGCGAGCCCGCGTCGCGCGGAGATTCTGCGGGCGGTCGGGTGGCCGTTCGAGGCTGCTCCGGTCAACCTTCTGGAAGAGCGCGCGGAGGGTGAACAAGCCGTCGCTTATGTTGAGCGGCTGGCGCGAGAGAAGGCCGAGGCGGCGGCGATGCGTTATCCAACGCGGCTCGTGCTCGGCGCGGACACGACCGTGGTGGTTGAGGGCGAGGTGCTCGAAAAGCCGCGCGATGAGCGGGACGCGCGGCGTATGCTGCGTCGCTTGAGCGGCAGGTGGCACGAGGTCTTGACGGGCGTCGCGCTGGTGCGCGCGGGAAGCGATGAAGGCTTGCATAAGACAATCGCTCATGCGAGGACAGAGGTGCGCTTTGCCGAGATGTCCGACGCGGAGATTGATTGGTACGTGGCATCCGGCGAGCCTATGGACAAGGCGGGCGCATACGCCGTGCAGGGCCGCGCCTCGCTCTTCATAGAAGAGATTCGCGGCGAGTACTGGAACGTCGTCGGCCTCCCCATCCAACTCGTCTACAGGCTGGCGCGGGAAATTTAAAGAACCTCTTCGAGGCGCGGTTTGAGTTGGTCTGTCAGGTTGGCGTTGGGGTCAAAGCCGCCTATGTTGGCGTGCAAGTTTCCCTGCTTGTCCAGGATGACGAAGGCCGGAAGTTGGTCCACTCCGAATCGCTTGGAGAGCGCGCCGTCAGGGTCGCGCAGGATGGTGACTTTATACTTGCCGGTCAGCGCGCGCAGTTGGTCATCCGAAGCGTAGTTGCGCGAGCCGGAGGATTCCGAATCGGTGCTCACCCAGTAGACGGCGACGCCGCGCCCGCTATAATCGTCCGCTAACTTTTTGACGCCCTCCAACTGCTGTCTTGAGAGCGGCAGCCAGGATGCGCCGAAGGCCAGCACGACCACCTCTCCGCGCAAACTCTCAGCCGTCACCACAGGCCCGTCTATGGACTTCAGCGAAAATTCCACAGGCCCCTTCGCGGGGGTTCTGTGTTGGGCCAATCCAACGGTCTGGAAGGCGCATAAAATTGAAATGGTCGCGGCCATGATAAACCAGCGACTCTTTGAAGACATTCCGTTTCTCCTTTGTGTCGTCCCCTGCGATGCCCTCCCGCCGTTCTCTTTAACGAGCGGGCGCGCTTGAGTTTCTCCTAAAGGGGACAACCCAAGCGAACAATTGGATGAGCCTGCGAGGCATTCGGTTGGATACGTTCGCAAAGAGTCTGGAAAGGCCCGAAGCCGTTCAAGGCCGTTGTCCGGCGGGAGGCTCAACGCCGAACACTTCCATGTAGAGCGCGCGGTAATCATCCCACGTGTCCATGTCGCGCGCAACATACGGCGAAGAGACGGGCACGCGCAAGACCTCTCGCCTGTGAGCATCAAAGAGCGCGCGCAGGCCCCTTTCCTGGTCCAACTCAAGCAACTCTTCTCGAAGCCCCGCATCGAGCAGGACCGGATGGCCTCCGCGCCCGCCATGCTCCGGCAAGATGAGCCGCGCCCCCGTCCGCTCGCGCTCCTCTATCAAACAACGAACCACCTCCGGCGGGACCGCAGGCTGGTCACACAGCGCAATCAAGAGGCTCTCCGTCTCTGCCGGAACACGCTCTATGCCGCGAGCGATGGAGACGCCCATCTCGCTCGCCGCATCCTCGTTGACGGCAAAGAGGACCGGAAGCCGCGATAGCCGCTCTCTCATCTCCCCTGCGCGCGTGCCCACGACCACCACGACCACGCCCACGCCTCCGTCAATCAAAGAACCGATACAAGCCTCCGCCACCGTCCGTTCCCCGAACGGCAACAAAGGCTTGAACGCGCCCATCCGGCGCGACCGTCCAGCAGCTAAGAGAATGGCAGCGACTACACTCAAAACTGTTTACTGCTTCTGCAATTCTTCCAACGCGCGCAGGACGTAAGGGCGTGCCATCTGCTTGCGCCAGTTCATGACGAAATCCGTGTTATCGAGCGGGCGCGCCTTCAAGTAACAGGCTTCCCCCGCCGCCCTCATGCTCTCATCGTTGAGCGTCTGTCCGATGAGCGCGGCTTGCGCATCCTTGACCTCAACCGGCGCGGGCCCGATGCCTCCCAACACCAACTTCGCATCCGTCACAGTGCCGTCATGGTCCAGGTCTAGCCGAGCCGCGACGCCCAGCACAGGAAAGTCGAACGCGCCGCGACGGCGCAGTTTCTTATACGTCGCCCGCCAACCCTTCACCGGCGGCAGGTGAATATCCACCAGCAACTCATCCGGCCTCTTATGCAAATACTCAATCCCGTCATTGTTATACAAACCCGCCGCATCCACCATCCGCTCGCCGAGCGTCGAGACGAGCCGCACGCGCGCCCCCACCACCACCATCAACGGAACCAAATCCGAAGACTGCACGGCCCAACACTTAGAACTACCCGGCGCGACCCAGCACACATCCCCGTCCTTCTTCAAACAAAAATTGATGCCCTTGCGCCACTCGTAATTCTGGTCGTAATAATTGCAGCGCGTATCGAGCAACAGGTTGCCGCCAATCGTCCCCATGTTGCGCAGGATAGGAGTCGAGATGGTCCGCGCCGCCCTCGCCACAAACGGGTAATCAAGATTAATCAACGGATGCTCGCAAATATCCGTCAACGAAACCGACGCGCCTATGACAAGACCCTTCTCCCCGTCGCCTGTGATTTGATTAAGCTCTCTCAACCTCGTCACGGAAATGACCGTGCGCGGAGTCTGCTGTCTCCGCTTCATATTCGGATACAGGTCCGTTCCCCCCGCCACAAACTGCCCCTCCGGACCAGCATCCGCCAGCATCCTCACCGCGTCCTTAATCTCACGCGGCACGAGGTAATTAAATTTCGGAAGTCTCATCATAACGTTTTTATCAATCCCCTTAATCTCATGAATGAATAGCGACGTGCGGCATCTCTCGTCCGTCGCCGCCCTCGCCTGGTGTCTGGACCTTTAATGGAGTGGGCCATTGGACGACGGGGATGCTCTTGGGGCCGAAGCGGGCTTCCTTGCCTTTGGCCTTGTCGCGGAGGGCGGTCAGGACTTTTTCGGGGGTGATGGGCACTTCGTCTATGCGGACGCCGACGGCATCGTAGACGGCGTTGGCGACGGCTGGCATGACGGGGAGGAGCGGTCCCTGTCCGACTTCCTTCGCGCCGAAGGGGCCGTTGGGGTCCGCGTCTTCGATGAGGTAGGTCTTGACATCGCACATCTCGATGGTCGTGGGGCTTTTGTATTCGAGCATGGAAGGGAATTTATGGACCACGTTGCGATTGGCGCGGTAGGTCATCTCTTCCATCAATGCCTCGCCGAGTCCCATGTAGACGCCGCCTTCGACCTGACCCATGACGAGCATGGGATTGATGCTGCGGCCAATGTCGTGGGCTATCCACATGCGCTCGACTGTGACGAAGCCGGTCTCCGCGTCAACGTCAACTTCCGCGATTGCAGCAGAGTAACTATAGGCGGGCGAGGGGCCAACACCCGCGCCCTTGTAACGACCGGGCGAGCGCGGCGGCGTGTAAGAGCCGACGGTCCCGATGGTCCCGAATTTGGATTCGGCGAGGACGACGGCTTCAGCGAACGTGACGCCCGTTTCCGGGTTCTCCACATCGAAGACTCTGCGCTCTGCGAACGAGAGATTCTCGATAGGCACGGAGAGTTTTTCGGCAACGGCCATCGTTAATAATTCGCGGGCGCGTTCGGCGGCTTGAAGGGCGGCGTTGCCGGTCATGAGAGTGACGCGGCTCGAATAGCTGCCGAGGTCCACGGGCGTGAGGTCCGTGTCGGCGGTCACGACGCGAATGTCGAAGGGGTCTATGCCGAGCACTTCGGCGACGATGTAGGCGAGGATGGAATCGGAGCCTTGCCCGATGTCCGTCGAGCCGCACTGGACGCAGACGCCGCCCTGGCGGTCAAGCCGGAGTTGCACGCCGGAGTGCGGCATGTTGTTCCAGTAGATCGGCAGCCCCGCGCCGCAGATGTATGAACTGCATGCTATCCCGATGCCTTTGCCTGCGGGCAGCTTTCTCTGCTCCCTGTCCCAACCCGAAAATTTGTTCTTCCAGCCGGAGCCTTCGACCACCTTCTCTATGCACTTGCCGAGGCCCATGCTGCCGATGCGCAGGTAGTTGGCCGTCAGCGAGTAGGGCTTGACGAGATGCTGGCGGCGTATCTCAGCCGGGTCAAGTTTGAGTTGTTCGGCAATCTTGTCGAGTTGGATTTCGAGACCGAAGCGCGGTTGCGGCGTGCCGTGCCCGCGCTTGGGCCCACACGGCGGCTTGTTGGTGAAGCAGCGCAATCCGCGATATTTGTAACGCGGAATCTCATAAGTCACTGTCTGAAGCGCGCCTGCGTAGAAGGTTGAGGCGACGCCGTAAGAGCCGTACGCGCCGCCGTCCAGGAAAGATTGAAAGTCCATCGCGGTTATCGAGCCGTCTTTTTTGACGCCCGTGCGAACGTGCATGAGCACCGGATGACGACCGCGATGACAGTAGAAGACCTCTTCGCGCGTGAGCGTGACTTTGACGGGGCGGCCCGTCATCATGGCGAGCTTGCTGACGACTATCTCGTGGTTGAAGGGGTCGCTCTTGCCGCCGAAGCCGCCGCCGTTGGGCGTGGCGATGACGCGTATGTGGCTGGCCGGAAGCTCTAAGGTTTTAGCCAGCGCGCGATGAACGTAGTGCGGCGTTTGAGTTGAACTCCAGAGCGTGAGCTTCGCATCCGGGTCGAAGTGAGCGACCGCCGCGTGCTGCTCCATGGGCAGGTGCGTGTTGCCTTCATAAAAGAAGGTGTCCTCGCGTATGAGGTCCGCTTCGGCAAAGCCCTGGTCCATGTCTCCGAATTCGAGCGAGACCTTCTTGTGAATGTTGCCGCTCTCGCCGTAGTCGTGTATGCGCGGCTCCTCTATCATCACGGCCTCTTCGATGGAAGAGATGGTGTTCAGTTTTTCATACTCGACTTCGATGAGGTTCATCGCATCGAAGGCCACGTCCTCATCAATCGCCGCGACCGCCGCGACAGGGTCGCCGATGAACCGCACCTTGTCTATGCAGAGCGCGTGCTCGTCCTGGCTAACGGGAAGGATGCCGTAGGGGATGGGCAAATCCGGACCAGTAATAACGGCGAGCACGCCCGGAAGTTGCAGAGCCTTTGAAGCGTCAATGCGGAGGATACGCGCGTGCGGCTCGTGGCTGCGCAGGATTTTACAGAAGAGCATGCGCGGCAACACGATGTCGTCCGCGAATTTCGTCTGGCCCGTGCATTTGGCGCGCGCGTCAACTTTGCGAAACGGCTTGCCGACGACCTTGAGCGGTCCATTAATCTGGCCGTTGCCGTTCTTCTTATCGTTCCCTTTATTCGTAGCCATAGACACTCTCTCTCGCGGGTTCGGCCTCCACTTCGCCGCGCATACGTGCGGCAGCAAGTTCGACCGCTTCGTAAATCTTGAGATAGCCCGTGCAGCGACAGAGATTGCCGGAGAGGGCTTCCTTAATCTCTTCGCGGGTCGGCTGCGAATTCGCCTTGAGCAACTCTTGCGAGACCAGCAGGAAGCCGGGCGTGCAATAGCCGCACTGGGCCGCGCCGAGGTCCGCGAAGGTCTCCTGCAAAGGATGCAGCTTGCCGCCCTCCAACGCCATGCCCTCGATGGTCGTCACCTCCCGGTCTTCAATATCAAGACCGAGCACAAGGCAGGAGAGGACGCTGCGCCCGTCAACGAGCACGGCGCAAGTGCCGCACTCGCCGAGTTCACAGCCGTGCTTCGTGCCCATCAACCCGAGGTCTTCGCGCAACACTTCGAGCAGCGTCTTGTGCGGCGCAAAGGCCACCTCCGTCCGCTCGCCATTCAAGGCAAACTCAAGATGAGCTTTCTGTTTCGATTTTTGAGACATCAGTTTTAAGTAAATTTAATAGCCGTGCTGAAGCGAGAATAACTTTGTGGAAGAGGCGGCGAAATCTAAATCACAATTCACAGGAAAAAGTTTTCAGGCTGTGGCCGACGCGGAATCGTTCTTATGAGCGCGGCCATTCAAGACGATGTTGTCAATCAATCTGGTCTGGCCGAACTTGACGGCGACGGCGACGAGCACTGGCCGGTCGTCCATCTTGTCCAACTTCTCAAGCGTCTCGGCGTCCGTCACGCTGACGTAATCAAGCCGCGCGCTAGGCTCCGTCTCGATGGTCGCGCGGATGATTCCGGCGAGCCTCTGCGCGTTGCGCTCGCCGTCGGTGTAAGCCGCCTTCGCGCGTTCGAGAGCGCGATAGAGAATCTTCGCCGCCTCTCTCTCATCCCCGTTCAAGTAAGCGTTGCGCGACGAGAGCGCGAGGCCGGACTCTTCGCGCACGGTCGGGAGGACCACTATCTCCGTGTCGAGCGCGAGGTCTTTGACCAGCCGCTTGACGATAAGAGTTTGTTGCGCGTCCTTCTGTCCGAAGAAGGCGAAGTCCGGGCGCACGGTGTTGAGCAGGATGGTCACGACCGTCGCCACGCCGCGAAAATGGCCCGGACGCGCCGCGCCCTCCAACTGATTCGAGAGGCTCTCGACGTTGACATAAGTGGCGAAGCCTTTCGGGTAAATCTCGTCGCGCGTCGGCGCGAAGATAAAGTCAACGTTATAGTCCGTCAGCATCGCCGCGTCTTTGGTCAAATCGCGCGGGTAGTGCTCGAAGTCCTCGCCCGGCCCGAACTGCGTCGGGTTGACAAAGACCGAGACGACCACGACATCGCACATGCGCCTCGCTTCACGCACTAGACTCAAGTGGCCTTCGTGCAGCGCGCCCATCGTCGGGACCAACCCGATTGTCTTGTCCTGCTCGCGCCGCACCTTGCGCGCCACCGATGCCATGCGTTGACGACGATTGATGATTTCCATAAAAAGAGTCCGAGAGTCTGTAGCCAAGAAGACGTTACCTTCTTTTGACTCAAGACTCCTGACTTTCGACTCTTGACTGTTCCTTGATGTTCAACTCTTTCGCGGCATCGGCGGGCAGCCCGTAGGATTCCTGGTCCGATGGATAACTCTCCGTGCGCACGTCTTCGGCCCAACGGCTGATAGCATCCGTCATCGTCTCGCGCAGGTTAGCGTACTGGCGAACGAAGCGCGCCTGCTTGCCGAAAGAGAGGCCCAGGAGATCGTGTATCACGAGCACCTGTATGTCGCAGCCCGCGCCCGCGCCGATGCCGATGGTCGGAATCTTGACGCTCTCTGTAATGAGCGCGGCTATCTCGCGCGGGACGACTTCGAGCACGATGGCGAACGCGCCAGCATCTTCAAGTGCGTGCGCGTCATCCAGAAGTTGCCGCGCGGTCTCCGCCGTCTTCCCCTGCACGCGATAGCCGCCGAGCTTGTTGACGGATTGCGGCGTCAGCCCTATGTGGCCCATGACAGCGACCTCTTCATCAACGAGCCGGTTGACGAGTGGCGCGCGCTTGCGCCCGCCTTCGAGCTTGACGGCCTCCGCGCCGCCCTCCTTGATAAGCCGCAGGGCGTTGCGCACGGCGTCGTCGTCGCCCGTATGATAGGAGCCGTAGGGCATGTCCGCGACGAGCAGCGCGCGTTGCACTCCGCGCCGCGCCGCCAGCGTGTGCATCACTATCTGGTCCATCGTGACCGGGACCGTGTTGCCATAACCCAAAAGGGTATTGCCGAGGCTGTCTCCGACGAGGATGATGTCAATGCCCGCCTCGTCAACGATGCGCGCCATCGTGTAATCATAAGCCGTCAGGCAGACGAGACGCTCGCTCCGTTCCTTGCTCGCGCGTAAACTCGGCGCTGTCACTTTCTCAGGACGCTGCGGTTTCAAATAAGCCATGATGAGTTTTCTTTCGTCAAATAGAGACGCGGTGACTGCGCTTTCCCATTAGCCGCCACCGCTCACGCGTCAGGGTTTGTCCATACGAGGTGCTCAAGCGAGTGATTATAGGCGACCCCGCCACACACCCGCAACTGAACGGCAAGTCGGAAGCGGTTGGGATGAGGGATGACAGGAAAGCTATTCATCATTAAATAGCTCGTCTCTCATCATTCAGCCTTGCTGCTTCGGGCTCGCTTTCGCTTTCCACTTTTTGATTTCGGAGCGGTCGGGAGTGTTAAAGAGGAGTTGGTTGATGGTTAGTCGCAGGGTTGGGTGAATGAGTCGCGGGTCTAGTTCCGCGAGGGGGATGAGGACGAAGCGGCGCAGGTGCAGGCGCGGGTGCGGGAGCGTGAGAAAGTCTGTGGCGCGCTGTTCGTCCGCGTAGAGCAGCAAGTCAAGGTCAATCGTGCGCGGGCCGCGCGGCACATCGCGGCGTCGGCCCAGGCCGTACTCTATGCGCAAGAGGCGCGCGAGCAGTTGTTCGGGCGCGGGCAGCGCGCCGCAGAGTTGCGCCACCATGTTGAGGAAGGCGGGCTGGTCCAACACATCAACAGGCTCTGTCTCGTAAACGGAAGAGAGCCGCCGCACACTGAGGCCCGCGTCCATCATCCCGCGCACCGCCAGAAGGAGATTCCCCGCACGGTCTCCCACATTCGAGCCGAGTCCGACATACGCCCTTGTAGAATCTGAAGTCATGACAATAAATCGCTTCGCAGCAGAACCGCGCCTCGATTCTATTGTACAATCGAAACGTCTCCAAACTCATGAGGCTCAGGACTGACAACTGAAAACTGTTCAAGAGCTACTGTGCGTTATTTATGGACCAATTCGGCGCGCTCATCTGGTTGAAGTGGAGGCTGTTTCGCAATGCGATGCGGTCGCGCAAGGCGGCGGTCAATAACGCTGCGTCCATGTTGTTGACGGTGGCGGCGTTGGGCGCGGCGTTGATAGTGGCTCTGGGAGTGGGCATCGCGGCCTACGGCTTTTCCACGCTCGACAAGCAGTTCAGCCCGGCGAATGCGCGAGAGTTGAAGCAGACGGCGGACCTCTTCTTCTTCATGACCTTCGCCTTTCTTTATCTGATGTGGGCGATTGTCCCTCTGGGCCTCGGCGGCGGCAGCCAGTTCGAGCCGGGCCGCCTCCTACTCTATCCTGTCTCGCTCGGCAAACTCTTCCTGATGGACTTCGCCAGCGAAGTCTCCAGCCTCGCCTCCATCTTTGCGATGCCCGTCATCTGCGCCGCCGCGCTCGGCGCGGGCGTCGGGCACGGAAACATTCTGGGGTCATTGTTGGTGGCGGCGTGCGCGATGGTCTTCGGTCTCGCGCTGGCGAAGTGGCTGGCGACCTCCGTCGGCGCGTTGATGAAGGGAAGACGCACGCGCGGCGAGACCTTGCTCGCTTTAATCGGCGCGAGCTTCGGACTGGCGGGCGCATTCCTGGGCCAGCTTGGGCCAATGCTGGTGGAGCACGCGAGCGCGATGAGATTCTTGCGTTGGACGCCGCCGGGAGCCATCGCCGTCGCGCTGACGAAGGGCTTGCAACCGGATGGCGCGCAGGATTACGCGCTCTCTCTGGCGTTGCTCCTGGGGTACAACGTCGCTCTCATCTGGATGACTTACTGGATTGCGAGACGCTCTGCGCTCGGCGCGGGCGGCGCGAGAGTGGCAAGGGCGTCGCGGCCAGCCGCGACGGAGGTTGAGAGATATGCTGGCTGGCAGTTGCCGCTTCTGTCGCAGGAGCTTTCCGCGCTCGTTGAGAAGGAGTTGCGCTACGCGGTGCGTAATGCGCAGTTGCGCACGCTGGCGTTGATGCCTCTGATTTTAATCGGCGTGCGGTTGGCCCAGTCCAACGGGATGAGGAACGGGACGGGGTGGGGGCCGGGCATGGCGCGCGCCTTCGGAGGCTCTTTCGCGCGTTATAGCGAGGGCTTGATGGCGGCGACGGGGTTGCTCTACGTCTTCATGATTATCTCCGCGCTGGCCTGCAACCTGTTCGGCTATGAAGGGAGCGGGATGCGCGCGTTGATACTCGCGCCCGTCGAGCGGCGTAGTATTCTGGTTGCGAAAAACATGGTCGTGACGCTGCTCTCGCTGGCCTTCTCCATCATCTTAATCAGCATCAACCAACTGGTCTTTCATGACCTCTCATTAATGGCCCTGTTATTCGTCGCGCCGTGTTTCGTGCTCTACGCTTCGGTGATGGCGCTGGTGGGCAACTGGCTCTCGATTCGTTTTCCGAAGCGGCTCAAGTTCGGAAAGAGGATGAACGCGACGGGCGTGACAGGTTTGCTATTGATTCCTCTGATGGTGGGGATGGCGCTCGCGCCAGCGTGCGCGGCGTTGGCGGGCTACCTGGCGGGCAGTTTGCTTTTGAAGTATGCTACACTCATCCTGTTCGCAAGTATCGCCGTGGCGCTTTACTTTCTGCTCATCAAAGGACAGGGACTCGACCTCGCGCGACGCGAACTGGACATACTAGAAGCCGTCAGTGGCAAAACTGATGATTGAAAAGTCAGGAGCCTGAGAGTCCGAAGTCTGGAGTTGAAAACCAGTTCTTCCGAACTCATGACTCCAGACTCTAGACTTTTATTCCAGAGATGTGACGCGCTTGCCTCTACTTGGAGAGGCCGTCGCATCCGGGCGGGAGACGCTGGCCCCGTCCAGACACAAATGGCTCGCAGAAAATTTCGCAGTAACCAAAGACACGAACCCGTTACGGAACGCTCTTTCCAGGAGTTCCTATCCACGACGCCCGCGCCCCAGACCTCTCGCACGGAACTGATGCGGCTGGTGCGGGGCGGCGAGGATACCTACCTCGAACTCAAGGTCAAGCTCTCGAACACGGAGAAGATAGCGCAGGAGATTGTCGCGCTCGCCAACACGGGCGGCGGCGTGCTCATCTTCGGCGTCAACGACCAGTTGCGCGTCGAAGGCGTGGACGACCCGGACGAGGTCCAGGAAACGCTCGCGCATATCTGCCGCGATGATATTCAACCATCGCTCGTCCCTCTCATAGACCGCATCGCGTTCGACAATGGCCGCCGCATCGTCGCGCTCGAAGTTGATGGCAAGCGTCGCCCCTATCGCACGCGCGACGGTCGTTTCTTCATGCGCTTCGGTTCGGAAAAGCGCGAGACGACGCGCGAAGAACTCTCCGCCATGATGGACGAGGCGCGACCCTTCGCTTATGAAAACGTGCCCGTCCTGGGCGCGAGCATGGATGACATAGACGAAGCTCATCTGTGGAGTTTCGTGCGAGAGTTTGAGGGCGACGCCTTCGAGGCTGAGGCTGCCGCTAACTATCCGACCGGAGACGTGCTCAAGAGAGACTTGCTGCTCGCGGCTGGCAACATGGGCGAGGTCGTCCCGACGGTCGCTGGCCTGCTGCTCTTCGGGCGCGATGAGCATGTCGCGGAACTCCTGCCGCGCTCGCACATCATAGCCACGCGCTACGCCGGAGACACGACGCAGCACGCCGTCGTCGAGCGCATCAACTTGCAGGGCAATCTATACACGCTCTATGAGTTGGCCCAACGCTTCGTCGCGCTCTACTGTGATTTGTGGGACGAGAGGCCGCGCGCTTTTCCGGCGGCGGCGATTTCGGATGCGCCCGTCGCCGCGCGCGCCAACTATCATCGCGGAGTCGTCAGGGAAGGTCTGGCGAACGCGCTCGTTCATAGAGACCTGGCGATTAAGGACCAGCCGACGCGCCTGCACATCTTCGACCGCTCGATAGAGATTATCAACCCGCGACGCACGCTCGGCTTCGCGCCCGCCGCGCAGAGGGCCATACGCTACGGCATCCCGCAACGTCTCAACCCGCAACTCGCCGCCATCTTCCAAAGCCCGGCCTACGGCCTGGACCTGGCCCACGGCGGGCTCCCCCAACTGCTCCGCAACGCGCGCCTCTTCTCAGGCCGCAAAGCAGACATCAATGCCTTCAACGACGAATACCGCCTGCGCCTGCACGGAGTTTAAGAGCAAGTAGGAAGTCGGAATGATGAAGCATGAAGGATAAGAGAAAAGCTATTCAACGCTTCAACGTTGAATAGCTTTTCTCTTATCACTTGTTATCTTTCTCGCTACTTGTTGTCGCTTTTCGGAGCGTTGTAGAAGGGGCGTGCCTGGACCACGAATTCCTTGTCGTCGTACTGGCCGTCGCCGTTGACATCAACCTTGACGAGGAGCTTGTGTTGCTTGCCGTCGCGGGCGGAGTCGCCTGGGTTGAAGCCCAGGCTGTACTGGTTGCGCAGGACGCCGTTGATGCTCTGGAGCACTTTGGGGAGTTCGCCGGGGAAGGTGACTGGGAAGTACATGCCGCCCGTCTCCTGCGCGAAAGTCTTGAGGGTGTTCTTGGCCTGCAAGAAAGTCATGCGGCCCGGCGAGCCTGTGATGCCGTCTTCCGCCGAAAGACGGTCCTCATATTTTTTGAAGAATATCTCGCCCGTCCCGATGATGAAGATGGGGACGCCCGCGTTCTGCGCAATCTTGCGCGCCTGGCTGTAGTTGGTCTTGCTGAAAGTGTCTATGCCGGAGGCGACGAGGATGACCGCCGTGCGGCGGCCCTTGACGCTCGCCAGCCCCGCGTATTCCGACTTCTCCTCTTTAGAGTTGTCGAGCACGACCGAGTCGCCGCGCCCGCCGACGAGCACGAACTTGAGAGCATCGAAAAGGTTCGTCTCGCGGAAGGCCGGACGATTGCGCAAGAGTAGCGTGATGACTTGATTGATGCGGCTGGGGTCGTTGGTGAAATCTGTGAGCGGCGTCGGGCGCATGTCGAAGGCGACGACCGAGACGTAATCTTGCGGCGGCTTGACTAACTGCGAGAGAAACATGGCGACGGGGCGAATCACTTCGTCCGTCCCGTTGTCCATTCCACTGCTGCCGTAAAAGCCGAGCGTCTCCGTCAGCTTGCTGTATTCGACGACCATCGCCACGGTGATGGGCGCGTCCGGCGTGGAGAAGTTGGTAATCTCCTTTTGTACGCCGTCCTCAAAAAGGGCGAAGTTCTCTTTCTTCAAACCGGTGATTATCTGGCCGTTCTTTTTGCTGTAGACGACGGCATCCACGTCCACCAGTTGGGTCGTGACGGTGATGGTCTCCGCGTCCTGCGGCTTGCCGACGATGTCTGTCGGCAGGGGTTCTTCCTGCTTCTCATCGCCCGGCTGGCCGTTCTCGCCCGGACGCTTGTTCTTCTTCTGGTTGGTGGTCGGCGGGACTCTGCGGGCCTGCGCGAAAACGTGGGCGAGGCCGCCCGTCAAAGCGAGCATGAGCGCGAAAACGACTGCGACGGCGGAAGCGCGGCGAAAGATAAGGCGGTTCATAACGACGATCCTTTGCAACTGGAAAGAGGCAGGAAAAGAAATTCTTGTACTGCTTTAAAGATTGACTATAA
This sequence comes from Blastocatellia bacterium, assembly GCA_034665545.1. Classification (GTDB taxonomy): domain Bacteria; phylum Acidobacteriota; class Blastocatellia; order Pyrinomonadales; family Pyrinomonadaceae; genus DASYML01. The sequence goes on from JAXDFO010000479.1 coordinate 15,822, forward strand.
GACGTGCCTTCACGCACGGTCAAGCCACACGTTTCTTCTTTCGGACACTCTTTACGATGCGCCGCAAATGAACCGCGTTCGCCGCCTCAAGGGTAGGAGCCAAAAGCAGGAGCCAGGAGCCAGGAGTCAGGAGCCAGTAGGAAGAGAAGAGCCTTCAGCAATCCCTTCATCATGAAGAGCATGCTATAGCTTTTCTTCTGGCTCCTGACTCCTGGCTCCTGGCTCCTGGCTCCTGCTTTTACCTCACCGCTTCGGCTTCGATGACGGCGTCGTATGCGCCCGTGTTGTCTGTGAGGTTGCCTTCGTTGACGCCGAGGAAGAGGACGCCGTCGCGCGTGGCGACGAATTCGCGGCGAGTGCCTATGAAGACGAACTCGTCGTTATCGTCGCCGATGACGGCTATCAACCCGCCGGTCGCCTCGTTGCGCATCAACTTATCCTTGTCGGGCAGCGTCGCTATCCCTGCGGGCGTGGAGAAGCGTCCCGCGCCGAGCGTGACCCTGCCGCTCGCGCTGATGCGCAGGCGTTGGCCGCGCCTCACGACGAGGCCGGTATTGGTCCAGCCGTTGGTCGTATTATCGCCGCGCACGCGGACGTTGACCTGAAACATGGGCGAAGTGCGCTGCGGAGTTTGCGTGCTGGAAGTGTCGGGCGGATTATTGGTCCTGTCCGGCTGTGAGAGGTCAGGGCGCGACGGGCGCGGCGAGGGCTGCGAGACGGGGCCGGGATTGTTCGCCGCGCTGGTGCTCGTTCCCGCATCCTCGTTGGTGATGGCGCTGACGGCTGCGCCCGTGGCGGAGTCGAACTCTATGGATTCAACGTCCTCCATGTAGAGCGTGACGCTGCTGCGGCGACCGCGCGCGTTGTTGCCTATGAGCACGGTGAATTGTTGGTCCTTGAAACTGATGACCTTGCCGCGAATGACGCTGCCGTCCTTGAGCCGGATGGTGTCCGCGACGGCCAGCAAGCCAAAACACAAGATGAGCGCGAGGGCTAGAATGGGAGTGACGAAATTCTTTCTCATGATCTCCTCCGGGAACGAAAGCTAATCTCAAAAGTGGACGCGGGACAATGAAGAGAGCATCCGACGTTTAGCAAAGACATGCACGTTTTGGCAAGCGGGAGAGGGACGTGTCAGAGCGATGGATGCCGTGGGCGCGAAAAAGGTTGCGAGGAATGGCGCAAAGGGTCTCTCGCGCCGTGCGCGCTGGCCGGTTCAAGTGTGCAAGGGTCTTCAGCGACGACACGCGCGCGAAGGTCTCTCATCCTGTGACGTGTCGCCGCCGGAGCAATCAAAAGGGGAAGGTCGAGCGGAGCATGAAAACGAACGCTTCTAACGAGCGATTCTCTTGAGTGTAGAGAATTTAGTCTCGCCGCGAACTTAAGCGCAGGTTCCGCCCGAACACACGCCGCTGCAACACTGCGCGCTCGATGTGCAAGCCGAACCAGGGGGCAAACAGGTCGCCGCCTGCGCTGGCGTCGGGGCTACTATCGAAGTCACTAAGGG
>JAXDFO010000480.1:0-5638 GCA_034665545.1 Blastocatellia bacterium
AAGTCGGGAACCGGTTTTCGGCTCCCGACTTTGGACTTCCGACCTTGAACTTACTTGAAGCGCAGCGCGAGGCGACCACTGAAGAGGCGCGGGTAGCCGACGTGCGTGCCGCTAAAGACTGACTCGAAGTTATAGAGAAAGAGTTGGTTCGTCAGGTTCTGTATATCGAATTGCAGGTTGAGCGAGGCGCGCTCTTTTTGCAAGAGGTCCGCGCCGACGGAGAGGTCCAGGACCGTGCGCGGGCGGACGCGGCCACGCGTGAAATCTATCTCGTTGTAGAGGCGCGGGTCGAAGCCCTGCGCGGTGAAGTCCGCGAGCGTCGTGCCGGGCACAACGTCCGTTGGGACGCCAGAATCGTAGCGACCGCTGAAGATGGCGTAGATGCCGGAATGGTGGTTGTAGCTAAGTTGGAACTGCGCTTCGTTGCGCTGGTCGTGGTCCGCCGCAAACTTCAAACCTGAGATGCGCAGTGCGCCGGGGTCTTCGCCCAGGAACAGCCCGCCGATGATAGGCGTGACGCCGTAAGCGTGCGCGTTGGCGAAGGAGAAGAATCCGCGCAGGCCGTGAAAGTCGGTTGACTCAAGTCGGAGCTCCTCGCCCGTCACGCGACCCTGAGCGATGCTGATGGGAAAGACCACGCCCGTCTCGAAGAACTGGTCCTTGTCCGCGAAGTTCTGTATGCGTTTCTGGTAGACCGTCAGGTTGAGACGGAAGAAGCGAGAGAGAAGCTGTTGCGCGCCGAACTCGAAGACGTTCTCCTTATCAACCAGGACCGGCTCTAAGTTTGTGAATCCTTGCAGCACGGAGACGGGTGAGATGGAGGCTGCCTGAGCCGAACTTGCGAGCAGCAGGTTTTCCGATGGCGGCGTCTGGAAAAAGCGATTGTAGGAGGCGCGCAGGGTCGTCTGCGTGCGCGGGATGTAATAGGCTATCCCTACGCGCGGGCTGAAGCCCTGGTCGCTGATGAGCAGTTTGTAGTTGTCGTAACGAAGCCCGGCGTCGAGCGTGAAATTCTTGAAGACTGGAAAACGGTCCTGTATGAACGCGCTCAGCATGCGCCCGCTCTTGCGCCCGTTGAAGAGAAACGGGTTGGTCGCGTTGAAATTATTAATCGGGTTCGGCACGCTCGCGCCGTTCTCGTCCGTCAGGTCATCGAAGGGCACGGTCGGGTAAAAGCTGAAGTCTTCACGCAGGCGCGGCAAGACTATCTGCCCGCCGAACTTGATATTGTGCGCGCCCCGCGTCAGGGTCAGAGAGCCGAGCAGGCCAGCGTTTTGCAGCGTGCGGTCCTGAAAGGCAGCGATGGGGGTTGACAGCGCGTTGCTCGTCAAACGTGCCCTGCTGTTGCGATTGAAGAAGGAAAACTGTCCGACCGTTTCGGGCGAAAAGATGTGTTGATAGGTGATGTTCTGCGCGTTATCACGCAGGCGTTGACGCTGGTCCTGTCCGGCTATCTCCTGTAAGAGACGGTTCGGGACTTGAAAGTTTGAGCCGCCGAATGTGAACGTGCCGTGAATGTTGTTGTTCGAGTTGAACTGGTAATCCAGGCGAAAGAAACCCTTGCCCGTGCGACCGAAGTTGTGAAAGTTATCGAGCGTCGGCGGGTCAAGAAAACGCTGCGAAGTAGTCGCCGAGAGGTTCGTCAGAAAACCGAACTTCTTCGTGTGCGTGGAAAAGTCTGCGGCGATTTCTCCGGTCGAAAAACTCCCGCCGGAAAAACTGAGCCCGCCCTGCGTCGGCGTCTCCAGGCCGGAGCGCGTGTTGACGTTGATAACTCCCGCCAGCTTGTCCCCGAACTCGGCGGGAATCCCGCCCGTCAAGACTTCAACTGTGCGCAGCGTGCGCGCGTCCAGGCTCGTCGAAAAGACGGAGGATAAGTTGTCAGTGACGGGCACGCCGTCAACGACATACTGGACCTGCGATTCTGAACCGCGCGGGTGCATACGACCGTTATCATCCGTGACGAAGCCTGGCGTCGAAGCCACTATGTTCGAGATGGCGTTGGAAGAGGACGCGCCCGCCGGACGCTCAAGCAGCGTCTGGTTGATGTCCGTGTCCGATGATGTGCGGTCAGTTTCGAGCACGGCGTCGCCTTCGGAGGTGACGGTCACGTTGGCTGACGCTCCGGCCACAGAGAGCGTCAGGTCTGTCGTTGTGGGAATCGTGCTCTCAAGGTCAATGGACTCTTCGTCCGCTTGAAAGCCGGGCGCTTCGGCCTTCACCTTGTAAGTGTTGAAGGGCACGTTGACGAGTTTGTAAACTCCCTGCGCGTCAGCCTGGACCGTCTGGTGATAACCCGTGACGGGTTGCGTGATGGTCACGGTCGCGCCCGGCACGAGCGCGCCGCCGGGGTCTTTGACCGTTCCCTGGACCGTGCCGATGCGCGTCTGCGCGCCCGCCGTCGCGCAGAGCGCGAGCGCGGCCAGGAGTAAGAGTGCGGTGTGAAAAATATTTCTGCTCATCATGAATTCTCTCTCTTTAGATACAATCAAAACGAATGACCGCCCGCTTTGTTGACAACGCCCGCGTATCGCCCGAGAGGCGATGCGTGGCATTTGCGAAAGCGAGGGAACGCGAAACACTCTTCGCGTTTGCAGCGCGCGCACTCAAAGTTGATGAGCGCGCGGCTATTCTTAAGTTGATTTAAAGAATAGAGAACATGGGCGGCGCGCGACCGCGTCTCGGCGCGTCCGTTTGAGAGAAGTAGGAGATGGCGGCGACGGTCGCGCGTACAAGCTGGACCAACGGAGTTATAAAAGCAGGTTGATGATGCAGCAGACCCGAAAAGAGGTGCTGGTGCAGGCGACACATCAGGCACTCGCCGTTCGTGCCACTATCTTTGGTGGTCGAGCCTGGATTGCTCGAACCGCTCATCGTCGCGGCGAGGTTGGCGCGTCCCTGTGCCGGGATGTTGCCGTGACGGTGCGCGGCCCCGGCGGTCGCTCCGTAAGTGATGAAGGCGAGCAACACGAAGGCCAGCATGCGCGCGAGCGGCGCATGTGTGCGAGGAGATGCCGTTGCGTTGTTGTTACTGGTCACTGACTTGAGCTTTATGCTACAGTTCTGGTTGTCCGCATGAACTATAAACATCTGCCGTGGGCACTGTCAAATTGCTATCATACGGGCACACGCCCCGCGCTCTTCCCCGCATAGTTGAAAGAATCGCATGAGCTTGCGCAAGGCGTTTCGTCGCTCTTCACTTATACGCTTCCATCATCGAAGAAGTTTTTTAGTTGGTCCAGCCAGCCTCGCCGTTGCCTGTCTCGCGCTGCTCCTACTCGTTTTACCCTTCAACTGCGCCGCACAGGATAGCCACTCTCTCAATCTGAACGTGCAGGTTCTCTCGCTTTCTCCTCCCCGATTGAAGATAGAGGGAGCGCGGGCGGGCCCGACGCGGAATTGGTCCTTTTTAAATTCATACGCGGGCGTGACGGGCCTCGGAGAGAGGATAGAGAATCTGCGACTCGCGGATGCGAGCGGGACTGACATTCCCGTGCGCAAACTCGCGCCGGTCGAGTATGAGGCTGAGAGCGCGGCGATTCGGTTTAGCTACGAAGTTAAGCTGGACGCGCCGGTTAATCCTACTGATGCTTCGCATGTCTCATGGCTGGCGAAAGATTATGGATTCTTCGCGCTCGGAGATTTGCTGCCGCTCATGAATGAGCCGGGCGGGCACGCGGCACAAACGCTAGTGCGTTTCTCCATGCCCGCGCAGTGGCGCATCGCCGCGAATGAGACGCAAGGCGCGGACGGTCAGTTCGTGTTGACGGAGACGGAGCGCGCAGTCTTCTTCGCTGGTCCAGGATTGAGAGAGAGGCGCGAGCGCATAGGCTCTCTTGAGTTGGCGTTTGTGACGACGGGCGAGTGGTCCTTCGCGGATGAAGAGGCCGCGAGCATGGCCGCCAGCGTGATTAAAGATTACGCTGAAAAACTCGGCGGCGTGCCGGGCACAAGAGCGATGCTGATGCTCTCGCCGTTTCCCTCGCAGGTGGGCGCGGACCGTTGGAGCGCAGAGACGCGGGGCGGAACCGTCACGCTCCTGTCAGGCAAGTCGCCGTCCAAGACAGCCGCGTTGGCCCAATTAAGCGTTCCCTTGACGCATGAACTTTTTCACCTGTGGATTCCGAACGGCCTCGCGCTGGATGGTAACTACGACTGGTTTTATGAAGGCTTCACGAATTACCAGGCGATGCGCGCGGGAATGCGTTTGAACTTTCTGAGCTTTCAAGATTATCTCAACTCGTTGGGCAGAGCCTTTGATGCCTATCTCTTAGAAGCAGACAGAGACAAGTACTCTCTGCCCGATGCTTCGCAAAGACGTTGGACCAATTCTACGGCTCTCGTCTATCACAAAGGGCTGCTCGTGGCGTTTCTCTATGACCTACAGTTAAGGTCTCAGACTGGCGGGAAGCATTCTCTTGATGATGTCTATAAGGAATTGTTTCAACGCTACCGCGCGCCTTTGAAGAGGACGGACGGCAACGCCGCCGTCATCAATGCCCTGAGCGCGCAGGAGAAGATGAAAGACTTCGTGCGCCGTTATGTGGAGACCGCGAGCGCGATTGAGTTGGCCCAGGCCATCGCGCCCTTCGGCCTGCGAGCAGAGCGACCGGCTGGCTTTCGCACGCACGTCTCCGTGGCCGATTCTCTGAGCCGTTCGCAACGCGATTTGTTGCGCAAATTCGGTTACAATGATGAGCCGCAACGTGCCAGGCGTAAGTGACTGGCCCGACCACGCGCCGAGCGCAAATATTTTGGAGTGAGTCGAATTCATATGAACCCCCAGCAACACAGTCTGTACTTAAAACTCTTTTTAATTGTCGCCATCGCCGTCTGCGCCAGCGCGTGTACGACCTTCGCCAAAAAGGAAGAGACGGGCGTGGTCATCGCAAGGCGCGCAGAGGTGCGTAGCTCCATCGCCGTCGTCGCGGCGGATTTGGTGGAAGTGAGCCGGGGCGATCAGGTTGATATTCTTGATTCCGACACGGCTGAGAACGGCGAGAAATGGCTGCGCGTCCGCGCTCACGATGAGGAGAATACGGAAGGCTGGATAGAAGCTCGTTCCATCATGCCGGAGGACGTGCTCGCCAAGTCGCGCAAGCTCGCCGATGAAGATAAGGAGATACCGCCGCAGGCTACGGGCCAGCTTCGCGCCAGCACCAACCTGCGCCTCTCACCAGACCGCAGCAATAACGACAACATCATGTTCAAGCTTGAGAGCGGCTCGAACTTTGACATTATCGGCTGGAAACGTGTGCCCAAGCCCAAGTCCTCCGAAACGACCGAAAGCGACATCGCCCCGAAGGCCGGAAGCGTCCAGCAGAACGGCGGGAAGGGAGCCAAAGATAAAGAATCGGACGAACCCGAAGAGACTAACGAGCTATGGTACAAAGTGCGCCTCTCGCCGTCCATCTCGCCCGCGCCCGGCGGCTGGATTTATGGTAAGCAGGTCGAATTAACGGTCCCCAGCGACATTATCTTCTATCGCACGGGCCGCGAATTCGTCGCTTGGCACAGGCTGGACGATAACGCCGAGGCCAGCAACAGCAGCGCGCCCAAAGACAAGGACGCAGGCGGAGAGGTCAAGCCGGGCAATTGGGTGATACTGGAGAAGAGTAATACGAACGAGCCGCATAAG
>JAXDFO010000481.1:0-5642 GCA_034665545.1 Blastocatellia bacterium
GTTGCTATCTTACATCTTCTGAAATCGTTTCAACAATCATTTTGCGCACGAGCGGCATCTATGCGACAATTCCCGGCACGCGCCTGTAGCTCAGTGGATAGAGCACCTGCCTCCGGAGCAGGGGGCCGCAAGTTCGAGTCTTGCCAGGCGCACATCTTTTATCGCTCTTCTCTCAACTAAAAATGATCATCGTCAATCGTCATCGCGCCTCCATCATCAAGACGCCGCACGGCTCTGAGATTCGCCCTTTAATGGACCGGACCACATCCGGCATAGAAAGATGCAGCCTCGCGGAAGAGGTGCTGCCGGTGGGCGCGGCGGTCGGGGGGCATCATCACACGGAAACGGAAGAGGTCTACTATATCCTGCACGGCGCGGGCCGCATGCGTGTCGGCGCGGAGGAACGCGAAGTCTGCGCGGGCGATGCTGTCTTTATCCCGCGCGGGCAGACGCACACGCTGGCGAACACCGGGACCGAGCCGATGACTATCCTGCTCGTTTGTGGACCAGCCTATAGCTACGCAGACCATCACGCGGACCAAGGATAAGCAGGCCCGTCTTCTCTCATTCAATTCAACGCCCGCCCCTGTCAACCCTGTTCAAATTTCATCGAACGGAGAGAAGTCGGCGCGAGCCAGTTCGCCCGGCCAAATCTTGACGCGCGTAAATTGGTCCAGCGTCTTGAGTAGCTCCGTGGCCGTGGCAAATCTCTCGCGCGGGTCTCGCGCCAGGCAGCGCATGATGACCTCCTGTAAAGCAGGCGGCACGCCCCTGCGCCCCGCCCTTCGCAAGGTGAGCGGCTCTTCAAGAAGTTGCGGGTATCTCAAATGAAGAGGCGCGCGCGCGTCGTGCCTGTCTGCATCGCCCGCGCGAAAGGGACGCGCGTTGGTGAGTAGTTCAAAGAGCAGCAGGCCGAGGCCGTAAACGTCCGTGGCGGGCGTGAGCGGCTCGCGCATGACCTGTTCCGGCGAGAGATATTGCGGCGTGCCGGAGCGATCCGGCGGCCTGCGCCCGCTCAGGTATTTCCAGACCACGCCGAAATCAAGCAGGACTGGCCGCCCGTTTCTCATGATGATATTCGAGGGCTTGAGGTCTCTGTGTAGAAAGCCTGCGGCGTGCGCGCAAGAGAGCGCGGCGCAGAGATGTTGAAGAAGACGCACGGCCACGTCAATGGCGAAGCCGCCGTCTTCTATGAGCACATCGCGCAAGGTTTTTCCGCCGACGTGTTCGAGCAACAGGTATGGAAGCGTCTGGTCATGCTTCTGCCCGATGAGACGCACGATGCCCGGATGATTTAATTGGACCAGCGCGGAGCCTTCCGCGCGCAGCAGCCTGCGCCACCTGGCATCGTGTGCATCCGTCGGGCGCAGGCGTTTACAAACGAGCGGGGTCTTGAGCGTGTGATGCCAGACCGCGTAGATGTCCGCGTTCATGCCGTGCGAGATGAGATAGGCGATGGTGAAATCGTCCACGCGCGTGCCCGGCGCGCAGCCCTGCGTATCTGCAAGGAGTTGGGAAGGCTGGTCGGCCATTTGTCAGAGGCTTAGAGAAAAAGGCGCGAGCCTCTTCAAAGAAAAGTGAAGGCCCGCGCCTGAGTAGCTTCAAACTAAAAATAATGCTTTAGCTACCTGAGCCGCCTGACGGCTCGCCGCCTTGCCCTGTCTGGCCCAAACCCTGCCCGGCCATATTCTCCTGAGTTCCTTTTTCGCCGGGGCGCGGCGGGTGGCCGTCGCCCGTCGTTGAAGTCGGGTCTGGTCCACGGGATTCGTTTTGCGGAAAGCCGCCCTCGTTTTGCTGTTCTGCCATCTCGCTCATCTCCAGTCTTAATTTAATGATACGTGTGTGCGCTCAAAAAAAAACACGCACATGAAGAACAGCCTCGATTCTACTTTCCGCATGCTCTAACTTCTTGTCGAGGAGTTCATTTGTTCGTTACAACTTTGGTGGGCCAAAAATTTTACGGGGACGAACGAGACGCCGCCGCGAAGATTTAAGCTATGCCAGGTTGTGTATAAATTCTATGACGAGAAAGCAGAGCGCGGCGATGGCGGCGGCAATCGGGATGGTCAGAACCCAAGCCCAGACGATGCGCCCGGCCACGCCCCACTTGACGGCTGAGAGCCTGCGCGTCGCGCCGACGCCGACAATCGCGCCCGTAATCGTGTGCGTCGTGGAAACGGGTGTGCCCGTGAGTGTCACGTAAGCGAGCGTGAGAGCCGCTCCCGTCTCCGCGCAGAAGCCGCCGACCGGCCTCAACTTCGTAATCTTTGAACCCATCGTGTGAACGATGCGCCAGCCGCCGGAGAGCGTGCCCAGCGCGATGGCCGCGTGCGCCGTCAGCACTACCCAGGTGGGAATATCCGGCAGCGCACCGCCCTGCTTATATTGCAGGATACCGCCCGACGCGAGCACCGCCGTGATGATGCCCATAGTCTTCTGCGCGTCGTTGCCTCCGTGTCCGAGAGAAAAGGCGGCGGCGGAAAAGAGTTGGCCGCGCCGGAAGAGTTTATCAACACGGCTCGGCGTGTAGTTGCGGAAAATCCAGTAGACCGCCACCATCAAGAGGTATCCCAGAATCAGTCCGACCAGCGGCGAGAGGACGATGAACTTGATGGTCCTGGCCCACACATCCGCCTTTAACAAGAGACCGTCTGGACCACTAATCCCACGATAGGCGGCTATCCCTGCGCCCGCATAGCCGCCGAGCAAGGCGTGCGAACTGGAAGTCGGCAAGCCCAGATACCAGGTGATGAGATTCCAGATGATCGCACCGGCAAGCGCGGCCAGCAAAACATAGAGCCGCAGGTCCGACGCGATGAGGTCCATACGAACGCCGTCGCCGATGGCTTTGGCGACGCGCGTGCCGAAGATTGCGAAGGCCACGAAGTTGAAGAAGGCGGCCCAGATGACCGCCAGCCCAGGCGAGAGCACGCGCGTTGAAACGACCGTCGCAATGGAATTCGCCGCATCATGAAAGCCGTTGATGTAATCGAAAAGAAGTGCCAGCGAGACCAACACGATGACGAAGGCGAAGGTAGCAGTCATAAGATTTTGGGGAATTCAAGGGCCAGGAATCAGGAGCCATGATGAAAGGCATGCTATCGCGTTTCTTCTATCTCCTGACTACAGGCTCTTGGCTCATGCTTTTCAAGTATGCTTGATGATGACGCTCTCGATGATGTTGGCGACGTTTTCGCAACGGTCAATGGTGGATTCGAGTTTTTCGTAAATCTCTTTCCACTTGAGCACGGTCAGGGGGTCCGTGGCGTTGTGAAAAAGCTCTGCGATGGCCGTGTGATAAATATCATCGCCTTCGTTCTCCAGGCTGTGCAGGGTGACGAGTCGCTCGGAGATGCCGTCGGGCTTTTCCAGTTTTGAGACGACCTCATGTAGCTCTATGGACATGCGGCGAATCACGTCGGCGAAGCGGCGCGCATGGTTAGTGCTGGCGGGCACGTCGTACATGACCATCGCGCGCGCGGCATCATCTATCAGGTCCACTATGTCATCGAGCGCGCTGGACATCGTGTAGATGTCTTCGCGGTCGAAGGGGGTGATGAAGGATTTGTTGAGGCGAGTCGAAATCGAGTGCGTCAATTCATCGCATTGATGCTCGATTGACTTGATGTGTTTGGAGTGTTCCGCAAAGTTTTCCTGCTTGTCATCCAGCATCCGTGCGAGCGCGTTGGCGGCGTCCGAGATGTAGGATGTCATTTGCGTGAAGAGAGCGAAATATTGTTCTTCCCTCGGTAGAATATTGAAGAATCCCATTGGAATTCGCGGCTCCGTCAATCAAAATTGTGATAAGAGAAAGGGCACTATAGTCGAACGTACAGGCGTTGTCTAGATTAAAAACGGGATTCGTCTTATCCTTACGTTTCGGGATGGGTAGGAGAGCGTCGCTGTAAAAAATTCTGATGCCGGAAAATTCATATTTCAAGCAGGTCGTCGAACTGCTGCGCGTTGAGTCGGAAGCGATTGCACGCACGAGCGGGAGGCTGTCGCGCGCCGAGGTCGAGCGCGCCGTTGAGCTTCTCAATCATTGCCAGGGCAAGGTCGTGCTGGTCGGCGTCGGCAAGTCCGGCCACATCGCTTTGAAGATAGCCGCCACGCTGACCAGCACGGGCACGGCGGCCATTTACCTGCATCCGTCGGACGCGCTGCACGGCGGCCTCGGCATCGTCATGCGCGGCGATCTGGTCATCGCTCTCAGCAATAGCGGCGAGACGGATGAGGTCATCACGATGTTGCCATACTTGAAGCACAGAGACGTGCCCATCATCGCGCTGGTGGGCAACGTGAATTCGACGCTCGCGCGTCGCGCGGACGTGGTGCTGGACGCTTCTGTGGACCAGGAAGCGTGCCCGCTCAATCTCGCGCCGACCACGAGCACGACAGTCGCGCTGGCTCTGGGCGACGCGCTGGCGATGACCTTGATGGAGGCGAAGGGATGGACGCCGGACGACTTCGCGCTCAATCATCCGGCGGGCCAACTCGGCAAACGCCTGACGCTCAAGGTCGCCGACCTCATGCACAGTGGGCCGGAGAATCCGGTGATAGGGATGAACGCTCCGTGGCTCGAAGTCCTAGATGCGTTGACGCGCGGCAGGCTCGGCGCGGTCAACGTGTTGGACCAACGGGGCCGCCTCGAAGGCATCATCACGGATGGAGACTTGCGGCGCGCGATGCAAAAGATTAATCATGCGGAGCTTGAGCACTTGCGCAGCGATGCCATCATGACGCGCAGTCCGGTCATCGCCTCGCCGGATTTACTGGCCTACGATGCGCTGCGTCTGATGGAAGACCGTCCGTTTCAGATAGCCGTCCTCCCGGTCGTTGACGAAGATGGATTATGCGTCGGCCTCATTCGCCTACACGACATCGTCCGTAGCGGGTTGTGAAATTTGCTTTTCTCTTAATGACCGGGCGGTTGAGGGAAGAGTTCCCTGTATTGCTGGACCAGGAAAAACTCGGCCCGCGCCATCGCGGTTGATTTTAAGAGAGGTCGTCTGGGACTGGTCGCGGTCCCTGGCTTCTGCGTGATGGTGACGGTGCGGCCCGCGACGGTCAGCGTCCCGGTGCGCAGCACGCCGTTGTTGGCTATGACGTTGTAGCTCACGATTCCATTTCCGCTCCCGCCACTGCCTCCCGTCACTTGTAACCACGAATCATTACTAACAGCCGTCCAGGCGCATCCCGCCGTCGCCGTTACGTTGAGACTGGAAGCCCCGCCACCGGCAGGGAAGGTCTCGTCCGTCGGCGAAACTGAATACTGGCAAGAGAAGGGAGCGGCGTCCTGCGTGATGTTGAAGGTCTGGCCCTGTATGTCAACGTTGATGGAGCGGGGGCTGCTCGTCGCGTTGGGAGAGACGGAATAGCTGAGGGTCGCGTTGCCCGCGCCGTCGGAGTCGGAGATTTTAACCCATGAGGGGTCGTACCTGACTTTCCAGATGCAGCCCTGCAAGGCGTTGAGAGTGATGTTATCGCTGCCGCCGGTGGCGGGAAAGTTTTTGCTCGCGGGCGTAATCGAATAAGAGCAGGCGGGCGTCGCCACAAAGTTGAAAGTTTGATTGCCGCTCAGGTTGCTGACGCCCTGGTTGATGGGAGTGAAGCTATAACCTGTGAGCGAAGGTTCGACCGAA
>JAXDFO010000482.1:0-7216 GCA_034665545.1 Blastocatellia bacterium
CGTTCAAGGTCGCTTTCGTCACTAACAACGCGGCGGATTTCTGGACTATCGCGCAGAGAGGATGCGAGAAGGCAGATGAAGAGCTTGATAACGTGGAGGTCGAATTTCGTATTCCCTCGGACGGGACCGCGATAGAGCAAAAACACATCGTTGACGATTTGATGGCGAAGGGTGTTGACGGCCTGGCTATCAGCCCGGTGGACCCTGCGGGCCAGGCGCAGATGCTCAACGAGGCCGCGCGCCGCACCCTGCTCATGACGCAGGACAGCGACGCGCCGGAGAGCGAGCGCGTCTGTTATTTAGGGACGGACAATCCGGCAGCCGGTCGCCAACTCGGCGAATTAATCAAAGAGGCTTTGCCCGGCGGCGGCAAGATTATGGTCTTCGTAGGCAAGCTCGACGGGCAGAACGCAAGGGAACGTTACCAGGGCATGAAGGACGCGCTGGCCGGTTCTAAGGTGGAAATTCTGGACGTGCGGACGGACGATACGGATCGCGTGCGCGCGAAGTCGAATGCCTCGGACACGCTCAGCAAGTACCCGGATGTCGCCGCGCTCGTCGGCCTCTGGGCCTATAATGGTCCAGCAATCCTGAGCGCGGTCAAGGACGCGGGCAAGTTGGGCCAGGTCAAGATTATCTGCTTCGATGAAGAGGCACAGACGCTCGCCGGAATCAAGGAGGGTGCGATTTACGCGACCGTTGTTCAACAGCCTTACGAGTTCGGCTACCAGTCCGTGCGCCTCCTCGCCAAACTACTCGAAGGCCAACGCGACGCCGTCCCCGCCACCAGACAGATTCTCATCCCCACGCTCGTCATCAAACGCGACAACGTTGACGAGTTCATCACCAAAATCAACCGCCTCCGAACCAAATAAGATTCCAGACTCTAGACTCTTCTGCAATTAGAAAAACCGTCGTGCAACTTGATGAAAGAATTGCTACTCTAGGCGACACACGCACGAAACGAAATATTGAGAGACGTTTTCTTTCGAGGTTTTTCTGAGATGCTCAGTCAAACGGGTGAATGACGAACGATGATATTCACGTATCTGCTTTTACTCATCCCGCTCTCGCTGGCGTTGCATTACTTCCACGCGCCGCCGCTCCTGGTCTTCATCAGCGCGGCCCTCGCCATCATTCCTCTGGCCGAGTGGATTCGCCGCGCGACCGAGCAGGTCGCAGAGCACGCAGGCTCCGTCATCGGCGGCCTGCTCAACGTGACGTTCGGCAACAGCGCGGAGTTGATACTCGCTATCTTCGTGCTCAGCGCGGGAAACACGAGCGTCGTCAAGGCCACTATCACGGGCTCCATCATCGGCAATAGCCTGTTCGGACTCGGCCTCGCCATCCTCGTGGGGAGCTTCGGACGCGCCGTGCAGACCTTCAAGCGCGAGCGCGCGGGACTGCTCTCAAGCCTCCTGCTGCTCTCTGTCATCGCCCTCATGATTCCGGCCCTCTTCGATTACGCGGAGCGTGGAATGCTTCGCGTCGAAAATCCGTCGAAGCTCGATGAGCACTTGAGCCTCGGCGTCGCGGTCGTCCTCATACTGGTCTACGCGGCGAACCTCGTCTACACGCTCATCACGCACAGGGACATCTTCGCCGGGTCGGAGGAAGAGGGCAAACCTATTTGGTCCATGAAAAGATCGCTGCTGGTCCTGCTGGGCGCGACCGCCGTCGTGGCAATCGAGGCCGAGATGGTGTCGGGCGCGCTTGAAGAGACGGCGGGCGCGCTTCATCTAACGCCCTTCTTTCTGGGCATCATCGTGCTGCCCCTTGTGGGCAACGCGGCGGAGTATTTCAGCGCGGTCTATTTTGCGAGCCAGGACCGCATGGGCCTCGTCATGAACATCGCCGTCGGCGCGAGCATCCAGATGGCTCTGCTGACCGCGCCGCTTCTGGTCCTGCTCTCCTACGCCTTCGGGCATCCGATGGACCTCGTCTTTCACAACCCGCTCGAACTGATAGCCCTCGCGGCGGTCGCCTTCGTCGTCAACTCCATCGCGCAGGACGGCGAGACCACCTGGTTCGAGGGCTTGATGCTCCTCGCCGTCTACACCCTGCTCGCGCTGGCCTTCTTCTTTATCTCGCCCTGAGAGAATTACTGGTCCAGCTTGCCGAGCGTGCGAAATATTTTTTTGAAAGAAGGGGAGCGTGGAGAGATGGTCAAGGAGAAGGTTCGTTGGGGAGTTTTGAGCACTGCGAAGATTGGACTCAACAAGGTGATTCCCGCGATGCAACGCGGGCGTTGGTCCACCATCGCGGCCATCGCATCCAGGGATTACAAGAGGGCGCGCGACACGGCGCGCGAGCTAGGCATCCCGGAAGCTTACGGTTCATACGAAGAACTCCTGGCGGACCCGGACATCGAAGCGATTTATAATCCGCTCCCGAATCACCTGCACGTCCCATGGTCCGTACGCGCCGCAGAGGCTGGCAAGCACGTGCTCTGCGAAAAGCCTATCAGCCTCAACATGAAGGACGCGCTCGAACTGCTGCAAGCGCAGCAGCGCACGGGCGTGCATATTCAGGAGGCGTTCATGGTCCGCACGCACCCGCAGTGGATTGGCACGCGCGATCTCATACGCGATGGCCGCATCGGAGAGTTGCGTTCCATCGCCGGATACTTCAGCTACTTCAACCGCGACCCCGCGAACATTCGCAACGTGCGCGAGTACGGCGGCGGCGCATTGATGGACATCGGATGTTATCCGATCAACATCTCTCGCTTCATCTTCGATGAAGAACCGGCGAGGGTCTCCGGCCTCGTCGAGCGCGACCCTGAGTGGGGCGTGGACCGCCTCACTTCGGCCATCCTGGAATTTCCTTCTGGGCAGTCCGTCTTCACTTGCAGCACTCAAATCGCCGCCTACCAGCGCATGCAATTCTTCGGCACAGGAGGGCTCATCGAAGTCCCCATGCCCTTCAACGCTCCGCCGGATAAGCCTTGCCGGATTTCTATACTCGGTGAATCCGGCATCTTTGGTGGACCAATAAAGACGAAGGAGTTCAAACCGGCGGACCAGTACACGATTCAGGGAGACCTCTTCTCGCGCTCCATACGCGAGAAAGCAGAGCAACCTATCCCGCTCGAAGACGCCGTCCGCAACATGGCCGTCATCGAGGCCGTCTTTCGTTCGTCAGAGTCCGGGCGTTGGGAAGTTCCGGTAGAATTCTGAACATCTTGCGAACTGTTTTATAAGACAAGCTATACACCTTTTGTTGTCTCTGGTACAATGTTCCATTCTTGCAACACGAGGGCAAGGGCCGATGTGCATTGAATGTTGAGAGGTCCAATAAAGCGATGAGTGAAGAAACCACACAGCAGATGAATGAACTGGCGGGCGGGCTGACGACGCCCGTTGAACGCTCGCAGTTCATGCCAGCGATGTCCATAGAGTTGGCCGTGGAGCGTTACAACACGATCACGGAGTTTGTCAGCCGCGTGCTCCGCCGCGATGTTGATTACGGCGTCATCCCCGGAACCGATAAGCTGACCCTGCTCAAGCCCGGAGCCGAAAAGCTGACCACCTTCTTCGGCCTCAGCACCAGGTTCCAACTCATCGAACGCGTAGAGGATTGGACCGGCGACGATTATCAAGGCGAGCCTTTCTTCTACTACCTCTATCGCTGCCAGCTTTTCCGTGGCGACCTTCTGATAGCCGAGGCGGACGGCTCATGCAATTCGCGCGAGCAGAAATATCGCTGGCGTGAACAGCAAAGAAGCTGCCCCGCGTGCGGGCAAGCCGCCATCATCAAGGGCAAGGAAGAATACGGCGGCGGCTGGCTCTGCTTTAAGAAGAAGGGCGGCTGCGGCGCGAAGTTCAATAATGGAGACCCGTCTATAGAGGGCCAGGCGGTGGGCCGCGTGCCCAACCCTGAAATCGCGGACCAGGTCAACACCATCCAAAAAATGGGCCAGAAACGCGCGCTCGTGGCTGCGACGTTGATGGCCGTCAATGCTTCCGAATTCTTCACGCAGGACATGGAGGACATGATTATCCCGACGGGCGCGGCGGCAGTCGTGGTGAACACGCCGTCGAGTGTGGCTGGTTCCTTCGCGGACGAAGCAGCAGACTTGAGCGCGGAGATTCTCAACGCCTGTCGCTCTCTGGGGAAGACGGAGGACCAACTTGTTGACTGGCTCGGCAAGAAATATCAAGCGGGCAGCATCGCCAGCCTGACCCCGCTTCAACAACGCGAAGTGCTCTCCTTTCTGCGGCAGAAAATCGCCAAGCAAGCCGCATGAAAGGCAAGTAGGAAGTCGGAGGGATGAAGGATGAGAGTGTGGCTATTTAAGTTGAATAGTTTTTCTTTCGTAATTCATAATTCATAATTCCTACTTCATACTTGCTTTTATGAGTTCCACCCAAATTGTATTAAGGTTTGATGCCGGTACGCTGTTGTTGGACGGGGTTGGTCCTGAGAGCGTGGGCGTGCCGTCTGTGTTTCGTTGGGACGAGCGCGTGATGCGTTGGCGCGCTCCGGCCTGGTCCTACCGGCACGCGGTCACGGAGTTGGTTCGCCAGCAGACCTCTTATGAAGACCAGGCGCGCGCCTATCATCAATTCGACTTTCCCACCAAATTCCTGGTCGAACCGAGACCTTATCAACATGAGGCCATCAAGGAGTGGCGCGCGGCTTCGCGTTGCGGCGTCGTGATTTTGCCGACGGGCGCGGGCAAGAGCCTCGTCGCGCAGATGGCCATCGAGCAGACGAAGCGTTCGACGCTCGTCGTCGTGCCCACGATTGACCTCATGAACCAGTGGTACGACTTGTTGCTCTCCTGCTTTCAAGCGGAGGTCGGGTTAATCGGCGGCGGCTATTACGAAGTCGGCGCGCTCACGGTGACGACCTACGCTTCGGCCTTTCGCATGATGGAGCGGCTCGGCAATCAATTCGGCCTCATCATCTTCGACGAGTGCCATCACCTGCCGAGCAGCGTCTATCGCTACGCGGCGGAGATGTCAATCGCGCCCTTCCGTCTCGGACTGACCGCGACGCCGGAACGCACGGACGGCGCGGACGAAAGCCTGGACCGTTTAATTGGTCCAATAGTTTATCGCCGCGAAGCTCACGAACTCGCGGGCGAATACCTCTCCGACTATCAACTGGTCCGCATCAACGTTCAACTCAGCCCCGAAGAGCGCGTCCTTT
Organism: Blastocatellia bacterium; assembly: GCA_034665545.1. GTDB lineage: Bacteria > Acidobacteriota > Blastocatellia > Pyrinomonadales > Pyrinomonadaceae > DASYML01. Next base: position 5,158 of record JAXDFO010000482.1, read on the forward strand.
ATGAACAGGAGCGCGCGGTCTTCAGAAACTTTTTACAGGGGCAGGGCATCAGCCTGAGCACCCTGCGCGGGTGGCAGATGTTCGTCATCGCCAGCGCGCGCAGCGAGGCCGGGCGGCGGGCCATGATGGCCTACAGGGAATCTAAGCGGGTCGCGCTCGGCACTGCATCGAAGCTGCGCGTGCTCTCCGAATTGCTCCAACGTCATAAGAGGGAACGCGCGCTCATCTTCACGGCTGAGAATGAGATGGTCTATCGCATCTCGGAGCAGTTTTTGATTCCGGCCATCACGCACCAGACGAACATCAAGGAGCGTCGCCAGTGGCTCGAAGCGTTCAATCGCGGCGACGTGCTCGCGCTCGCCACTTCCAAAGTCTTGAACGAGGGCGTCAATATCCCGGAAGCCTCCGTCGCCATCATCCTCTCCGGCTCCGGCTCCCTGCGCGAGCACGTGCAGAGACTTGGGCGCATCCTGCGCAAGCAACCTGGAAAGGAAGCTGTGCTCTATGAAGTGGTCACGCGCGAGACGACCGAAGAATATATCAGCCAGCGACGGACGAGCGGCGAGCAGTTCCGCGAAACCAGGCAGGAGACTGAAGAGCAGGGATGGATGAGTTGAGAAAGAGAAAGTTGAAAGCGAGCGAGCGCGGAGCGATGCGTTTATGTTGACGGCGGACCTGTCACAGAGTTGGGTGCGCGGCGGGCGCACGGGGCCGCGCTATATTGACGCGGGCGATGCTGGTTACTTGCAGGACGCCGCCGAGTTGATTCGCCTCTTCAGCGAACACGAGGGGCGACCGCACAAGGAATTGGACGGCGCGCTCGCGGAGTATGTGGGTGTCGGCACTGATTATAAAATCCTGCGCGGGCTGATTAAGCTCCTCATGGACCGCTGCACTTTCGAGACCGCCATCGAGACAGACCCTGCCGAGATACGCCGCATCCTCTTTCTCAAAGCGCGCTCGATTCATCCGGTCGTGAGTGATGAAGCGGCGCGCGTTTCTCTCGTCTCGGAGACGGCGCGCGAGCTCGGCTGCGCGCCCGAAGTAGTCTCGCAAGGTCTCTACGCGGACTTGCCGGAGAACCAGAAGCTGGTAGAGTTTGAGCGATTGACGGAGAGAGAATTACTGGACCTTTATAATCTGGCCCAGGCGCAGGCGTTGCTCTATCATTGCGTGGCGATGAGGCTCATGGTCCTGCCGCAAAGCTCCGAAGGTTACAGGGAATTATTCAACGCGATTAAGACCTACCGCCTGATTCACACCATCAAGGGCAACTCGCGCGCGGGATATGAGATACGCCTGGATGGCCCTGTCTCTATGTTTCATCGCTCGCAAAAGTACGGCGTGCAGATGGCTGTCTTTCTGCCCGCGCTCCTGCTCTTGACGAACTGGCGCATGCGCGCGGAAATCGCCTTGAAGCCGGGCGCGGGCCGCGCGTTCTTCGAGATGGACAGCGAGCAGCGACAGTTGCGCTCACACTATTTCCCGGCGATGCCCTACCAGAATCCGGTGATTGAGCGGCTCGCGGAGAAGTGGGCGGAGTTCGACAGCCCCTGGACCTTAGAGCCTGCGAGCGAAATAATGGACCTGGGCGAGAGCGCGTTTATCCCCGATTACGTTTTGAGCCATCCGGCAGGCAGGCAGGTCCATCTGGAAATCCTGGGGTTCTGGACGCCGCAGCATCTGCATGAGAGATTGAAAGAGTTGGAGCGCGCAGGCATCAGCAATTTCATCCTCGCCGCGTGGGAGGAGTTGCGCGGCAGCCGCGACCCGCTCGCGCGCACGCCGCCGCGCACCATCGTCTTCAAGCGAAACCTTGACCCCGTCGTGGTCGAATTGATGCTCAACGAAATGATTGACGAGGAAGCATGAACGCGAGCCTGATATTTAATTTGGTCCAATAAATGGTCCAAAAATTTTTATGCATTACAACATCAAACAACTCTATACACCGGCCCTCGAAATTCACGAGTTGAACGAGCGAGCTTTAGTCATTGACACGGAGACGATAGGGGCCGGGCCGACCATAGAGATTATAGAGATAGCGATGGCTGACAAC
>JAXDFO010000483.1:0-3237 GCA_034665545.1 Blastocatellia bacterium
TCGCCGAAAGCTATGTGACATACTTGCTGCCCGTCAACTCCGCAGAGCCGTCCCATCTTGACCCGAAAGTGATGCTCATATTTTTCCTTGTGGTCCCCATAGGCTTCGTTCGTGACGAAGCCGCCGATGAAAATGAGGTCTTCGTCCGGGTGGAGATTAGTATGCCAGCCGAGCGTGTTGGAGGCTATCGGGATGAAGCGTTGTTTCGGATAGCGACGAGTGAGAAAGTGTGAAATCTCAATCGCCGTGCGCAGGTCGCGCGGTGAGATTTTGGGATGGTCCTTCGAGGCCGTATGTCTGTTGTAAAAATCCACTTGCTCGTCGTGCTCGACTCCGAAGAGGATGGTTACTCTGTCCGATAATTTATCCCAGAACTTTGAGGGCCGACTGCGAAGAGAGTTGCCGGGAGCCTCGCGCGCCGCCCGCAAAACGCGCGCGATGTCCGCGCACGCGGATGAAACGTCATACTGCAACGATTTGCTTCTGGGCACTATCTTGTAATGACAGCGCGTGACGCCCAGATAGTCGCTTGGCAACTTTATCTCCCTTCCCTCCCTTCCGTAGGGCGCGACCATGAAGGCCGACCGACGCCCGTGACGGCCCACGAAGAGACCGAGTTCAAAAATAAGATTATCGTTGCTTGGCGGCTCCTCCTGGGGGTCTTTCGTCATGACCCTATCCTCAGGGCTCATCACGATGATAGCGTGAGAGTAGTCGTCAAGCGCTTTCTCCAAACTATCAATAGTCACCTCCGTCACCTCGAAGACGCCCGGGTCATTCCACAGCACACAGTCCGCGCAATCCGCCAGACCCTTCTTGATAAGTTCGGCAACCTTGAGGCCCCTTTCAGATGAGCCGATGAAAATTTTGGGTTTGTGTTGAGAGATGTCTGCGACTGGGCGGGACATAAGGGGGTTCTCCTTTGTGCTGCGACTCAGCGCAAGCCGGATGAATGTTGAGGAACTGCCAAACCTTGTGAAGCGAGAAATAGCTTACTCCTCAGCCTCAGGGCAAGCAATGTTATGGAATCGCCCGTCGCCATCTTCTGATATGATGCGTCCGATAAATTAGCCTTGAAACATCTTTCACGGGGCGAGGGGAAAGCATCAAGGGATTATCGGACTCCATAAATTTCGGACGGAGGCAACATGCGGCTTCTCAAAAAGGTGATAGAGGTATTGGACGCCCTGGCAACCTGGATTCGAGATTTCTTGTCTGTGGCCCATCTGGCTCGCTTCAGCTTTTGGATATCGGTGATAGGTTCGGCTGCGCTCTTCGTCACGAGCGAGTCAATGGAAGTCTTGCGAGTCATCGTGGAAGACCGTAAGCATCAGATCAGGGGGCCACTGCTGTTTGCGATAGCCGCTCTCTTCTTCGGCCTCATGTCATGGTACTGGGCCCGCGTTCTCATCTACCTGATAGAACCACAACTGCTCGCGGGCGCGGCCCCACCGAAACGCGAGTTCTGGTGGTCATGGAAAAGATTCCGTCACGCCTTCGCCAATCCGAAAAGGCTGGCCGCGTTCTGGACGCCCAGATTCTGCGGCATCATTCCATTCCTGGGCATCGCTTACTCGCTCTATCGTGCTGCCAACCCGCAGGGGCACGTTGACCATGACAGTGAGACTCATGAGCGGCTCATGCTCCTCTTCTATTTGACCATCTTGAGCGGGCTGCTATTCCTGGCCCTCTTATACTATCGCCGTTGGATGGCCGATTACCTGAGAAGAAAATTTCCTGACATCTGGCCGGAAAAAATCAAGACGGCGGGCCTGGTCGGAGTCCGCGACCTGCCATTCATCACAAGGCTCGTGCTGGTTCTGACGTTGCTCTTCTCGCTTCTCTTATTCATCACCTTCTACACGACGACGGGCCAGGTGAGAATCGCCGGATGGATCGGGCCCGCGCCGTTGTTGCTCTGCACGGGCGGGGTCTGGATTGCGATGGGCAGCGCGCTGGTCGTCTACCTGGGCAAGCTCATCAAGCTTCCGATACTCACGCCGCTTCTAATACTCGCGCTCGTCTTCAGTTATTTTGATTTGAACGACAATCATAAGATTCGAGATTACAACGACAATCGTCTGGCCCTCAGCGCAACGCCCGTCAGGCGCGTGCCGCCGGATTTTCAGGAACAGTTCAATAGCTGGTTGCGCGGTCGTAAAGACCTGGATGAATTCAAAGGGCGTCCCTATCCCGTCTTCATCGTCACGGCGGAAGGCGGGGGCATCACCACGGCCTATTACACCGCGCTCGTCTTGGGGGCGATGCAGGACAACAACCCAGCCTTCGCGCAACACGTCTTCGCCATCAGCAGCGTCTCAGGCGGCAGCGTCGGGACAGCCGTCTACGCGGGCCTCAACGCGAAGTGCCAGCCGACGCAAGTAGAGAAGCTTCCCACCGAAGCGAACTTGAGAAACAGCGCGGGGCCGTGGCAAACCAGCGCGGACAAAATTTTGAGGGATGATTATCTCTCGCCGCTCCTCGCGGCTTTGATGTACCCGGACCTGGTACAACGCTTTCTGCCTTTCCCAGTCAACTCCTGGGACCGCGCGCGCGCTCTGGAAGAGAGGCTCGAACTTTCCTGGACCAGGGGAGCCAGTTGCACAGGGGAAGCCGTGACGGGCAGCGACGAGCTTTCACAGCCCTACTATGATTTCTGGAAAGACTTTGATAACGGCGCGGTCCCGGCCATCTATTTCAACACGACGAGCGTCGAGCGCGGCGAGCGCATGGTCATCACAAGAATGAGTTCAAAAGACAGGCTCTTCGACAACGTTGAGACCCTCGCGCAGATGAACGAGACGGTAGACCCGCCCTTCAGCACGGCGGCCTGTCTCAGCGCGCGTTTCCCGTTCATCACACCGGCGGGCTACATCATGGCCGCAGGCCACAAGTTCAGATATGTTGACGGCGGCTATTACGAGAATTCCGGCACTGATACCGCCAACGATATTCTCTACGCGCTTCACATCAACCAGGCCCAGTATGACCCGCAGATAATGCCCGTCATCATACGCATAGGCTTTCCCTTGCCCGCGCCCAGGAATGCCAAAAGCGAGGAGAATTCCGCAAACCTGCAAGCGTCTGAACAGAGAACGAAGTACAGGGGGCAGGGGTTGAACGAGATCTTGTCGCCGGTCAAGACTCTGCTCAATACTAGAGGAGCGAGGGGCGCGGACTCCGTGCGGCAGATACGAAATACGATTGATGATTTGAGCACGCCAGGAGCGGCGGCGA
>JAXDFO010000484.1:0-4781 GCA_034665545.1 Blastocatellia bacterium
TCTTATGAGGGCGGCATTCTGGAAGACCCCTGGAACGAACCTCCGGCAGATATTTTTCAGTGGACCAAAGCGCCCGAAGAGGCCGAAGGCAAGCCGGAATATCTAGAACTCGGATTCGAGGCGGGCGAGCCTGTCAGCATCAACGGCGCATCGTTGGGGGCAGTGGCCTTGCTCGAACAACTGAATCGCATTGGCAGCGCGCACGGCATAGGCCGCGTGGACTTGGTCGAGAATCGTTTCGTCGGGATGAAATCGCGCGGCGTGTACGAGACGCCGGGCGTGACCATCCTGCAAGCGGCGCATCGCGCGCTGGAATCCATCACGCTCGACAGGGAAGTGATGCGGTTGCGAGATTCGCTCGGCGTCAAGTTTGCCGAGAGCATCTATTACGGATTCTGGTTCGCGCCGGAGTTCGAGTTGATGCGAAAGATGATTGATGAGACGCAAAGGAGCGTGACGGGCGAGGTGCGCCTCAAGCTTTACAGAGGCAACGTCACGGTCGTGGGCCGTCGCAGCCCGCGTTCGCTCTACAACGAAAATCTTGCGACCTTCGAGGCGGACAATATTTACAACCAGCGCGACGCTGAAGGCTTTATCAAACTCAACGCGCTGCGCCTGCGGCTGAAGGGAATAAGTCAATGAGTCAAGCTGAGGATGATGCGATGTGCGGCACGCCCGTGTCCGTGGTCGAAGCAGATAAGGTCGGGTCCGCCGTCTCGCCGCTCGGTCTGGGAAAGATCGTGGCGGTGGTCGCGGGCATCAAGGAGCCGCGCGCGGGCGATGTGGTCGTCGTTCGCACTCTGACGGACAGCGCGACCTATAATCTTTTGGAGTTGCCGACGGGCAGGCTCGCCAAGATTAATCCGGGCGATGTGATGATAGGCGTGCTCGGACGCAGGCGCGCGTTGAAAGGCTTCGTCGGCGATGTCCCAGAATCCGTAGAGGCCGGAGATAAATTGCACCTGCTGAACATGGGCGGCGTGATAGGTTATTGCACGGGCCATCATTCGAGCCTCAGCGATGCCATCAGCGTTGAAGTCATAGGGATGGCCTGCGACGAGGGAGGCCGCGTCCTCAACATCGCGGACAAAGCCTTGCCCTTGCGCGATAAGCTGGACCAGACCGCGCCGATTGTCCTCGTCGCCGGAACGTGCATGAATAGCGGCAAGACTTTCGCGGCGACGGAAGTCATCAAGCAGGCGACGCGCAAAAGAATGAGAGTCGCGGCGGCCAAACTGTCGGGCGTCGCGTGCCTGCGCGACACGCTCAACATGGCGGACCACGGCGCGATTGCGACCGCGAGCTTTCTCGATTGCGGCCTGCCCTCCACGGTCGGGGCGGGCGACCTCTCTCCCGTGGCGAAGGCCATCATCAAGCGCCTGAACGAGAGCGCGCCGGACCTCATCGTGATAGAACTCGGCGACGGCATCCTGGGCGGCTACGCGGTTGATTCCGTCTTCGACGACGCGGAGTTGAGAGAGGCGACAGCAGCCCTCATCTTCTGCGCTTCGGACTACGTCGGCGCGTGGGGCGGGATAGAGTTGTTTCGCCGTCGCGGCATCGAGATTGATGTCGTCGCGGGTTCGGTGACGGATTCGCAGATGGGCCAGGATTACATCGAACAGGAGTTCGGCGTGCCCGCAGGCAACGCCAGACGCGACGGCGCGCGCCTCTTCGAGTTGATAGAGACAAAGGTCCAGAGTTCAAAACTCAGAGTCGCCGTCTGAACGACATGGATGCGACCGCGCATTGCTGGTCCATTCAAATTGGACCAGGAACTAACGATTCGATTTCGAGTTTAGACTTTCGGGTTTTCTTAAGATGAATATTCGCGTTGGCATCTTTGGCGGGTCGGGTTACGGCGGGTCGGAGCTTTTGCGGCTACTGCTGTTGCACCCGTCCGTCGAAATCGCGCTTGTGACGGCGAACGAGCATGCGGGCAAGGCCGTCTGTGAAGTGCATCGCAATCTGTACGGGCTGACGGACCTCTCTTTCACACGCGCGCCGGAAGGGTTGAACGGCCTCGAAGATTTGGATTGCGTCTTTCTGGCATTGCCGCACGGTCAGGCGATGGAGATTGCGCCTCGTCTTCCACAACATGTCAAGGCGATTGACCTCTCAGGTGATTTTCGACTGCGCGACCGCGCTCTCTTCGAGCAGCATTACGGGCGCGAGCACACGGCTATGGAGGCGCAGGGCGAGTTCGTTTACGGCTTGACCGAAACGAATCGAGAGCGCATCAAACAAGCGCGACTCATTAGCAACCCCGGATGCTTCGCCACCGCGACGCTCCTGGGCCTCGCGCCTCTCGTCGCGGGCAATCTCTTGAGCGGGCGCGTGATTGTTGATGCGAAGACGGGTTCCTCCGGTTCGGGCGCAAAGCCCGCCGCGAACACGCATCACCCGCAACGCATGAACTCTTTCTACGCTTACAAGCCCTTCACGCACCAGCATGTGCCGGAGATAGAACAGGAACTGCGCGCGGTCGGAGACTGGTCCAGCGAACTCGTCTTCATGACCCATTCGCTCCCGGTGGCGCGCGGCATCTTCGCTTCCATCTACGCGGAGACTAAGGATGAGATGAATGCGAAAGAGGCGCGCGAGTTGTTCGCACAGTTTTACCGCGATGCGTTTTTCGTGCGACTCGTGGAAGGCTCGCCCGACATCAACTGGGTCAAGACAACCAACTTCTGCGACATAGGCTTTGCCGCGCGCGGGCGCAGCCTCGTCGTCTTCAGCGCGCTCGATAATCTGGTCAAGGGCGCGGCGGGCCAGGCCATCCAGAACATGAATCTCATGTTCGACCTCGATGAAAAGACCGGACTCCTGCTCACAGGCTCGAATCCATAACGATAGCGATGAAGACATTTGAAGAGATAGCGGCGAGCGAAGAACGCTTTCAACTGGCGACTTACAAGAAGATGCCCGTGGCGGCGGAGCGCGGCCTGGGCGTCTGGATTGAGACGAGCGAGGGCGAGCGTTTCCTGGACCTGTATGGAGGGCATGCTGTCGCGGCCACAGGCCATTGTCACCCGCACGTCGTCGCGGCGATTCGAGAGCAATCGGAGCGGCTTCTCTTTTACTCGAACCTCGTTTACTCAAGCGCGCGCGCGCGGGCGGCGGAAAAATTGGTCCAACTCGCGCCCTCGTCTCTGACCAAAGCCTTCTTCTGTAACTCCGGAACTGAAGCCAACGAGAACGCGATGCGCCTCGCGCGTTTTGCCACAGGCCGGGAGAACATCATCACGTTCAGCGGCGGCTTTCACGGTCGCACGGCGGACGCCATCAGCGCGACTTTCTTAGGCAAGTACAGAGAACTTGGAAGACCCAACGTGCCGGGCCATCTCTCCGCAGAGTTCGGCGATATTGAGTCTGTGAGAAAGATCGCGGACGAGTCCGTGGCAGCTATCATGTTGGAGCCGGTTCAATCTATGGCGGGCGTGCGGATGGCTGGTCCGGAATTTTATGTGGCCCTGCGCGAGTTGGCGAACGAGCGCGGCATCGTCCTTGTTTACGATGAAGTGCAGACGGGCATCGGGCGCACGGGCGAGTGGTTCTTCGCCGGAAGCGAGGCTGGCGGTGGCGTTGTGCCGGACATCATCACGCTGGCGAAGGCTCTCGGGAGCGGCGTGCCCGTCGGCGCATGTCTCGTTAATGAAAGCATCGCTTCGAGCGTGAAAGAGAATGATTTGGGGACGACGTTCGGCGGCGGGATGCTGGCGATGGCGGCGGTCAGGGCCACGCTCGAAGCGATTGAGACGGATGCGATGCTGTCGAATGTGAAGGCCATCGAGAGTCACTTGCGCGCGCGCCTGTCGGACGTGCGAGGGGTCACGCGCGTGCGCGGGCTTGGACTTCTGCTCGGCATCGAATTCAAAGAAAAGGCCGCGCCCGTCCATCAAGCTCTACTCCAAAGACGCATCATCACGGGCACGTCCAGCGATGCCAACGTGCTCAGGCTCTTGCCGCCGCTCTGCCTGAAACGCGAAGAGGCGGACCTGTTCGTTGACGCGCTCAAAGAGATTACAGCGAACTAATGCCGAAAGACTTTCTGACAACATCCGACTGGACCAGTAACGAACTCGAAGAGTTAATCGAGATGGCGTTGCGTTTCAAGCGTGGCGATGAAGAATCGAAGCCGCTCGCGGGCCGCTCAGTCGCGCTCGTCTTTTTCAATCCGAGTTTGCGCACGCGCGCATCTATGCAGGTTGGAGTTTATGAACTCGGAGGCAACGCGGTCGTGCTTGAGCCGGGCGGGACGAGTTGGACGCTGGAACACAGGGACGGCGCGGTGATGGACCAGGATAAGACGGAGCACGTCGCGGAGTTTGTGCGCGTGCTCGGAAGGTATTGCGCGGCCATCTGCGTGCGGACCTTCGCGGCCTTGCGCGATTGGGAAGAGGAGAGACGCGACCCCGTCCTTCAGGCTTTCGCCAAACATTCGGAAGTGCCCGTCATCAATCTGGAATCGGCGATGCATCATCCTTGCCAGGCCGTGGCGGATATGATGACGGTGCGCGAAAAGCTCGGAAGCGGGCGGCGGCGCGTGCTGCTCACCTGGGCCTGGCATCCGAAGGCTTTGCCGATGGCCGTGCCGAACAGTTTCGCGCTCGCCACAGCGCAGATGGGCCATGAACTGACCATCGCGCATCCGCCCGGTTACGAACTGGACCAGGAATTGATGAGCGATGTCGAGGCTCGCGCGAGAGAGGCGGGCGGGAGCGTGCGTGTCACGAACAACGTGGAAGAGGCTTTCGAGGGCGCGCAGGTGGTCTACGCGA
>JAXDFO010000485.1:0-4801 GCA_034665545.1 Blastocatellia bacterium
GCTGCCAACAGCCCGTTGAGCGCGGAGCAGTTCAACATGAAATCGAACGTCGTCTTGGCATCATCTATAGAGGCGGCATACTCCTGCTTGATGATGGCGATTAACCTGGACCAGAGTTCGATAGCATCCATCTTATACTCGCGGTAAGCGTATAACTCGAAACTGCGCGTCACGTTCCCCAGCCGCGTCGGCAGCGTATACGCCCGTATGTCCTGAAACTCTCGCTTAACCTTGATGCGCTCGCGCCCCAGTTCGCCGATGATGCTGTCCTTCAAATCTTTCCAGACTTCCTGCGCGGCGAGCGCGTTGTGCCTCGGTCGCTCCTCGGGAGTTTCCCAGATGACCAGCCACGGCTGGTCCTTAAAGCTCGGAGCCAGCAAGGGCCGCCTGTAGCTCTTCCATTTTTCGACGACCGTCTGCATCAATGCCTCGTTATTATCTTTGAGCGCGGCGTCCATCACGCGCAGCAGCGCGCGCATCGCTTCTATCCTCACCATCGCCTCGTCGTAGCGGGCTATGTAATGGCGCGTGCGCCATCTTCCGACCCAGGAATTCTTCCAGGGGTATCCCTCGTAGACGCGCAGGAGGGGAATGTTCAGGTTATAGATGAGACCGCTCAGGACTATGGTGATGAACGAGACGGCGACGATCTTCCATTCCTTGTCGAGTCCGGCCAGGGGTTGAAAGAGCGGCCAGTCCGAAGGGAGCAATGGAACCAAAAAGAGCCAGCTAAAGATGACGAAAATAACGACCGGCAGAAACGCGCCGAGGATTAAAGACTTACTAAAGTAACCTGAGATGGTCGAGAGAATGCTGGTCATCTGAAGTTCGTTTCTGAGCCTGGGCGCGTGGGCCCGTTTGGTAAGAGCGCGAGTGTAGAGAATTCGTGCCTCTGTCCGGTCCGCTAAAGCGTTGCCTATTAGGCAACAATGGCCGATTGATGTCAATGATTTTTGTGAGCCTTTAGATGCAAGGGAGAGGCGAAAAATGATAGTCTATAATTCTATCAACGGAGCGGAAAATTTGTGGTTGCCTGGCCGGGGCCTGTGCCGCGCCCGCAGGCGTTTAAGCATGAGAGGACAGAGACCGTGAGCGAACTTCAAACTAATATTAATCTCTCGGATTTTATCGCCGAAAATTTTGGGGCCAACGCGACTTACGTGGAAGGTTTGCTGAGCCGCTTTCGCAGCGACCCTTCGCTCGTTGACGAATCATGGCGAACTTACTTCACAGAACTCCTGGGCGGCGCGCAGTCCGCGCTTCGTTCATCCAACGGAGACGGAGCAGCCGCCGCCAACGCTTCGAGCGCGAGCGTCGCGCAGAGCGCACCTGCGCCGATAACGCCCGCGCCGCAATCGCAGCCAACCGCCAAGACTTCAACCGCTGCTTCGACAACGCAGGCAACCGCCCCCGCGTCCGGCGCGAAAACGAACGGCGCGTCCGGCTCTACCGCCGGGACGACGCCCATTCGCGGCGGCGCGCTCAAGATAGTTGAGAATATGGAAGCGAGCCTGACGGTCCCGACCGCGACCTCGCAGCGTCGCGTGCCGGTCAAGGTGCTTGACGAGAATCGCCGCCTCATCAACAAGTACCTACAGGAGAACAATCGCGGCAAGGTCTCTTACACGCATCTCATCGCGTGGGCCATCATTCGCACCCTGGACCAATTCCCGCAACTCAACGACGGCTTCGAGATGGCGGACGGCGTTCCTTCGCGCGTGCGACGCGAGGGCATCAACCTCGGCGTCGCCATTGACCTCGCCAAGAAGGACGGCACGCGCACGCTTCTCGTGCCCAACATCAAGAACGCGAACCGCATGCGCTTTCACGAGTTCATCGCCGCCTACGATGACGTGATAAGGCGAGCGCGCGACGGCAAGCTTGGGATACCTGACTTTCAGGGCACGACCATCTCTCTGACCAACCCCGGAACCATCGGGACCGTCTCGTCCACGCCGCGCTTGATGGCGGGCCAGAGCGTCATCATCGCCACCGGCGCGATTGAGTACCCTGCGGAATATCAAGCGATGGCTCCCGAAACGCTCTCGCAACTGGGCATCAGCAAGGCCATCACCATCAGCAGCACTTACGACCACCGCATCATACAGGGCGCGGAGTCCGGCGCGTTCCTCGCGCGCATCCACGAACTCCTCATCGGCCAGCATAAATTTTATGATGAGATGTTCGCGGACCTCGGCATCGCGTATCCACCTATGCGCTGGTCCGTTGACCGCAACCCGGCCTTGATGGGCGGCGACCAGGGCCGCGCGCAAATCACCAGGCAGGCGCGCGTCCTCGAACTCATCAACGCCTATCGCGTGCGCGGCCATCTCATCGCTGACATAGACCCGCTCCACGCGATGCCGCTCCACTATCACCCGGAATTGGACCTGGAAACCTACGGGCTGACCATCTGGGATTTGGACCGGGAATTCATCACCGGAGGACTGGCCGGAAAAGAGAGCGCGAGCTTGCGCGAGATTCTGGACATCCTGCAACGCGCCTATTGCGGCAAGGTCGGCATAGAGTATCGCCACATCCAGAGCAAGGAACAAAAAATTTGGATACGCGAGCAGATACGCCATCAGTTCGTCGAGCCGCAAGCCATCTCGCCGGAGATTAAAAAACAGCTTCTCATCAAACTCATCGCCGCCGAACAGTTCGAGCGTTTCCTGCATACCAAATATCTGGGCCAGAAAAGATTTTCACTCGAAGGCATGGAGACGATAGTTCCATTACTGGACCAGCTTATTGAGGGAGCGGCGACGCGCGGCGTCGAAGACATCACGATGGGGATGGCCCATCGCGGGCGTCTCAACGTCCTCGCCAACGTCATCGGCGAGAGCTTTATGGAACGCCTCCTCGCATCCTTCGAGGGCAGCGTTCATCCTAACTTCCCCGCCGACGAGGGCGACGTGAAATATCATCAGGGCGCAATCGGTGAACGCATTACCGCGAGCGGGCGCAAAGTCAAACTCACGCTCTCGCCCAACCCGAGCCACCTCGAAATCGTGGACCCGGTGGTTGAAGGCATCGCCCGCGCCAAGCAGGACGCGATGGACACCGCGCGCGAAGAGTCCATTGACCGCGCGCTCCCCGTTCTACTCCACGGCGACGCGGCCTTCGCGGGGCAGGGCATCGTGATGGAGACTTTGAACCTCGCGGACCTAGACGGCTATAGCACGGGCGGCACGATTCACATCATCATCAACAACCAGATAGGCTTTACGACTTCGCCCGAACAGAGCCGCTCGACCATCTACTCGACGGACGTGGCGCGCATGACGCAACTGCCCATCTTTCACATCAACGGCGATGACCCGGAAGCAGTTTACCGCGTGCTGCAAATCGCGCTCGATTACCGGCAGGAGTTCAACAAGGACGTGGTGCTGGATGTCGTGGGCTTTCGTCGCCTGGGCCATAACGAGGGAGACGAGCCCAGCTATACGCAGCCCTTGATGTACGCGCGGGTCAAGGCGCATCCCGGCGTGCGCGAATTGTACGCGCGCCAGCTTGTGCGTGAAGGCTTGATTGATGAAGACGGCGTTAAGGCTTTGATACAGGAACGAGTCCAGCGTTATGAAGACGCCCTCACGCATGCGAAGCAGATTGTCGCCAGCAAGCCGAAGGTCAACGAGTTGCCGCCGCCCGTGCCGGAGGAGGATGGTTCGCCAGTCCTTGAGACGGGCGTTGATGCCTCTGTCTTGAGAGAGATAGCTCGCAAGATTTCCATCGTGCCCGAAGGCTTCAACATCAACCCGAAGATGGTGGGCCAACTCGCGCGTCGCGCCAAGATGGGCGAGGGGCAGGTTCCTATGGATTGGGCCTTCGCGGAAGCGATGGCTTACGGCTCGCTGGTCCTGGAAGGCACGCGCGTGCGCTTGAGCGGGCAGGATTCCGGGCGCGGCACGTTCAGCCAGCGTCATGCTGTGATGTACGACACGCAGACCGGCGCGCGCTGGTCTCCGCTCTCCGAACTGCGCAGCGAGAAGAATCCGCACGCCGTCTTCGATGTACATGATAGCTCGCTCTCGGAACAGGGCGTGCTCGGTTTCGAGTACGGCTATTCGGTCGTGGCCGGGGACGCGCTCGTGTTGTGGGAAGCGCAGTTCGGAGATTTCGGCAACGGCGCGCAGGTCATCATAGACCAGTACGTGGCCGCGTCCGAAGATAAGTGGAAACAACGCTCGCGTCTCTCCATGCTGCTCCCGCACGGCTACGAGGGGCAGGGGCCGGAGCATTCCAGCGCGCGCCTCGAACGCTATCTCACGCTCTGCGCCGAAAATAATCTACAGGTCTGCTATCCGACCACGCCCGCGCAGTATTTTCATCTACTGCGCAGACAGGTCAAGCAGGAGACCAGCCGCCCGCTCGTCGTCATGACGCCGAAGAGCCTGCTGCGGCTGCCCGCCGCGACTTCCTCAGTGGACCAATTAACGAGCGGCGGTTTCCTGCCCTTGATTAACGACGCGGACGTGACCAATGTTGAAGCCGTCAAGCGCATCGTCCTCTGTAGCGGCAAGCTCTTTTATGATTTGCACGTCGGGCGTCAAAAGAGCGGTGATGAAAAGGTCGCTATCATTCGCCTCGAACAGTTTTACCCTTTCCCGGAAGCTGGCCTGCGCGAGATTCTCGCCGCTTATCCGAACGCGAAACAACTTGTCTGGGCGCAGGAAGAGCCGAAGAATATGGGCGGCTGGTCCTTCGTCGAGCCGCGCTTGACGGGCATGCTCAAGAATTGCGAGCGTCCCGTCTACGCCGGGCGCGCGGCCTCGGCGAGTCCCGCCACAGGCTCCTACAC
>JAXDFO010000486.1:0-4972 GCA_034665545.1 Blastocatellia bacterium
AGCACGTCCAAGCCTTCGAGCGTCTGCGGCAGGACCGGCTCGATTTTGATGGGGTCGCCGTTCTGCTGCGAGGCGTCAAGGATGAACGCGAGGTCAACTTCGCGCCCGTTGACACGAGCCGCGAGAGCCTGCTTCGCCAGGTCGCGGTCGAGCCGCTTGAGAGCCTCGGCGACGGTCACAGGCGCGGGCAGTTGCGCCGCCGCGCCATCTTTCAGTTGGACGTTAATTTCGCTCATGGTTTTCTGGTCCACGCTTTCCATATCAATCAACGGCCTTGCCCTGACGAATCAGGACAGGCGATGAAAGACGCTCCGGGCCGCCGCTTTAATGGCGGCCCTTCCGGCGACGAAAGCATCAACCAAATTCGATTTTGCCGACAATCTGGAAACGGCAACTGCTACATGATCGGATTCGATAGGAGCGCCTTCGCCGCAAAGCCCGCCATCTTGTGGAGCAGGCCCGGCAAATAAATTTCAGAATCGAGTGAACGTTCGATTCATGACGAAGGTCTTTCGGAGCATCCTATCAAAAATTTGAAAAATGGCAGGCGCGTGCTGGTTGTGACCCGCAAACCCTACCGCTTCAAGCTACTTCCAAAACGGCGCGTGATAACGCGCAATCGTTCTTGAAGTTATAAAATTTAACCAAAGCGGCGGGATAAGTCAACTTCACACGGCTGTAAATTTACCGCGCACAGCGAACGAGGCGATATGAGGCGAAGGGCGCGAACCCTATGCGACCGTAGAAGGAGAGAAGAGATTGATTGTCGGCGTTGGCGAAGAGGCAGATGGCTTTATGATGTTGCAGCAATTGGCCGCACAACGCGCCGAGGCCCACACTGCCGAGGCCCGTCCCGCGCAGGTCCGATCTTGTCAGGATGCCTTCAAGATAGACGGCCTCATCCGTCATGCTCACGATGTCCACCTTGAAGGCGATGCCGCTCGCGTCATTGACGACCCAGACGCGTCCCATCTCGATGCGTGAGAGAACGCGCTCGCGGAAACCTTTGGGGTCTTTGGCGGCGGGGTCCACGCCGTTCAACTCGAAGTAGGCTTCGGCGTTCATCCGCGCGACCTGGTCCAATTCATCTGCGCGCGCGGGCCTTAATTCTCCGGCGCAATGATTTGCCAACGGCATCCCGGTCAAGACCAACATTTGCTGCCCGACGATTTGATTAACCATCAGCCCGCTCGACATCCGTTCCAGATAGCGACAGAAGCTATCCGTGATTCCGGCTTCGCCCAGTATCATGCGTACCTGCGAGACATCCATGAGGCAGGCCAGTTGGGCGAAACGCTTGATGGTCTCGCGGCTGCCACTGAGGAGAATGCAGTGGCCCAGTAAGGTCATCCCGATTAATTGGTTTTGCAGAAAGCAGCCGTAAAATGTCCCGCGATTAGCTTGGCTCTCCAACCCGTGGTCTGTGATGAGACCTATCATGATGGAGTTCTTGAGCGGTTGCTGGCCCAGAAAAGAGAGCGCCTGTCGCTCATCTCCGTTCAGCAAGCGACGTGTTTCCAGCTTGTCATTGACGGGCACTCTACGACGACGACGTTGTTGGCTCTCGCCGTCGCGCGCGTCGTGGGCCGCCGCATCGAGCGCGATTGACTGGCCCGTTGAAAATTCTTGGTCCAACATAATTTGTTTGCCCGCCCCTCTCAATTTCCGTTCGTCACTTCCGCAAACGAGCGGATGAGCGAGCGGTGCGCGGCCTTGTCGGCCTGGAGCCGCTTCTCGGCCATCTCCCACAACTCTTCAAGGGTCTCGCCGTCAATCTTGAGACGGGCCTGGCCGATGCTCAGATTATGCGAGATCGTTTCGGCTCCCTCAACGGCGGAGCGATACATGCTGATGTTAGTTTGAAGGCGGACGCCGATCTCGCCTATGACTTCGGGCGCGGCGTTGTGAAAGAGCGCGACGAACTTATCGCCTGAATAACGAATCAGCAGATCGTCGCCTCGCAGTTGCGAGCGAATCATCAAGGCTATCTCTTTCAAGACTTCGTCGCCGCGCTCACGGCCCACGCTCTCATTGACGCGCTCAAACCCGTCCAGGTCCATCGTCATCAGCGCGAGCGAATACTTATCTTCAATCGTGCGCGATTGCTCACGCTCGAAGAAGGCGTATAGGTAATGCGCGTTGGGCAGCCCTGTGAGCGGGTCCGTCGCGCGGCTAGACTTTGTTTCGGCGTACTGCATGGCGTTGTGCAGAGCGTCGGAAGTGAGACCCGCCACCTGTTCAAGCGTGCGAAGCTGGTCCTCCGGGTAGCTCGTCAGCGACTGCGAGTAGAGCGCGAGCGCGCCGAGCTTTCGTTCACCCTTGACGAGCGGGCAGACGGCCAGCGTGCGATAGCCCTCAAGCTGGCTGCCGAGCGCGGAGAAGTCGAGTGCGGGGTCCGTATTGGCAAACGGTTTGTTGTTGGCGATGACCCAGCCGGTCACGCCTTCGCCCTGTCGCAAGGCGCGTCCACGAAAGCTCTCAGCATTCAATCCGGCGACGTGTTGGGCGATGGCCGTGCCGCCCGTGTCGTCGCACAGGTAAACGACGCAGGTCTCGAAGGGGATGACCCTTTCGAGTTTGCTGACGAGAACGGTGATGGTGTCGCGCACGTCCAGCGAGCCCGTCAAGCCCTGCGCTATCTCGTAGAGCGCGACCACTTCATGGCTGGACTGGTGCGCTTGCAGAATCGTTTGCAAATATTCGGCGGGCTGATGCGCGGCTGGCTCTTCGGCTAAGCCTGCGGCGGGCAGAGCCATGCGAAAGGCCTCCGTATCTTCCAACTTGATCGGAACGAAATCCAGCGCGCCCTTCTTCAACTGGACAATCTGTTCCTCGAAGGATGGCAAGTGTTCTACGAAGAGGTCAACGATTTTCGGGTCGTAATGCTTCTCCCTGTCTTTGAGCAAGAACTCAATCGCCTCTTCGCGCGTCAAGCCTCTGCGATATTGCCTGTGCTCGCGCACGGCGTCGAAGCAATCAACGACGGTCAGGATGCGCGCCGTCAGTGGAATCTGTTCGCCGCTCAATCCGTCCGGGTAGCCGTTGCCGTCCCAACGTTCGTGATGATGACGCACGATGGGCACAAGCGGGTAAGGAAACTTGATGCGTTCGAGAATCTGCGCGCCGACGATGGTATGCAGTTTCATCTTATCGAACTCGGCGGCGGTCAGCTTGCCGGGCTTGTTGAGAATGTAATCGGGCACGGCTATCTTGCCTATGTCATGCAGGAGCGCGCCCGCGTGCAACGCTTCAATCTCTTTCTCGGAGAGGTCGAGCAGCCGCGCCATCCCTTCCGCGTAAATCTGCACGCGCTGAACATGGTCATGCGTGATTTGATCTTTCGCATCAACGGCGGTGGCGAAGGCTTCGAGCGTGCGCAGGTGCAACGCGCGAGTCTCCTCCACATGCTGGCGGGCGGCCTCTATGTTTTTGATGTACGGGCGATAGGCGAGATAGTTCGCCAGCAGCACCGGGACCGTAAAGGAGACGGCCCAGAAACCGTAATAATGGACCAGCGCGTTGACGATGCCCGCCGTGAGCATGCCGGAGAAGAACGTGACGAAGCCCCATGAATAATTTTCACGCCAGGTCCGCAGCATCGGCTTGCCCGTTTTGAGCGCGACCATCGCCACGACTAAGCCATGATTGACCACGGCCTGCGCGACGGCGAAGACTATCAGAGCCTGCGCGTAGGAGAAGAAGGTCTCCTGCCGATGGGCCAACAATCGCAAGTCGCCGAAGGCCAGGTGAATGAGCGTCGTCGAAACGAAGAAGGAGCAACAGATAAGAGAGACGTTGGTTGCGAAGTTGAGCCAGCGTTTGGTGAAGCGCGCGGACTCGCTCGCGGTCGCCACGGCTGCCGTCACAATCGCCGCGTCCGGCCCGTAGAGCAACAGCGTGAGAAAGATAATCGTATCCGAGGCCGTGATGACGCCCTTGTCGCCAGGAATCTGCGAAGTTGGTATCCAGCTACCGATTAACGCCAGGGCAATCAACGCGAACCAGCGCGCGTCAATCGTCTGGCTGCCCAGATGCAGCACGGCCAGAGTGATGGCTACGACGCCGCAAGCGATGAGCAGGAGTCTGAAGGTCAGTAACCGTCTATGATGTTTGTAATCTTCCATGAACTATCTTCCGGTAGAGAGCCGTCGTGCGGCTCAACCGAAGAGCGTCGCACATTGAATATACATAGCGAGCCGCGTGCCAGCCTAGACCTCATGAATGGAGCGCGCGTAAAAGGTCCGCTTATGGACCTTTGCGAAACGAAGAGGCCGTGTTTTCCACTTCATCCCGTTCAATCAAATTGAGAAACCCCTTCATTCTGGCGAAGCATTCTGACCTGCACGGGAGTTGAAACAACTCGCGCCGAAACGCGGGTTGCCTCTTGCCCTTGCTCATCAGAACGCGCCCGCGCACAACTCACGCGAACATAAAAGATGCTCGCCAAAGTTGTTATCCTCAAAGCATTAACTCAAGAAAAGAGGCGCGCGCCTTTGATTCTCCTCATCGAAAACCGCGTTGCTGAGAGGCAAGCTATCGCGCATGATTTTCCGGCGTGGCATATCGCTTGATTGATGAAGCCTGCGGAGGTCTCGCTTCCCTCGCGGGAGATAAAGCGTAGACGCTCGCTGTCGTCAGTCCAGAGAATCAAAATGATGAGACGCAGAAACCCTCGCTTGTCGAACCAGAAGGGCAACTCAATGAAAAGACTCCTGCTTGTACTGAGCTTAGTTTTACCGGCCATGCTGCTGTGCGTTCCCATGTCGCGGATGTCAACCTGGCGACACGCGCTCACACAGGCGCAGGCCCAACAGCAGTCTTCTCAGACGGCCCAACTTCAAGAGCCCGCGCTTTCCAAAATACCGGACGACCTGCGCTCATTAATCGCGGGCGGCGAGAACGGCGAGCATCTGGAAAAAGTCATCGTCCAAACCATCGCGCCCCCGACCGCAGCCACGGGCCGGATTATTGA
>JAXDFO010000487.1:0-15068 GCA_034665545.1 Blastocatellia bacterium
CCCTTAGTGACTTCGATAGTAGCCCCGACGCCAGCGCAGGCGGCGACCTGTTTGCCCCCTGGTTCGGCTTGCACATCGAGCGCGCAGTGTTGCAGCGGCGTGTGTTCGGGCGGAACCTGCGCTTAAGAAGCGCGCCCGGCAGAGAGTGATGGCTTGCGCTCTCATGTAAGAGAGAGAAAGTTTCGCGGGCCATGACCTGAGAAGTTGATAGTCAAGGGTGCGGCGATGTCCGGGGCGATGAGCGTTCGGCGTTGGCGCACCCTCGTTTCTTTTCCGTTTCTA
Organism: Blastocatellia bacterium; assembly: GCA_034665545.1. Classification (GTDB taxonomy): domain Bacteria; phylum Acidobacteriota; class Blastocatellia; order Pyrinomonadales; family Pyrinomonadaceae; genus DASYML01. The sequence continues at coordinate 283 of JAXDFO010000487.1, forward strand.
TACATTGTCCATCAAGGCTGATTCAAAACGGGCGGCATGAGTAAGGCCCTCGCCAAATCACGCAGCAGTCTGGTGGCAAAAGCACTCGCCGGTTCTTGGCGTCAGTCTCCCCCACCACTAGAAATTTCTGCTCAAGAATTGGACCAGATAGCCCCTCTCCTGCTTGGCTCAGGCGCGGCGGCGCTGGGTTGGTGGCGCGTCAAGCACTCACTCGCATCGCACGGGCAGACGCAGGCGGCTGGGGAACTTCAACAGGCATACCGGCTGCTCGCGCTCCAAGACACGCTTCACGAGCAAGAGATTAAGAAGGTCTTTAAGATGCTGCGCGCGGCGGGAGTCGAACCCTTGCTGGTCAAGGGTTGGGCCAGTGCGCGTCTTTACCCGGAGACGGTCTTGCGTCCCTTCGGGGATGTGGACATCTGCGTGAGGCCGGAGCAGTACCCGCGCGCGTTGGAGGTGCTCAAGAGTCCTGGCAGCGAGGGATTCTGGGCCGATTTGCACGCGGGCTTCTCCGAACTCGAAGACCGCAGCCTGGATTCTTTATACGCCCGCTCGCGGCTCGTTAAGATGGGCGACGTGGACGTGCGCGTGATGGGCCAGGAAGACCACCTGGGGTTGCTCGCCATTCACCTGCTCAAACACGGAGCATGGCGGCCCCTCTGGCTTTGCGACATAGGGGCGACCATCGAATCGTTGCCCGCAGAGTTCGACTGGGAACTCTGCCTGGGCCAGGATAAGAGAAGAGCTAACTGGATTACCTGCACCATAGGGTTGGCCCACCAACTCCTAGACGCGAAGATTGAAGGGCTTCCCGTCGCCGCGCAGGCGAGGCGGCTTCCGACATGGCTCGTGCCGAACGTGCTGAAGGAATGGGAAGCGCCGTTTGCGATTAACCAGCCGCCGATGAAGCACAGCGAGCCTATGTCCAGTTACCTGCGCCGTCCTGGCGGCTTGCTGAAGGGCGTGCGCAATCGTTGGCCCAACCCGATTATCGCCACCATCAGCATGAGAGGGCCGTTCAATAATTGGCCCAGGTGGCCTTTTCAACTCGGCAACTGTCTCTCGCGTTCCGCGCATTTTCTGACGCAGCTTCCGAGCCTTCTGCGTGAGCCTTAATGTGATAATTCGGGTGGTTTGATATTTATATGGATTGTGCTATAAAAGATAGACTTGCCGGGGTCGTTCTTAACTTGTTTAGTCTCACCGGACTTAGCCGGAAACGATTGCCCCGTCCGACTCAAGTTAATGGATAGCAGTTGACAGTCAGCCTGCCTGATTGTTGTTCTCAGTGATTCAGCCATAACAAGCCTGAACAAGCAGTGAGGAATCTGATCGCCGCGCAGCACTACGACACGAACGAGAGTGCACGGGCCATTCTTTAGCTCAACGCTTGACCGAATTATGAGCGGAGAAAATTTGTCATGAGTAATTTGCAGCGCGGGGTCCGTGCGGGAATAGTTCTGACTCTCATTCTCGTCTTCCTGGTCTTTCTGGTGACTGCATACGCGACGACCGCCAACACCGAACCGATCACGCCGACCGTCGCAAAGGTGACGGACTTCAACGTGGTGTTGGGGAAGGGCGGCGCATTGCTCGAATGGCGCACGGGCTTTGAAGTTGACAACCTGGGCTTTAACCTCTACCGCGAACGCGGCGGACAACGCACGCGCATCAATCCTTCGGTCATCGCCGGTTCGGCTTTGACGGCGGGCATCGGAACGCCGCTCACAGCCGGACGCTCCTACGTCTGGCGCGATGCGCAGGCGACCGCCGACTCGTTTTATTATCTGGAATCAATTGACCTGAACGGCGCGACCAAGTTGACAGGCCCGGTCAAGCCCGCCGCCGGAAGCGTCCCGACCAGGCAGCAACAGGCCATGCTGCTCGCGGATGTAGGCTCTAACGCTTCCGGGCAGAGCGCGCAAACGGAAGGCCCGGCCACCCTCATGTCCGGTTCCGTTTCAATAACGCCCGACGGAGCTTTGCAGGACCAGTGGGCCATCGCCGCGCAGCCCGCCGTCAAAATCAACGTCCGTAAAAACGATTGGTATCACGTCACACAGGCGGACCTCGTCGCGGCGGGTTTGAACTCTTCCGCCAATGCCGACAATCTTCAACTCTTCGTTGACGGAGTCGAGCAGCCGATGCTCGTCAAGAGCGTCAACGGCACTTTCAGCGCGGGCGACTTCATAGAATTTTACGGCACGGGTTTGAACCTGACGGAGACGGACACGCACGTTTACTGGCTCGTCGCGGGCAGCACGCAGGGCAAGCGCGTCAAGTTGGTCGGCAACGAACAACCGGATGCCGTCAACGGTAGCGAGACTCCCGCACAAACTATTCCGGCGCAGCCCGCTGCCCTTCCGCGCTTGAGCAAAGACGCGCCGGAGGGAAGTTTTCTCTGGACCTTTATGCAAATCCTCGGAAGGCCAACCGTGGAGAACGCGCAGCCCGCGCAATCTACACAACCAGCCGCCGAAGAGAATCGTGAGGCCGCGATTCAACAGGACCAGAAAAACGCAGTAGAGGCGGAAGAGACGGCGGCTGGAACTGTAAACTCTACCGTAGATACTAAGTCGCAGCCGGACGCGACCGCGTCCTCTCCGGCGCAGGTTGAAGTTCCTCTTCGCATCGAAGCTAACAAAAAGGATGTCGCGCCCGTGCGTGCTGACATTCCCGCGAAGACCGCGCCGACAATCCGGCAGGATGAACAGCCGCAAACACAGACGCGCAAGATGCGTGCGAGCCGGAAGACGAAGGCGCGGCACGCGCGCAAGAGACTCACGGCAAGGCGTGAGTTGTCGCATTACACTGTGGCCGCCAGCGCGGGCAGTGGCAGCGCGGGCGAAGCGCAGAGCTTTGCTTACACCGTAGAGATTAAGGATCGCACGGTCTATTTCAGTTCTCTCTTAAACGGCGACGCGGAGAATTTCTTCGGCAAGGTCATCGCCAGCGTTCCGGTTACGCAGACGCTCAACGTCAGCAACCTGGACACGACCGCGCCCGATTCCGTAGTCCTCGAACTTGCGGTACAAGGCGTCTCCGCGCAGCCGCACGAGATAATCGTTTCCTTCAATGATACGCAGGTCGGGACCATCAATTACTTCTTCCGCGACCATGCGGTGGTGACGTTACCTCTGGACCTCAGCCTGCTGCATGAGGGCAGCAATAGCATCAAGTTCACGACGACCGCCGGTGGTGATGTCAACATCATTGACTACATACGCCTGACCTACCCGCACAAGTACCAGGCAGACAACAACGCCCTGCGCTTCAGTTTGAAGAACAGCCAGACGGCGCGCGTAGAGGGTTTCACGTCGCCGAACATTCGCCTCGTTGACATCACAGACCCGCTCGATACTCAGCAACTGCGCCCGACCATAGAGCCGAGCGGAGCGGGCTATGCTCTCGTCATAGGGACGCAGGGACGCAACAGCAAGGGCCGCCGCACGTTGATGGCTTTCCCGAACGGGCAGTTGACGCAGCCCGCCAAGCTCGTCGCTAATCAACCGTCGGATTTGAACCGCACGAGCCAGAGCGCGGACTTCGTCATCGTGAGCTATCGCACGCTCAAGCAGAGCATCGCGCCGCTCGCGGACTTGAGACGCAACGAAGGGTTGGCCGTCAACGTGGTTGACGTGGACGACATCTATGACGAGTTCTCATACGGCACGCACACGCCCAGAGCCATCAAGGATTTCTTAGCCTACACGAAAGCGCATTGGACCAAAGCCCCGCGCTTCGTCCTGCTCGCTGGAGATTCCAGCTACGACCCGAAGGACTACTTTCAGAAGGGCGACTTCGACCTCGTGCCGAGCAAGCTGGTGGACACGCTCTTCACAGAGACGGCCTCGGACGACTGGCTCGTTGACTTCGACAACGATGCCGTGCCTGACATGGCCCTCGGCAGGCTCCCCGCGCGCACGTCCGCCGAGTTGGATAGGATGGTTTCGCACATCGTCAATTATAATCTGAACGCCGTCAGCAAGAGCGCGCTCTTCGTGGCGGATGAACAGGGGACTTACCCATTCAGCTTTGAAGATGAGAACAGGTCTATAGCCGCCCTGCTGCCGAATGACATTAGCGTGACCCACGTTGACAGGGGTTCAAATCCGAACATCAACGTCACGCGCGCGCAGTTCTTCAACAGCGTCAATCAAGGTCCGATGATCGTCAACTACGCGGGACATGGAACGGTTGACGCGTGGACCGGGGTCAGCTTCTTTACGGACCCGGACGCGCTCGCATTGAACAACGGGGCGAGCAACGCGAATCATCTGCCGCTCTTCGTGATGATGACCTGCTTAAACGGCTATTATAATGACCCGATTCTGGACAGCATTTCCGAGTCTTTGATGAAGGCTCCGAACGGTGGCGCGGTGGCCGTCTGGGCCTCATCCGGCCTGACGGTTCCATCCGGGCAGGCGTTGGCGAATCAATCGCTCTACCAGTCCATCTACAGCAATCCGTCCACGAGGCTGGGCGAAGCGATTCAGAAGGCGAAGGCCGCCACGCCCGACACGGACGTGCGGCTGACCTGGACGCTCTTCGGCGACCCGACGATGAAGCTCAGGTGAGCCTGTAAACGTGTCTGGTATCATGTGTTGATAAGGATGAAAGGAAAGCTGGCTCTTGCTCTAATCCTATTGTTCGTTTAGTTCTCGCTGCTACGGGATGACTCTTTACTCCCCCTCCCGTCCCGTAGCAGCGATGATACTCTTATGTTGCTTTTTATAATGTGCGATTCAGGGGGAACTTCGCTGCTACAGCCTGTATCCTGCCGGACCGCAAATTCAAAACAGACTGCTCTTGATTGGCTCAGGCATGAAGCCGGATAGTATAGCTCTCGTTAACAAGCTCTGTTCAATCTTCGCCGCTTCCATAATGTCTTTGCGCGGGAGTGACGCACCACCCACAAGGAGAGGGGAAACATGAAAGTTACCACAGGAAAGAATCAAAAGAGGGTTAATCGCAACCGTTCAAGCGTAGGGGTCCGCCCGCGTCTGAGCCTGCTGGTTATCCTGCTCATGACAGGGATGACGATGGTCGCCTATAACATGGTCCAACCGCGAAAGGCCGAAGCCGTTTCTTTAGGTCTCGTCATTAGCCAGGTTTACGGCGGCGCGGGTTGCGGCACAGCCGGTTGTTCGACCTATCAGAACGATTACATTGAACTATTCAATCGCTCTAAGACAGCAGTGACCTGTACGGGTTGTTCCGTGCAATACGCCGCCGCGACCGGGACCTCCTGGCAAGTGACGGCTCTCCCGGCGACGCTCACGCTGCAACCGGGCCAGTATTATTTAGTGGCCGAATCTTTCGGCGCAAACGGCGTCAACCCTCTGCCAACGCCGGACACCACCGGAACTATCGCCATGAGCGCGACGGCGGCGAAGGTCGCGTTGGTCAATGGCACGACCGCGTTGAGCGGAGCGTGCCCGGCCATGAATGGCACAGGCTCGCCCACGATATTGGATTTTGTAGGCTACGGCGCGACCGCCAACTGTAACGAGACCGCCAATGCGCCAGCCCCTTCCACCACCACGGCAGACATCAGAAACGGCGGCGGCAACGTTGACTCTGACAACAACAGCACGGACTTTCAGGCCATCGCGCCGACCCCGCGCAACACCTCCTCCACATTGGGCACGCCGACGGCAGCCGACGGCGAAATTAGCGGACGTGTGTTGACGGACGACGGCAGGGGCTTGGGCGGCGTCGTGATAAGACTCAGCGGCGCGGCCTCGACCAGGACTATCACGGACAGCAACGGCTTTTACAAGTTCAGCAGCGTGGAAACCAACGGCTTCTACACCGTCAGGCCCGCGCTGGCTAACTACTCGTTCGGTCCTGCTGAACGTTCTTTCTCAACTTTGTCTAGCAGCACGGAGGCTACCTTCACCGCGACGGCCTCACAGCAACAGACGGAGAACCCGCTTGAGACCAACATGTTCTTCGCCCGCCAGCAATACCTCGATTTCCTCGGACGCGAGCCTGACAATAAAGGACTCGCTTACTGGACCAACGAACTGGATAAGTGCGGCGCTGACGCAGGGTGTCTTAATCAACGACGCATCGAAGTCTCCGCCGCCTTCTTCATCGAATCCGAAGCACAACTGACAGGCTCCTACATCTATCGCTTGTACAAGGGTGCGTTGGGTCGAAGACTCTCCTACACCGAGTTCAGCGCGGATCGCTCGCAGGTCATCGGTGGAGCTAATCTGGATGCGAGCCGCGCGGCCTTTGCCGACCAGTTCGTGCAACGAGCCGAGTTCACAGAGAAGTATGCGGGAGCCACGAGCGCGGAGAGTTTCGTGGATGAGTTGTTGATGAACATGAGACAGACGAGCGGTGCGGACCTCTCCGGTGAGCGCGGCGCGTTGATAGAGAAGTACAAGAGCGCGGGCGAGATGAATGCGAGTCGAGCGTTGGTGTTGAGAGAGGCGGTGGAGCAGACCTCGTTCAAGGAAGCGGAGCACAACAGCGCGTTTGTGACGATGGAGTACTTCGGCTATTTGAAGAGGGATGCGGAGGACGGAGGCTATCAATTCTGGCTCAACGTCTTAAACACGAAAGAGGCAGGGAACTACAAGGGGATGGTGTGTGCGTTCATCACGTCGGCGGAATATCAGGCGAGGTTCAGCAGTTATGCGAGCCACTCCAATCGTGAGTGCGCGCCGTAGTTAGCGAATCTGATATGAACAGAGATTCACCGCAGAGGAGGCGTAGGAACGCTGAAGGAAGCGACAAGATTTTCTTGTCATCTTCTGCGAACCTGTGTGACCTCTGCGGTGATGATTTCTAGGGATTATCTTTCGCGGGCTTGTTTGCTGGCTTCTCCGGCTGTTCGGGTCTGAGCGGCTTTTCGGTCCAGGGGTTTCTGTGGGCGGGCTGCTGTTGTGGGGGCGGCGCGTTCTTGAGAGGCTTGGGTTCGGGTTTTTCTGACGGCATAGCTTGACCTCGTCTTTGATTATATATGAAAGACATGCTGGCTTGAAGATGTCGCGCGAGGCCGTCGGGTTGCAGGGATGCCGTGGGCTTTATCGGCCCAATAATGGGAAGTTTGAAGGCGGATGGATTTAAGCTTGACAAGTGATGAACAAAGAATCTACAGTGCGGGCATCTTCGGTTAGCGTAAATTCAAGTGATGGAGTCTTGCCTTAAATATCGCGGTCTCGCCTCCGTCAGGTTCGCAATTACTATCTAATGTAGTTGAGCAATGTGGTATCCCCTCGCCGCAGCAAACTCTCCATCGGTCCGCCCGGTTTCATTCTGCCGGAGGAGTAATATTGCGCGCGGCGAGGTTTTCCGTTTGCGGGACCGATGGTCCTGTGCGCTCGAATTTCCCGCCCCTTTGCCATCCGTCCAGTAGCGAGAGCGAGGGGCTGCACTTACCCAGGTTCAAAAGCTTTACATCATTTCCGGCCACGAAAAGAACCGGCGCACGCTGCAACTCTTTCCGCGTCACGGCTTTGATTGAGAAATGAAAGTTTCGGTCTGCGCTGCGAGGACGCGGGCCTCTCAGTCGGTAAACTGTTTTACCAAGCTCTAAAAAACTGACCGGCTCAAATGTGATTCGCATGAGGAGAATTAGAAATATGAAGGGCAACAAAAGATTACTGTTAGCTTGTCTCACGATGATGCTGTTCGTCGTCGCGTGGGCTGTCACCACTCCGAGTTCCGCGAAAAGGAGCAAGGACAAGGGTGAAGTGAAGTCCGCGAAGGATGATTCCTACAAGGAATCTCTGATCAAGCGCTTTGAGGGCAGAGACTCTGCGACAGCTTCCGTGGAAACACAGGACTCCTCAGCGCAGGAGAGTTCGTCAGAGAGCGCGGCGGCGCAAGAAGAGGAAGAGGGCAACGACCCTGACATCCCCGGCTTTCTCAAGAGCAAGCTGAACCCCAGAGAGCATTTCATGGCCCGCTCCAAGCAGGTCGCCGAATTGCGCGGGTACGAGCCTGAGAGGCCGTTCGACATCTCTGCACGGCGCAAAGCCTTGAACGAGATGGAGCAGCAGCAAGCGAGGCTCTCCGAAGAGTTGAAGAAGAAGATAGGGACGGAAGCGGTCCCTTCCGTCTGGACGGCGGTTGGCCCAACACCGATTCCCAACGGTCAGACGCAGACTAGTTCCGTACCCGTGAGCGGTCGCGTCACCTGCATTGACGTGCATCCGACCAACGCGCTCATCGCCTATGTGGGCACGGCGCAGGGCGGTCTCTACCGCACGGCGGACGGCGGCACGACCTGGACCAACATCATGGCGGGCACTCCGGCCTCCGGCAATCCTCCGGCTCCACCGGCTGGCTTCAGCCCCGCCGGAACCTTAGCCATCGGCGCAGTCACCATAGACCCCGTGACTCCTTCGACCGTTTTCGTCGGCACGGGCGAGGGCAATCTTTCGCTTGACAGTTTCTTCGGCGAGGGCGTCTACAGGATTATCAACGCCGATACCACTCCGACCGTTCAAGGACCATTCGAGACTAGAACGAACGGCGGCGGCGGCCACGCTTTCGCTGGCACTTCCATCAACAAGATTATCATTGACCCGAACAACGATAACAACATGTTCGTCGGCAATACGCTCGGCGGCAGCGGCTTGAACGGCGAGAATTTCTGTTGCGGCAACATTACTCCCGTTTCCGGCTTCGTCGGCCTTTACTTCTCTGTCAACGCGCAGGCGGCGACCCCGGATTGGGTGAGAGTCAACCCCGCTTCATTGCCGGGCGGCGGTGTGGCTGGCGTCTCGGACATCGCCATTGACCCGACCAACGCGAATATTCTCATCCTACAGCAACTCGATTTCGGCGGCGGCACGCTTCCCAACAGCGGCATCTTCCGCTCGACCAACGCACTGCTCGGCGCGACTGCGACCTATACGAAGGTCGTCAACTTCGCCGGAACACAGACCAACGGCAAATTCGCCGCTTATAAACAGGGCGCGGCGGCGACCGTTTTCTACGCGGCGACGGGTGAATCCAACGGGCGTTTGAGAGTCTCGGTTGACGCGGGCGCGACATGGAGCGCGGTGCTCACTGCCGCCAACGGATACTGCGACGGGCAGTGCTTCTACGACATAGGCGTCGCCGCTGACCCTGGCGCAACCACCGCCACAACGGATGACGTTATCTATCTGGCGGGCAACGTGCGCGGAGCGTCAACCAAACTCCTCGCGCGTTCCGACGATGGCGGCGCGACTTTCAGCAATATAGACAACACCCTGCACGCGGACAGCCACGCCGTCAGGATTGCGCCTTCCAATTCCAATACCGTCTACACAGGCAACGATGGCGGCATCTGGAGGTCGGATAACGCGAAGGCCGCCGCCGCGACCGTCACATGGTTCGACGCCAACACTTCGACCTTCAGCGCGACGCAGTACGTCAGTATGGACATCCATCCGACGGACCCGAACTTCACGCTCGGCGGAACGCAGGACAACGGCACACACCTGCGTGACACGACGGGCGCATGGACGCGCGCGGACTTTGGCGACGGCGGTTTCGCCGTCATTGACCAGAACGCCGTTGACCCTGTCAACGTGACGATGTATCACACCTACTTCAACCAGTCGAACAACCTGCTCGGTTATGCCCGCGTTGACTCTACGCTCAACGCGCAGGATGGCATGTGGAATTTCATGGGCTGCAACGGCAACGTGCCCGGCAACGGCATCACCTGCGCCGACGCCGTCAACTTCTACGCGCCGCTCGTGAGAGGACCGAACGCTGCGGACTCCATGACTCCGACGCCGCATAACACCATCTACTACGGCACGGATCGTCTCTATCGCTCAGCCGATAAGGGCGTCACCAACACGGTCGTCAGCCAGGCTCCGCTCGTCGCGGGTGTGCCCGTCAGCGCCATCGGCATCGCGCCGTCGAATGACAACGTGCGTGCCGTCGGCTTGAATAACGGCGCGCTCTTCTACACGACGACGGGTTCCACCACTTTAACGAACCTGGACCCGACCAACATCATCCCCAACAAGTACATCGGTCGCATCATCTTCGACCCGTCCAACGCGGACACGCTCTATATCAGCCTGGACGGATATACGGGAGCCGCCAACCACGTCTGGAGGGTGAGAAATTTGAGCACCACTCCCAACATCACTCCCGCTTCGGGCGGCCAGACGATGGGCCCAGGCACTGTGCTGCCGGACATTCCGGTCAACGCGCTGGCGATTGACCCGATCCGTACGGCGCGCATTTTCGCGGGCACTGATATAGGCGTTTACATCTCGGATAACGGCGGGCAGGATTGGGCTCCGTTCGGGACTGGGCTGCCGCGCGTGGCCGTCCTGGGCTTGAACTTACAGCCGACCAGCCGCACTCTTCGCGCGGCCACACACGGTCTGGGCATGTACGAGATTACAGTGCCACTGCCGACCGCCGCCGCCACGGACCTGACGGGCACGGTCACGACGCCCGACGGCAACCCGCTGGCAGGCGTCATCATGACCTTGAACGGCAGCCACGGGACCGCGAGAGCGATTACCAACAGCTATGGTAACTATTCGTTCGAGGGACTTGAGACGGGCGACTTCTACACGGTCGCGCCCGCCCGCGCCAACTTCTCCTTCAGCCCAGTGTCGCGTTCATACTCTATGGGCAACAGCGTCACGGATGCTGTCTTTACCGCGACGCCCGCTTCGGTCGCCGTCGGCAACCCGCTTGAGACGGACCTCTATTTCGTCCGCCAGCAATACGTTGACTTCCTCTCTCGTGAACCTGAGCGGGACGGCCTCGCCTACTGGGCCAACGAGATTAGCAAGTGCGGCGTTGATGCTGACTGCATACACCAGCGCAAGATTGATGTCTCTGCGGCCTTCTTCATGAGCAGGGAGTTTCAGGACACAGGCTCTTTCGTGTACCTGATGTACAGGGGAACGCTGGGCCGCGTCCCTGCCTATGCGGAGTTCATGCCGGATAGAAGCAAGGTCGTCGGCGGCGTGACGCTCGAACAGAGCAAAGCGCAGTTCGTCAACCAGTGGGTTGAGAGGGACGACTTCAGGCAGGCATACCCGGACACGCTGAGCGGCGCAGAGTACGTGCAGAAGCTTCTTGATACTGCCGGACTGGGCAGCGACACGGCTTTGCGCGCGAGCCTCCTGCAAGACCTCAACGGCGGTCAGACCAGGGCCGAAGTCTTGAGGACGCTCGTTGATAACCAGGAGTTGAGGAACAGAGAATACAACTCATCCTTCGTCCTCATGGAATACTTCGGTTATCTACGGCGTGACCCGGAGGCCGACGGCTTCAAGTTCTGGCTCAACGTCCTTAGTAACAAGGAGCCTGGCAACTATCGCGGGATGGTCTGCTCCTTCATCACGAGCGCGGAATACCAGGAGCGTTTTAGCTCCGTCGTCCTGCACTCGAACAGAGATTGCGCCAGGTAACTGACGGCGTTAATCTAATCAAACGGGAAAGCCGCGCGTTGTTCATCCGAAACAGCGCGCGGCTTTCTCCTTTTGCGCCTCGTTCCGGGTTGTCAGCGAAACGGCATCGGGTTATGATGTCGCATCCGTCATACTCCATAGCCGCTCTTCCATTTCTCTGAACATCATGAAATGACGTTCAGGACGCGATGTGAATTGATCAAACCTGGTCAATCCAACTGAAAGGCAAACCCCTGTGTCTCTATCACTCCTCGAAACTTTTGCATCTCATTCAATGCGACGCAGGCTCGTCGCCGTTGCGACCATCTCGGTCCTGACCCTGACGGCTTTACTGCAACCCTTCTTCCATCTCGTTCCGCCGTCGCAAGCCGTCTCCACGACCATCGTCATCAGCCAGGTTTACGGCGGCGGCGGCAATGGCGGCGCGACCTTAACCAACGACTTTATAGAACTGTTCAATCGCGGCAACACGACCGTCAGCCTGAGCGGCTGGTCCGTGCAATATGCGAGCGCGGCTGGCACGACATGGGCCGTCACCAGCCTGACTAATGTCTCGCTCGCGCCGGGCCGGTATTATCTGGTCCAGGAAGCGGTCGGGGCGGGCGGCACGCAACCCTTGCCGACGCCGGATGCGACGGGAACCATCGCCATGAGCGCGACGGCAGGCAAGGTCGCGCTGGTCAATACGACGACCGCGTTGAGCGGCGCTTGCCCGACCGGCGCGAGCATCGTTGATGTAGTCGGCTACGGCGCGACGGCCAGTTGTTTTGAAGGCTCCGGCCCGACCACCGCGCCTAGCAACACTACATCCGTCGTGCGCGGCGGCAACGGTTGCACCGATACGGACAACAACGCGACGGATTTCACAGCGTCTGCGGGCGTTCCCGTCGCGCACAATACTTCGTCCGCGCTCGCTCCCTGCGCCGGGCCTGCGAACCAGCCCATCGTCCCCAACTGCCCCGGCACTCTGAGCACGCCGCAGGGCACTGCGACTTCGGCCAACGTGAGCGCGACGGACGCGGACGGCGCTGTCACGAGCGCGACCATCACAAGCGCGAACGTGCCCGGCATCACGCTTGACGGCTTCACTCCCGCAAGCGGAGTGGGCCAACCCGCGACCGCCACGCTCAACGTCTCGAACACGACCGCGCCCGGAACCTATAACGTCACCATCCAGTACGCGAACAACGACGCGACGCCGCAGACGGCCACCTGCACCATCGCCGTCACCATCGTTTCAAATAGCATAACTCTCATACACGATATACAAGGCTCAATCGAGACGCCGCAGTTCGTCGGCAGCGCCGTGACTGTGCGCGGCATCGTCGTCGGTGATTATCAGGGCGCGAGCGGCCTCAGCGGCTTCTTCGTCGAAGAAGAGAACAGCGATTGGGACGCGAATGCTGCGACCTCCGAAGGCATCTTCATTTTCCAGAGCAATACCAGCCCGACGACCGCCGTCAACCTGGGCGACGACGTGACAGTGGCGGGCACCGTCTCGAACAGTTTCAACCTGACGCAGATAACCGCGACCAGCATCAGCGTCAACTCTACCGGCTCGCCGCTTCCGAACGCCGCCACGGTCACGCTGCCCGTCCAGACCTCAGCCGCCGTTGACCTCGAACCGTTTGAAGGCATGCGCGTCACCTTCAACCAGACGCTCTACGTGACGGAAGTTTTCGACCTGGGACGTTTCGGTGAAATCAGCGTATCGGTTAATGGGCCGCAGTTCGTGCCCACCAACTTCGTTGACCCGAACGACAATCCGGCCTCCGGCGTCAACACGACGGGCGGGAGCAACGTCGCCGCCATCACCGCGCAGCAGAGCCTTTATGATCGCAGCCGCTTCATCATTGACGACGGCAGCAGCAATTCCAACACTTCCACGACCAACCCGCTCACGCCCGTCCCTTATCTCTTGCCGAGCGGCACGCTACGTCGCGGCGACTTTATCACCAACGCGACCGGCGTCATAAATTTCACCTTCAGCAATTACAAACTGGAGCCAGCGCCGACCGTCACGTTCACTCAAGGAAACCCGCGCCCGTCCGCGCCCGCCATCGTCCCAGGCAGCAACGCGCGCCTGGCATCCTTCAACGTCGAGAACTACTTCGTCACCACGGGCACCGGACGCGGGGCCGCCAACGCTGCTGAACTCAACAGGCAACGCGCGAAAATCGTCGCCGCGCTCGCGGGCTTGAACGCAGATGTCATAGGTCTCGTCGAACTTGAGAAGGCGAACGGCAACGCCGCCGCCGCAGACCTGGCGACGGGACTGAATAATCTACTGGGCACGCCCGGCGATTACGTCGCGGTCGCCGACCTGGCGACGCTCAACGGCACCGACCCCGACATCAAGAACGGCATGATCTATCGCAGATCGACGGTTACGCCTTTCGGCGGGCCTTTCACGGACACGGTCGCCGCCAACGGCTCATACAGCCGCGACCCGCTCGCACAAATTTTCAAACTCAACTCCAACGGCAGGGCGTTCACCGTCTTGGTCCAACATTCACGCTCTAAGAGTTGTCCGGGCACTGGCGCGGATGCGGACCAGAACGACGGCCAGAGTTGCTTCAACGACCGTCGTCGTCAGCAATCGCAGCTTATCGTCAACTTCATCAACAGCCAGAGTTCCAGAACCGCAGACATACTGGTCGTCGGCGACTTTAACTCTTACTCCGAAGAAGACCCGATTGACGTGTTGCGCGCGGGCGGACTTCAAGATGTTATTTCGCAGTTCGTTCCGGCCAGCAGCAAGTACTCTTTCACATTCCAGGGCCAGACGGGACAACTCGACCATGGCTTTGCGACGAGCAGCCTCGCCGCGCGCTCTACGGGCGCGACCATCTGGCACATAGACGCGGACGAGCCGCCGATTATTGACTACACACTGGCGAACAAACCCGATGACCGTTACCAACCGACTCCCTATCGCGCATCGGACCATGACCCGATTGTGATGTCCTTCAACCTTGCGTTGCCGACCGCCGCAGGCACGGAGTTGAGCGGGCAGGTCACGACGCCTGACGGTCAACCGCTTGCCGGTGTCGTCATCAATTTGAGCGGCCCGAAACAGGCGCGCGCTATCACGGACGCGCAGGGCAATTACAAGTTTGAGAACCTTGAGAGCGGAAGCTTCTACACGGTCGCTCCCATGCTCGCCAACTTCGCTTTCTCTCCCGCAGAGCGTTCATTCTCTCTCAACGCCAACAAGACCGACGCGGTCTTCACGGCCACGCTCAACGCGTTCAACTTGTCCAACCCGCTCGATACGGACATGTACTTCGTCCGTCAACAATACCTTGACTTCCTCGGACGCGAGGCCGACACCGGCGGGCTTCAATACTGGACCACTGAACTGGAGAAGTGCGGCACTGACGCTCT
>JAXDFO010000488.1:0-5397 GCA_034665545.1 Blastocatellia bacterium
GGCGGACCACTTCGCGCAAAGTCTGCTCGAAGGCCGCCACGTCCAACTCGCCCGCGAGCCGCACGGCAGCCGGAATGTTATAGAAGGGCGAGCCCGGTTCTAACTGGTCCAGAAACCATAACCTCTGCTGCGCGAACGAGAGCGGCAACGGCCTCTCGCGTGTGACCGGAACAATCGGCGGCGCGGCCACTCCGCGCGCCGCTTGCAGGGCTTCGGTCAACCATTGTCCGAGTCCGGCCACGGTCGGCCTCTCGAACAAACGCGCCATCTCGACATCTATTTCAAAGACCGCGCGAATGCGCGAGATTAACTGCGTGGCGAGCAGCGAGTGGCCTCCCAACTCGAAAAAGTCATCGTTGACGCCGACGCGCTCTAAATCGAGCACTTCCTGCCACAGACTCGCCAGTAACTCTTCGACGGGCGTTCGCGGCGGCTCGTAATTCGTGTCGAGCGTGGCCCTCGATTGCGCGCCGGAGATGAGCGCGAGGCGGTCAATTTTGCCGTTCGGCGTGAGCGGCATCTCTTCGAGCAGGACAAAGGCGGAGGGCAACATGTATTCGGGCAATCGCTCTTCCATAAAGGCGCGCAGGTCGCTCGCCGTCGGTGAGGTCTCAGGCGCAGCCGGGACCAGATATCCGACCAGACGTTTATCGCTCGCTCCCTCCGTCTCCTCCGCTTCATCATCTCTCAAGAGGACGACGCATTGCTGGACCAGTGGATGCTCACTTAAGACTGACTCCACCTCTCCCAACTCGATCCTGTATCCGCGCACCTTGACCTGCCCATCCACTCTCCCCACATACTCCAACTCCCCTCCCGCCTGATAGCGGGCCAGGTCTCCGGTGCGATAGAGCCTTGCTCCCTCCTGCTGGCTGAAGGGGTCCGGGATGAATCTCTCGGCACTCAGTTGGGGGCGATGCAGGTAGCCGCGCGCGACCCCCGCTCCGCCGATGTATAACTCTCCCGTGACGCCGACGGGCAACGGTTGTAATTGCTGGTCCAGCACGTAGACCTGCACGTTGTCAATCGGATGACCGATAGGCGGCGCGGTTTCCGCCTTCTCATCTTCCGACGACGCGCAACGGCCCAGCGTCGCGCAGACAGCAGCTTCAGTGGGCCCATAAGCATTAATCATCAACCGTCCTTTGCTCCATTGAGCCGCTGTCGCAGCATCACACCGCTCGCCAGCTACAACCAAAGTGCGCAGGCGTGGCAGCGGCGCTGTGTCCAGCAAGCGCAGGGCCGAAGGCGGGACGGTGACGGTCGTGATTTCATCTCGATGGAGTAGTTGCCAGAGCGTGCGGCCAGGCATCAACGCGCTCTGCTCCGCGAGGTGGAGCGCAGCGCCGCCGAGCAACGTGATGAAGATTTCGGAGACGGCGGCGTCAAAGCTGAGAGAGGCGAATTGCAGGACGCGGCTGTGCTCTCTGATTTCAAAGGCAGCTATTTGCGCGGCGGCCAGATTGGACAGGCTGCGATGCTGGACCATGACGCCCTTCGGTTGCCCGGTTGAGCCGGACGTGTAAATCACATAGGCCAGATTCTCAGCCGTCACGTCGCTCGCGGGATTCTCCATGCCCTGCTCCGCGATCATCTCCCAGTCAGAGTCCAGGGAGATAATCTGCCCCCAATGCATCGGCAGGCGGTCAATCAACCGGTCCTGCGTGAGCAAGACTGCCAGGCCCGCATCCTCCATCATGTAAGAGAGACGCGACGCAGGATACTGCGGGTCGAGCGGCACATACGCTCCTCCCGCTTTCAAGATTCCCAACAGCCCGACCACCATCTCTATCGAACGCTCCGCGCACAACCCGACGCACACCTCCGCCCCGACTCCCATCGCTTGCAGGTAATTGGCCAGTTGGTTGGCCCTTTCGTTTAACTCTCGATAACTCAATTGCCGGTCCTGAAAAACGACGGCGGCGGCATCGGGCGTGCGCTCGGCTTGCGCTTCAAAGAGTTGATGCGCGCCAGTGTCCTGCGCGAAATCTCGCGTCGTGTCGTTCCATTGGACCAGCATGCGATGCTGCTCCTCGTCCGGCAGCAGGCTTTGCCTGTCATAACGCTCATGCGGTTGGTGCGCCATCAGCTTGAGCACGCGCTCGTAATATCCGGCTATCGTCTCAATCTGTTCCTGACTGAGCCTTGACAGGTCGCCTGAGAGATTGAGTTGAACTCTGGAGAGCGTGAGGTTCAAACCGAAGTTGGCTCCGATGACGAAGTTGGTTTCAGCGACGCTCGTCCCGCCGACGACCGCCACGTTCTGATAGCTCTTGACGCTTTCGTAAACATGAAAATGGGTGTAGTTGAAGACGGTCTCGAAGAGCGTCCTGCCGCCCAGGCTCCTCTGCATCTCGGCCAGCGGATAACGCCTGTAAGGCAGCATGCGCCATTCTTCATCGAACGTCCGGCGGACCAGTTCAGCCCACGTCTCGCCTTTCAACTCCATGCGAAACGGCAGCGCGTTGAGAAACAGTCCGATGACGCGCTCGCCGTCCGTCTCCTCCTCGCGGCCATTCGAGACCAATCCGGTGATGACATCATCCTGCCCGCTCAGCAGGCTCACGACGCGCAGGTGAGCAGCCAGCAAAACGCTCTTGAGCGGCACTGCGGCGAGGCGCGCGAGGCGTTGCAAGCCTTCCAGGTCTTCGCCCGTAATCGGCACATCCAGATGATACGCTCCGCGAACCTGCGCGTCCGTTGAACCGGAACGCTTCAGATTGAGGCCGGTGTATTTGCTCTCCTGCAACTGCTCATCCCAGTACTGGCGGCATTCCTCGGATTGCAGGGCCTGGCGTTCCAGCGCGACGTAATCACGGAAGAGGGCCGTCGGAATCGGCTCGACTTCGCCCTCCAGTTCATCCTGTAGAGAGAGATAACGCTTGAACATCTCCGTCAGCAGGAGGCTGTCGCTCCAACCATCGAAGAGGGCATGGGGCGCGCTGAAAGTGAACTGGAATATCTCTTCGTCGAGTTGATAAAGATGAAAGCGCGTCAGCGATAAACTGGACCAGTCGAAGTGGCGCATCTTCTCCGTGTCAATCCATTCGTTGACCGCCCTCTCCTGTTCATCCGTCGTCAGATGACGCAAGTCTTCATACTCTATCTCCGTGCCGCCCGTGCGGTGGACCATCTGCAAAGGCTCGCTATAGCCGACGAGGGCAAAGGAGGTGCGCAGCATCGGGTGACGTTTAACGACCTGTCGCACGGCTGTTTGTAAATGGTCCAATTTAAGCGAAGTGCGCAGGCGAAAACTGATGATGCTGTGATAAATCTCCGCGCTATATTCGCTATGAAATATCATGCCCGCCTGAAGCCTGGTCAACGGATACGCATCCTCTACATCGGGCGACATGCGCAGCCTGTCTTCCGGCGTGACGAGACAGAAGGGCTCGCTTGAGGCTTTCACCAACGCCTCGGACTGCTGCGCTAAATGGACCTGGGCCAACTCGTGAATCGTTTGATGTTGAAATAGATTCTGGAGAGTGAAGTTCAGGTTTCTCTCTTTGGCGAGGGCGAGCACCCTGATGCTGAGGATGGAATCGCCGCCGAGAGCGAAGAAGTTATCATGCGAGCCGACCTGCTCGACGCCCAGGACTTCGCGCCAGATTCCCGCCAGCACTTCCTCGACCATCGTATGAGGTTCCGCGTCGGCCTCATCCGTCTCCGGCCTCGCCTGCTCCGGCAGGGGCAACGCGCTTCTGTCAACCTTGCCGTGTGCTGTCAGAGGCAGCGCGTCGAGCATGATGAAGGCGGAGGGAATCATGTACTCAGGGAGTTTCTCTCTGAGGTAAGCACGCAAAGCCGCGTCGTTCAACTCGCGCGCATCCACGGCGACGACGTAGGCTATGAGACGTTTCTCTCCGGGCGAGACTTCGCGCGCCAGGGCCAACGCTTCACGCACGCCCTCATATTGGGCCAGGACAGATTCAATCTCGCCAAGTTCTATACGAAAGCCGCGTATCTTGACCTGATGGTCTATCCTGCCTACATATTCTATGTCTCCGCCGGGCCTGAACCTTGCCAAATCTCCCGTTTGATACAAACGCGCGCCCGGCTCCTGGCTGAACGGGTGCGGGATGAACCTCTCAGCCGTCAGGTCTGCGCGGTTCAGATAGCCGCGCGCCAATCCCGCGCCGCCAACGTACATCGCGCCCGGCACGCCAAACGGCACGGGCTCCAATTTTTGGTCCAGCAGGTAAATTTGCAGGTCTCGAATAGGTCCGCCGATGAGACTGCCCGCAGGCTCTTCCAGGTCGGCCAGGCTCAAGGGCCGTTCGGTCACATGTACTGTCGTCTCCGTAATGCCGTACATGTTGACCAGTCGCGGACGCTCATCTCCGTGCCGGTTGAACCAGGGCCGCAAGCTTTGAAGTTCGAGCGCCTCACCGCCGAAGATAACGAGTCGCAGGGCCAACTCATGCGTCGCGGCGAGAGACTCTTCAACCTTCATCAACTGTCTGAACGCGGAGGGAGTCTGGTTCAAAACCGTGACCTGTTCCGCGCAGAGGAGCCTGTAGAAAGTTTCGGGCGCACGACTGACTTCGTAAGGGACGATGACCAGCCTGCCGCCGTAGAGTAGCGCGCCCCACAACTCCCAGACGGAAAAATCAAAGGCATACGAATGAAAAAAGGTCCAAACATCTTTCTCGTCAAACTCAAATCCGGCGCGTGTCGCGGCAAACAGCCGGGCCACGTTCGCATGGCTGATGAGCGCGCCCTTCGGTTTGCCCGTCGAGCCGGAGGTATAAATCACGTAGGCCAGATTTTCCGCAAACATCTCGACGCTGATATTTTCATCGCTCTGGCGTGCAATCTCTTCTAGGTCGGCATCAAGGCAAACGAGAGAGGCAGACTGCGGTTGAAATTCAGAGACGAATTGCTGTTGTGTTAAGAGCACATGGACCTGCGCGTCTTCCAGCATGAAGGACAGACGCTCCTGCGGGTAGAGGGGGTCGAGCGGCAGATACGCGCCACCCGCTTTGAGAATGGCGATGATGCCGATGACCATCTCAAACGAGCGTTCGAGGCAGATGCCGACCAGCGATTCGGGTCCGACTCCCCTTTGAAGAAGAAGATGGGCCAACTGGTTAGCACGCCGGTTCAATTGAGCATAGGTGAGTTGCTCGCCCTCGCAAGTCAGGGCGACCCTCTCAGGCGTCTTTTCCGCCTGCGCCTCAAAAAGTTGATGCAGGCAATTATCCTTCGGGTATTCCCTGGCAGTGTTGGTCCAGTGGTCCAACAATCGCTCGCGCTCTTCCTGTTTGAGCATGGGCAGGGCGTTGATGGACTGTTCGGGGTCAGCCAGAATACTTTCCAGCAACGTCGCAAAGTGGCCCGTCATTCGTTCAATCGTTGCTTCATCGAACAAATCAGTTCTGTACTCCACAGTGCCCA
>JAXDFO010000489.1:0-5262 GCA_034665545.1 Blastocatellia bacterium
TCTTTTCTTACGTCTTCTGACCCCTGACTTCTGACTTTGATTGACGACGATTCAAGCATGCATCTCATTTATAGCTTTCCTCTTGTGTTTCATGGATGCAACAAAGTTGCACACAAGCACGAGGCATGTTATGATGGTTTCGTCATTCTGGACGGAAGGAAGGCTTTTGGAATGAAGAAGAATAAGCAGGCGTCGCCCGTGAATCCGTTTTCCCCGGCTGAGCAGAGGGCGGCGCGCTCCGAACGTGTGAGGGTTTTCGAGGCCGAGCCGTACGGCTGGATTGCCTTTTCGGAATCGAGCGCGGAGCGCAACTATCATTTATATCTCAATCCGGAGACACGGCATCTCGTCTGCACCTGCGCGGACTTCATCTATCGCGGAAACGATTTTCTCTACGAGTGCAAGCACATCTCCGCCACGCTCAAGTTTATCGCGCGTCAATACCTGGCCCAGGAATATGTCGAGAAACGAAGAAGAGCGGCTTAGCCAGTCATGAAATTATCGCTGGCGAACGCGCGTGCTCCGCTTCCCAACGGGAAATCGGCCCGCATCTTCGTATGCTATCTTGCCTATCATTGCTTCGTCCTTGACGGCTGGCGGCGTGCCCTTCGCATTGAGCGGCACGCGCTCCGGCGGTCCAGACACCATCGCTCCCATAACCTGATACCCGCGAGGCGTGGGCAACTCTTGTTCGGATAAGCCCGCGTTAAATCCCAGCCCGGCGACGAAACCCATGAGCGCGGAGATCAGGGCCGTGCCGATGCGCGAGAGGCGACGCTTGAGAGCGCGTAGACCGACGGGACAGTTACGATTGATGATAGTGCCGTCCGCGCGCCTGTAGAAGCGCACGCAGAGGCGTCCTTCCGTCTGCTCTATGAGAGATTCGGCCTCTCTTCTGGACATCTCCGAGAGATTGTAGACGTTCAATTTGCACTGGCCGCAATAACGCACGCGGTCGCTGCCGATCATTCCATCCCAATCGGCAGGACACGGAGCAGCGACGCTGACGTGGTCCAATGGATTGTTGAATCTAGCCATGATTCTCGCCTCCGCAATCAAGTAATTTTTTTAGGACCAATATTCTTGTGCGCGAGAGGGCGAGGATTGCTCCTCGCCCTCTTCATCGCAGGGCACGCGCCCCTTTGTTCAGCCTCCGTTCATCTGCGGCGAGACGTATCTCACGGCCTTGATGCCGATGAGGGCTTCCAGTTTTTCAACTGGCAAGCGACCGATGATGACCTTCGATGACTTCGGGTCGAGCAAGACTTCAAAGCCCAGTTGCTTTAGCTGTTCGAGCACTTCCGGCGACTTGTCCGTCAGCCAGATTTGCAATTCGGCTTTGCCATCACGCACGAACCTGGCTTCATCCGCGCCGGGCTGCGCCTCCTTCTTGTTCAATCGCTGGACCAGCGCGAAGAGCGACGGGTGCAACCTTGCTCGAAGTTGCTGCTGCCGCTCCGCCTCCGGTGAGACTCGCAGAACTTCCGGCTCCTTCACGGACGGGATGGTTTGCGGTTGGCCCACAGATGAAGGCGCGGCGATGCTGCCTCCCCCCGTGTTGCCGCCACGGCCTCGCCGCGTCCTGCTCTTCGTCTGCGATTCACGACCGCCGCCGCCTGCCCCTTGCGCCTTCTTGGCGTCGTAGACCGTAGTTGAGACAGACGAGCTAGTCGTATCTATCACGCTCTCGTCGGCTGCCGTGACGGTGACGCTCTCTGCCACAGAGTTACTTTTTGATGTAACCTGGGTTGCGCCATACGAAGGCTGCTGGCTCGGCGATGCAGGATTGTTCAGCACCCCCGAACTGACATTTGCGACCTCTTGCCCGTCAATCGTGAACGAATTTTCCGAGCCGCTCGCGCCATCAACTTGAAGTGAGTTGCGACTGACGCCTTCCGGCAATTCGACGGGCACGTCTATGCGCCTGGGCTGGCCGCCGTCCGTGACGCTCATCTCTTCGACGGCGACGAAGGAAGTGAACTGCGTCATGAGCCTGTATTCGAGGCCGAGTTGCGTTATCGCCTCCTTCAATTCGGCGCGCGGGTTGCCGTGTTGCAGCGCGTCGTAACCCTGGCCCATTAAATCTTCAATCCGCGTGCGCGCCCAGAGCGTCGCCAGCACATCATGACGCGCTTCCGTCTCAGGCAAGTCAACCGGAATCTCTCGCACGAAGTCGTGCCCGGCCATCTTGCCCTTCAAGCGAATGACGCCATGACCGCCACCCGTATAGCGTCCGGTCAAGACGACAGGCTTCGCGCTGAAGAGGTCTGGAACGCGCTTCGGGTACACGTCCGCGACCGGCAGCCCGCCCCAGTCAACCGTAATATCGGTGAACAAGGGATTGCGTATGCGTTCGTGAAAACGACGCGCCGCCGCAGACCCGTCATCCGTGAGCGTCACGTACTCTACTTCGCCGCGACCCTGCTCGGCCATCTTGTCCAACAAGAAACGGTTGACGGAACTGCCTATGCCGAACGAGAAGACGCGCGCGTTCGGATGCTTCTGAATTTCGCCGACTATCTCCATGTCGTTGCCGACATAGCCATCGGTCATAAAGCAGACGATGCGCAAGTGGTCCTGCGCATCCGACGGGTCGAGCGCGGCCTTGATAGCCTTCATCATCTCCGTCCCGCCGCTGCCCTTGCGCGAGCGCAGAAATTCCTGGGCCTTTTGCAGATTCTCTTTGGTCGCGGGAACGGGGCGCGGGAAGAGTATGTGTTCATCACCCGCGAACGTGATGAGGTTGAAAGTGTCCTGCGGGTAAAGCCCGTCGAGCGCGAGCTTCATAGACTCCTTAGCCTTCTCTATGGGAAAGCCTTCCATCGAACCGGAAGTATCCAACACGAAGACTATCTCTTTCGGGTTCACGTCTTCCGCCGCGACGCGATCCGGCGGCTGTAAGATGAGCGTGAAGAAGCCGCCCTTGTCCGTGTGGTTGGTAAGCAGAGCGTCCTCTATACGACGGCCCGCCACGTCGTACCTCAGAATAAAATCCTTGTTCGGAATCGCGGACTTGTCTTTCAACCGAACGTGCGCGCTGCCCGCGCCCGGCCTTTCAATCTCGACCTCGTGCGTTTTGGAAGCCAGCCCGTCGAGCGGCACTCCCGCGTCCAGCGTCACATCAACCGAGATGTCGTGTCCCGCGCGCATGCCTTCCGCCGCGACTTGCGGAGTGATGCGTGAAGCATCCGGCACGCGGTCAGTATCCGCGAGTCTTCCGCCGCCCTGTTTGCCCGTGGGCGTGCCCGGCACATATCTTGGGCCAACGACCATCGGAAAGACGAACTCGTATGAACCGTCCTCATACTTCAGAGTTTCAACGTAACTAATCTGGACCGTCACCTTCTCTCCGGGCATGATGTTCGCCACCGATTGAGTGAAGATGTTGGGTCGTTCCTGGTCCAGTAAACCAGCGACCTGCCCGGCCTGGCGCGCTGTCTCGTAGACGGCCTCCGCCTCTTCGCGCCGCAGGATGCGACCGCGCACGACGCGCTCGCCGACGCGCATCGTCATATCGTCCACGGCAGCCGCATGCGGCAGTGGAAAGGTGTAAACAGCTTCGATCTTATCCTTGAACGGATTTTCAAATTCCTGCGTGACGACCACGCGGGAAAGAAAGCCGCTGATCTCCGCTTTGACATCCGTGTGTTTGAGTGGACACAGTCCAGCAGGCTTGCCGCTCTGGTCCAACGCCTGTAAAGACCCCTGCGTCGCTCTGCCTGTTTCGGCAAACGCGACGGACGAATCTTTCCAGGAGATGAACAGCAAGAGGCTGGCAAGCGAGATTCCCAGTAGGAACGCAATTTTCAAAAAGGATTTTAGGCGCATGACTTTCTCCTTCAAAAGACACACTTCGAGCGCGTGCGCGACCTCTTACGGACGCGCCGTAGATTTGATGGGTTTAGCCGGAATGGCTCTGTTCTTGAGATGCCCTGGCCCCAGCGTGCCCCGTCTTTCGCATCACTCAGATGATAGAACGAGGCCAGGCCACTGGCTTGCAATTGATAACCCGTTGATGCTCAGAAAAGCCCCCGCGATAGCTTGCCTCTCAAAATTTATTTTCTGGTCCACCAAAATCCACCCACACAAAAAAGCGGCACCGGTCATGAACCGATACCGCCTTTCTCTCTTTCACCTGTGCTCTCTTGTTTGCTTGCTCGCTTGCTTGCTGTCTTGCCGCCTGCCTCAGTACAGGTTGAAGTTGTACTCGATCTGGATGTACTGCGACACCGCTCGCCCGTCCTTCATCGCGGGCACAAACTTGATCTGATGCGCCGCCGCGATCGCTCGCTCCGTTAACCCGAACGGTAAGCCACTCACCGCTCGTATCCCTGACACTGACCCGTTCGACCCTAACACCGCCCGCAACACCACCGTCCCACTGATCTGGTTCTTCCTCGCCTCTTCCGTGTACTGCGGCTCCGGCCTCGATGTGATTCGCGCCTTCTGACTCACTTCCTTTGAACTGAACGTCTTGTTGTAATCCTCGCCTCCGCCTCCACTGCCGCCCGCGCCTCCGCCTCCGTCTCGACGGTCTCCTCCGCCTGTGTTCCCCCCTCTACCTGGTCCCACCCCTCCGCCTTCGCCTGAACCCACGCCTCCTCCCGTCCCCGTCCCGATGCCATTGCCCGTTCCTGTCCCACTGCTAATCTCTGTGCTCTTGGACTTCGGGTCTCCATAAGGTATCGGTCGGTTGTCTGGCGGAAACAACAAGGGGTCGGCCACGATAGTCGCAGCCACCGGCAAGGAGGGATTCTTAATGGTCGGCGGATGCGGGTCCGGCGCGACCACTTGCGGGATAGTCAGCGATGCCTGTGGCAGCTTGCCAAACGAAGCAGGCTTAATCTCTTCACGACCGCCGCCGCCGCCGCCCTGCGGCTTCTCATACTTGGGCTTACTTCCTCCGCCGTTGCCCTTGTTCATTCCGGCAGTGCCCTTCTCCACCTTCTCCTGCTCCTCTGGAATGTCTGTGATGTCACCGAGGTATTCGAGGTCGGTGCGGGTGGCATCGGCCTGCTGGTCAGGATGAGCGGCCTTGTAACGGTCGAAGGCCAGGATAGTGATGCAGATGGAGAGGACCAGAAGGAGAGCGGTGGAGATGCCGATGGCGATGTTGGGAGTGGAAAGGAATTTCCAACCCATGGAAGAGTAAGTGGAGACCGAACGCTTGGAGAAGCCGAGGGGGTCGCGTTTGAATTCGGGCCAGGTGAGTTGGGATTGATGAGCGGCCTCTTTGACCTCTTTCATGAGGCGAGAGGAGAG
>JAXDFO010000490.1:0-19456 GCA_034665545.1 Blastocatellia bacterium
TGGAGCGCATTGAGTTGCGAACGGACCCACTCCGCCTGCCAGAGCGCGAGCTTTGAACCGCGCGAGCCGATGATGAAACGAGACTTCATTTGGTCGTGGGAATCTCTTTCTCTTACTTTCGATATTCACGCACGCGCCAGATGACGAGCAGCGCGACGATGAGCGCGAGCAGCATGAACAGGCCGCTCCGGCCTACCCATCTCTCCAGCAGGGGCCAGCTATGCCCGAACAGGTAGCCGAGCGTCGTTATCACTATGGACCACAGGATAGCCCCCGCCATATTGTAGACGAGAAAGACGCGCCAGCGCATCCGCGATGCTCCGGCCAGCAACGCGGCGAAGACTCGCAGGCCAGTGATAAAACGCGCGACGAGAATCGTCTTATTTCCATGCCGCTCAAAAAAATGGTTGATGTGTTCGAGGCGCGCGGGCGTGAGAAAGATGAAGCGGCCATAACGAAGTAGAAAGCCGCGCCCGTAACGATGGCCGATGGCGAAGCCTATGTTATCACCTACGACTGCGCCCGTCGCCGCGACCGCCATGACTGCCGCGAGTTTGAAATGGCCGCTCGCCGCAAAGAATCCAGCCGCCAGCAAAATCGTCTCGCCCGGCACGGGCAGCCCCGCGTTCTCCAACATCACCCCGAAAAACACGGCCCAGTAACCGTAATTGACGAACAATTTTAAGAGCGCGTCGAGAATATCCATACGGCAATGATCAATTGATAGTGTTCAGTCAAAGCAGGCGGTCTTGGCTGCCCACTATCAACCGACCGCTATCAACCCATTTACTCTTCAAGTCCGAAGATGTCGCGCCAGGCGCGCAGGTTTTCCTCATCGCCGCTATCGTAGGAAGCGCGCAGGCGGTGCAGGACGGGATGGGAAATTTTGTTGACGGTGGAGAGAAGCAGGGCTTCTATGGCTTGCTCCTGTTCGGGGGTGAGTTGGCCCAGGCGTGCGCGTTGGCGTGCCAACTCTTCGCGGGCGATGGTCTGCATTTTCTGGCGGAGCGCGCCGAGCGTTGGTCCAATATCGAGCGCGCGGAGGGCTTGTTGAAATTGCATCACTTCGGATTCGACGATTAACTCCGCGCGTTCAGCCTCGCGCTCGCGTTCTCTGATGTTTGAAGTGACGACCGCTTCCAGGTCGTCTATGTCGAAGACGAAGAGATTGCTGAGTTGGCCCACCTCCGGGTCAATATTGCGCGGGACCGAGATGTCTATGAAGAAGGCCGGGCGATTGCGGCGAAGCTCAAGAGCCTCGCGCGCCATCGCCTGCGTGACGACGTACTCGCCCACCGCGCCCGTCGAGCACAGGACGATGTCGGCCTCGCCCAAATATTTCGGGAGGCGAGAGAAGTCAACCGCTTCGCCGCCGAATTCGGCAGCCAGTTTCTGCGCCGTCTCGTGCGTGCGATTGGCGACGAGGACGCGCGCCGCCCCGGCGTTGACCAGATGCCGCGCGGAAAGCTCTGCCATCTCGCCCGCGCCGATGAGCAGGACTGTGCAACCATCGAGCGTGTTGAAAATCTTGCGTCCGAGTTCGACGGCCATATAGCTGATGGAAACGGCGTTGGCCGCGATGCCCGTCTCGTTGCGCACGCGCTTGGCGACGTGCAGCGTATGATGAATCAGACGATTGAGGACGCGCCCGGTCGTTCCCGCTTCTACTGCGAGAGAGTAGGCGCGACGCACCTGGCCCAAGACCTGCGGCTCGCCCACGACCATCGAATCGAGTGATGAGGCGACGCGAAAGAGATGCCGCACGGCTGCGTCATCCGAGTGGCTGTAGATGTGCGAACTGAAACGCTCGCGCGGAATCGAACGCGCGTCGCTCAAAAATTGCGTGATTCTGGATTGCGCCTCCGTCTCTCTAGTCTCGCCCATCGCCGTCAGGATTTCGACGCGGTTGCAGGTGGAAACAATCAAACCCTCGCGCACGATATCGCCGTCCACGAGGGCGCGCAGGCCGAGCGCGCAAGCCTCGTCCGTAAAGGCGAGTTGCTCGCGCACCTCGACGGGCGCGGTTTTGTGATTGAGTCCGATGAGAAGAATAGACATGGTCTAAGTCTCAGCCGAAAACATGATAGCCTCCCATCAGTCGCGTGCCGAAGAACGTGCAGAGGACCAGCGCGAAACCCGCGACGCCCATCCATGCGGCCCTGCGCCCGCGCCACCTGGCAGTGGACCTGTAGAGTATCAGCAGCAGGTAGAGCAGCCACGTGAGGGCCGCGAAAATCTCCTTCGGGTCGTTGTGCCAGAGACGGCCATCGCGCGATGAAGACCAGAGCATGCCCGTGATGATGCCGAGCGTGAGCAGCGTCAATCCTATTCCAGCCGCGTGCGAGGCGATGTCGTTGATGGTCGTCAGCGAAGGCAGGCGATGAAATATCGCGCTGAAAGTCTTCAACTTCAATTCACGCTCCTGCAAGAGATACATCACGCTCGCCACGAAGACGACGAAGAAGGCCGCGTACGCGAAGAGCAGCATCGTCGTGTGAATGGGAAAGAGCCAGGTCGCGCCCTCTCGCGTGAGCGCGCCCGCCGTCGCATCCGAGTTGTTGCGGGCGACGCTGGCGAAGAAGGTCAACAGCGAGACAAGGGGCAAAGTGAAACTGCCGAGCGCGAGCGCGGCTCGATAGCGATAGACCGTCACACCGTAGGTCGCCACCAGCGTCCAGGCCAAAAAAGAGAGCGTCTCGCGCAGGCCGAAGAGCGGGTAGTGACCATCCTGTACCCAGTCAATGACGAGCGAAGCCGTGTGCAACACGAAACCCGCGCCGAGCGAGTACAGCGAAATGCGCTCCAACGCGCGACGCTTGTTGACGAACGCGAGGATGGAGTGGATGGCCGCGATTACATAGGCCGCGAGGGCCGCAAAGAGAAGAGGTTTCATCGCTCAAACGAACACGAACGTTAAGACACGGTCATTGTAGTTGATGAGCGAAACCACGGGCAAGCTACGCTGTGACGATGATGCTCTTAGCTGCTAATGACATCTTCGTGGTTGGAGACCTTGCTTTGCTCTATACGCATCCCTGGCTCGCCGTGAAAGAGTAAGCCGAAGACGTGAGCGACGCGAAGGAACTTGATGCGTATCAGGCTCAGCCACCAGATGAGGCCGGAGACCCGCGCCGCGAAAAGCAAGCCCTGGTCCTGGTTGGAGATGACCATCCGCCGCAAAGTGTGCAGGTCCGAATGCGTATCGTTCGGGCCGTCTTCGATGGTGATGGCCGACAGGTAGCCCGCGTCTTTGGCCTGTGCCGTCACCTTCTCGGAAAAATGGCCGTAGGGGTAAGCCAGGATGCGCGATTCGCGGCCCAGGTTGGCCCGTATCGCCTCGCGCGAAGAGACGAGTTCGCGCGCGACCTGCTCGGCCGAGACGCAGAGCAAGTCCGGATGCGAACAGGTATGAGATTCAAACTTGACGAGGCTCGTGCGTTCCAACTCGCGCGCTTCGGTCCAGGACAAGTATCTGGCGTCATCGCTTTCGGCTGGTGCGCCGGACGGCCCCGCGACCTCGCTGGCAGAGAGCGTGTCCGTGATGACGAAGACCGTGTAGGGGATGTCGCGTTGGGCCAATAAAGAGGCCGCGACCGTCGCTATGTTTCGGCAACCGTCGTCGAACGTCAGGACGACTGAATAATCCGGCAGGGTCGCTCCAGTTCTGCACGCGGTCAAATAATCATCGAGCGAGATAATCCGGTAGCGGCTGCTTAGATAATCTAAATGAGCGGCGAAGGCATCGCGGTGAATGTCCTGCCCGACCGTGTTGTGAGGATAGCGATTCGAGTTATCCGTCACGCCGTGATAGCAGAGAATGATAACGCGCTTGCGGTTCCACCAGGCGGCAAAACGGTGTAGCCCGATTGCGCAAAGACAGATCAGGAATAGCTTCTTCATTGATATGGCTCAAGACAGATGAATGGTTGAGACTGACCGAAGCGGGGCGTGCCTCAACTACTCAGGCAAAGAGTATCTGTTAAAGCTTTTGGGCAGCGGAAAGATGCTGCAAGTGCCGCACGGAAACTCGTTAATCTGTAAGGCAGATTACTACAGACGGACGAATGTGCCAAGCTTTCCCCGGCTTCCACAGATAAAAAGGCGCTGCGCTTATTCAAGGCGCAGCGCCCTCCCTCAGAAGAAGCTCGTTCGGGAGAAGGCCGCCCGCCATCCTCTTTGCCTGATAATGGACCAACAGCCTTGCCCTTAAGACGCGGGCCGTGCGACAAAAGTTTGAGAATTTGCGGGCAAAATGCGCGTGCATCAAAAAGAAGTCGGGGCCGCGCGAAAAGCGAAAGCAAACATCAGGCCCAATTTGACATCAGAGATATTAACGCGTTCCAAAATCCGAAGCCGTCTTTCACTCTTAAAGGAGCAACACGTCATGACCTACAGGCTCTCTCTCGTCTGCATCGCAATCATCTTCGCCTTGTCACTCGCTTTCGTCGCGCAGGCGCAGACGGGCGCGGAGCCGCAGAAGAAGAACGAGAAGAAAACCGAGACGAAGAAGAGTGAGACCAAACCAGCACCCGCCGCCGAACAGGACCAGGAATCGGAACCCGTGAATCCGCAGGACATCGAGACGGTCAAGGTCAACACGAACCTCGTCACCGTCCCCGTCATCGCCAGCGACCGTGAAGGCGACTATGTCCCGGACCTGCGCAAGGAGGAGTTCACCATCTTCGAGGATGGGGTCAAGCAGGAACTCTCCTTCTTCGCCACCATTGACGAGCCGTTCCACGTCGTCCTCATGATTGACACGAGCGCGAGCACGCAGGTCAAGCTGAGGCAGATTCAACACGCCGCCATCGAGTTCACGAGCGAGCTACAACCGGCGGACCGGCTCAAGGTCATCTCCTTCGACGACACCGTGCGCGACCTCTGCGATTTCAGCAACGACCGGCTCTTGCTACAGACGGCCATCCAGAGAACCAAGCCGGGCCAGGGCACAAAGCTTTATGACGCGGTGCGGCTCGCGCTCGATGCTCTGCGTCCCATCAAGGGACGCAAGGCCATCGTTATCTTCACTGACGGCGTTGACTGGCACAGCGACGAAGCGAGCTATGAAGAGAATCGTCGCGTGATAGAAGAGGCTGGCGTCATCGTCTACCCGATTCGCTACGATACGCGCATGGAGACCGAGCGCATGGCGCGCGAGCAGGCGCGCAACGGGCAAGTCCCGCAGATTCCAGACCCCGGCGGCATCTTCGGCAAAGGCGGCGGACGCAGGGGCACGACGCCCCCTACGTTTCCCGGCGGCGGCCCTTCGCAGATACCGGGCGGAGGGAGCGGCGGGACGATGAGCCTACCGTTGCCGACAGTCATCGTCAGGCGGCGAGACCCGTCGGAGAGGGACGACCCCAGCGTTGACCCCGCCCCGCGCCCGCGTCGCACGGACGACCCGAACTATCCGCAGGCCCGCTCGGACGGACGCGACGCGGATTCAAGCTATCCTGCGGGCAGGCCCAACGACTCTCTGACCGCCGTGCTCGACGCCGCCTACAAGGTGGCGGACGATTACTTGAACGACATCGCCGCCAGTTCGGGCGGCAAGGTGACGCGCGCCGATACGCTCTCGTCGCTCCCGGCGGCCTTCTCTGAGATAGCCTCCGAACTCCGCACGCAATACTCGCTCGGTTACTATCCGACCAACGCGGCGCAGGACGGCAAGTATCATAAGATTCAAGTGAAGAGCGCGCGCAAGGGCGTCGTGCTGCGCGCAAGGCCCGGCTACCGCGCGCCCGACGCGTCGAAGCCGCCACGGCGCAGGCGTTAAGCGCGCATCCGCACTCTCTCAAAAAGCACACAGAACCTCAACGGGGCGACACCTGAATCTTGACAGGCTTCGTCGTTCGCGCATAGATTCATACGGACGCCTTACTCTTGAAGAATTTTTGGACCTGATTCCGTATCGCCTCCGCGAATTTTGCAAACTCTGCGCCCGGCCCCTTGCCTCATGGGAGACTCAACTGATGACTGGATATCAACAGTCCATCGCTTGCCTCACAAGGCTCTCATGTGCGCGCGGCCCCGCTCCCTTATACTGGTCCAATTTTCCACACGCTTCATACACGTTAGCATTTCTCTTATCCTTCTCGCTCTGGACCGGAATCATCGCCGGGGCGCAGTCCGTCCAGACGCCGGGTTCCGGCCTGCAAACTTCCGCCGCCGTGAGCAACACGACCACGCAGCCGGATGGCACGCCTCTTGAACTTTGTCAGCAGAGCACGGATAAGGTCAAGCAGCTTCGTGAGGCCTAAGGCTTGCAGGACACGCTGCGAGAATTGGGCCAGGGCGTGGTCGCGCTCTACACGCTCATCGGTGTCAACGAGCCTGGCGGAGCCGCCGCGATCGTGCTTCAAGGCCACGACCTTAATAGCTAAATCTTCATCAACATCTTTGAGTTGCGCGACGAGCCTCTTTCCGTCTGCGGCGGACTTCGGATTGTACTTTTGCTCTGCGAGTTTTTTCAGGAGGTCCGCGTCGAGTGTGAGACTCTCTAAATACTCTGGGGGAAGACGACGGGCCGCGCACCCGTCGCTACTCCGGCGAGGGTTTTGACGTTCTCTTCAATGTCATCGAGCCGCTTCGCGTCCTCGGCGTTTGATTTGACGGTCTTTGCCTTGAGGGCCGCAGTGGAAGCCTGTAGGTAAGCGAACACCGCGTTCTCCTGCGGAGACGTAGGCGGCCCTTGAGCGACGGCAAGGGCAGACGTGAGGAGCAAGAGGAAAAGGATTGCTGCCATCTTCATCATCATTCTCCTGAAAAGACGTGTCGGCGGTCTGGTCCAGTAATGTTGACGAATGCAAGGATGCTTTGGGAATACTTGTTGCCGTTGAGGGAGCGGGACAGAGACATCTCCACGACGGCGAAGCAGCGCAAAAGTGGGTAGACAGTACGCCAGTTGAGGCGGGGAGTCAATCACAATTTAGACTGAAAAGGGAAGAGATTGCTGGTCCAGAAAAGCACGCGAAACGAGAGGTCTGCTTCGTCTCGTTTCGCGTGCTTAGATGAGAGGGAGAGCGTGGGGTGAGCTAGAATTTCTGCGTGTTTTCATCCTTCACGTCAATCTTCTGGATGACGAAGACGACACGCATGGTTTCGGGGCGGCGGTCGAAGGAGGCGGGCACGAAGGCCGCGTCTTTGCGAAGCGCGCTCTGGAAATCGTCAAGCATGCGATGGTCGCGCGGAGCCTGGACCACTCCGGCCAGCGATGCGCTGCCGTTGCTGAAGACATCCGTCACGACAATCATATCGTCGTCGTTGTCCTTACGATGCTCGTGAGAGTGTCCAAAGGTCAGCGCGGCGAGCGCGCCTTTCGGATTCAGGCTCGGCGATTCGATGGCGTAGGGCGCGCGGGCCGCCGCGTATACGTCCGCAGACACGGGCTTGGTGATGTCCGGATAGTTGTTGGCCTCATCGGAGAGGTAGATGATTTTCAGCGAAGCCTGCTCGGCTTCGGCATGCGCCGCCGCCGCCTCGCGCAAAGCCCTGAGGTGCGGGCGCAAGGCATTGAACATGGCGAAGAAGAGTATCAGCGAAGCGAAGGAGCCGACCGTGTAGGGCATCAAGCGGGGCCGCACCCAACTTGCGAGACGAACGCTGAGCGGAAGCTTCGGGGCGCGTTGCTGCGCGGCGGCTTCTATGCTGAGCCGCATGGAGATGGAGGACGCCAAATCCTGCGGGGCTTGCGGGCGTTCGAGTCTTGCCAGGCTGCGCGTCAGAGAACGCAGTTCGGTCATGTGCGCGCGGCACACTGGGCACTGGCGCAAGTGTTCATCACAGTCGGCGCGGGCGGGGGCCGTCAGCCTGTCGTCAACGTACAACGAGAGCGCCTGTTGTGTCTCATCACACCACATATTCATTACAGCTTGCTGATGCGAATGGCTGGCCGACCCCGGCTGCTCCCTTTTTGTTAAAGGAAGCAACTCCGGCTCCGCAAGAAGGGCGGTCAAGTGCGGTCTCGATGGATGAGAGACAAGCTAAACGGGTGTTGCTGGCCGCGTTTTCAACATCAATCATCTTCCCTGACCGCGATGGTTTTAATCGCCCGAACCTCTAGAACCGTCTTCGTCACTTCGACCCAAATGGCACCGAGTTTTTGGTGAAGCCGGGGCGGGTCAACCATTCGCTCTGGCAGTGGGCGACGGGCAGTTGTTGAGTAGTCAGAAAAGCGAACTCGCTTTCTCTGAAACACTAATGGCTGTCCATCGTTCACTGAATTACAAAGAACTTTCAATCTTGCGGCGCAGTTCCATGCGCGCGCGTGACAATCTTGATTTGACCGTGCCGATGCTGATATCGAGCGCGACGGCGACCTCTTCATAGCTCAAGCCTTCAACGTCGCGCAAGACGAGCACTTCACGAAAGTTGCGGCTCAGGGCCTTGAGCGCGCGACGCAGGGCCGCCTCGCGTTCGCGCGCGAGGGTTTCCTGTTCGGGGTTGAGCCCGCTTGCGCGAAGCTGGTCGCCGAGCGGCTCTTCGCGTTGGCCCATGCTGGCGTCGAGCGAGATGGTCTCGCCGCGCTTGCGCCTGCGCCACCATCGCCAGCGATTGCGCGCCTGGTTGATGGCGATGCGGTAGAGCCAGGTTTTCAAATCGGCATCGCCGCGAAAGCGGTCTATGCTCTGGAAGGCGCGCAGGAAAGTCTCCTGCGTCAAATCGCGCGCTTCCTCTGCGTCTTCCGTCAAGCGATAAAGGAGCGCGTAAACGTCTCCCGACCGCTCGTTGACGAGACGGTCGAAGGCGGCCTCTTCGCCCGCACGCAATCTTTCAATGAACTGGGCTTCGGCCCCGCCGCGCAAGTCAACCGTAGCCGCCGAGGCGACCTGTTCTAAGTCTGCATGCCCACGGAGGGCGATTGGCTCTCCGAAGCTCACTCGATTCCCCCGGCGGTGGGAAGCCTTTCATGCGACCGTAAACAACGTCGCTTCCCGGACAGTTGAAAGTTTAGACACCGCCTCTGCATTTTTGTTCCAGAAAAAGTTTTCGGCCCTTCGGCGCGAAGCGTAACATGCGCCCCGTGAAGCGTCAATTAATCCTTCTAATGCTTGCTTGACAAGCTCTCGGAGCGACCGTTAGAGTGATATTTTCGCTTCACCGACACTCTAATGAACGCACTAAGCTGTGCGTCCTTGCAAAGGATAAGACGTGGCTGGATACAAGAAGAAACGCGCGCGCGAACTCAAACACGATAAATTTCGTGATACGACGATGAGCATCTTCGACCGCCTGGGCGACAGGCTCGAAGGCAGGGGACGCACCATCCTTTACGGCATCGTCGCGCTCATCGCGCTCGCCATCATCGTCGGACTGCTGAGCACCTGGAGGGCCAGGAAAGCCGGTGAGGCCGAGCAAGCCCTAGGGCGCGCCATAGAGATAGCCTCCGCGAACGTCTCGGCCACGCCCGCGCCCGGCGCGACCGGCCCCAACTTCGCCAGCGAGAACGAACGCGCGCAACGCGCCGTCGAAGAGTTTCAAAAGGTCGCGGACAAGTACGGCGATCCCTATCGCGCGAGGGCGCGCTACTTCATCGCCACTAACCTGCTGACGCTCGACCGCCAGAAGGGCATCAGCCAGCTTGATGAACTGACTAAAAACGGCGATGACGAAGTCGCCACGCTCGCCAAGTTCGCGCTCGCGCAGGCCAAAGAGGCCGACGCGAAGTATGACGAAGCGGCGGCGATTTATAGCGAACTGGCGAAGCAGAACGGCGCGGTCGTGACGCAGGATGTCGCCAACTTCCGCCTCGCTTCGGTCTATGAAAAGCAGGGCAAGAAGAAGGAGGCCGCAGACATCTTCTTCAACATCGCCAACAACGCGCGCAACGCCAAAGATAAGGACAACAAGCCCGTCCCCCTCTCGTCCGTCGCACGCGAAGCCGCCCAGGAATTGCAAAAGCTAGACCCGGATCGCTTCGCCAAACTCCCCCCCGAAGCATCACCCACCGACCTCTTATCATAAGCGAGTCTAGAGCCTAGACTCCTGACTTGCGCATGGATAATCTGACGCACTCGCTGGTCGGGTTGGCAGCCGCGAAGGCTGGATTGGAACGTTGGTCTCCGGCGGCGACGATTGTTTGCGTGCTGGCAGCGAATGCGCCGGATGCGGATATCCTGTCGCTGTTGGGCGGTCGTTGGGCCTACCTGCAACATCACAGGGGCATCACTCATTCCATCGTCGGCACGCTGGTTCTGGCACTCCTCGTGCCGCTCCTCTTTTATCTTGGAGATTTAATCATCGCGCGCGCGCGAGGTAAGCCTGGGCGCGTTCGCCTGCGCGGCCTGCTCTTCGCTTCGTTAATCGTGAGCGCGACGCATCCGTTGATGGACTGGACCAATAATTACGGCCTGCGGCCCTGGCTGCCGTGGAGCGCAGAGTGGTATTACGGCGACCTCGTTTTCATAGTTGACCCCTGGCTCTGGCTCTCGCTGGGCGGCGCGGCCTTTTTGTTGACGGCGAGAGGGAAGTGGCGGACGCTCGCGTGGGCCGCGCTCGCGCTCGTCGTCACGCTGCTGTTGTTCGTCGCGCCGCAGACGCGCACAGGGTTGACGAACCCGCTCGTCTTTCGTCTCTTCTGGTTGACGGGGCTGGCGGCCTTCGCGCTCGCTCACTACAAGCAAACAGGGCGACGCGTGGGTAGCTCTCTCGCAGTGATTGCGCTCGCGCTCATCGTCGTCTACTGGGGCGGCCTCTCCATCGCTCATCATCTGGCGTTAGCGAGAGCGCAAGCCGCAGCCAACAATCTGGCGACGCAACATGGCGAGACTTTAAAGAGCGTGGCGGCGATGCCGACCCTCGCTAACCCGGCGAGTTGGCAGTGCGTGGCCGAGACGGATCGCGCCGTTTATCGTTACGACCTCTCGCTCTGGGAAAGGGGTGAGGCGGCGTTGAACGATAAGCGTTACGAGAAGCCTACGGGCTGCGAAGCGGAAGCGGTCGCGCGTGCTGCGCAGGATGAGCGCGCTAAAGTTTTTCTGGGCTTCGCTCGTTATCCTCTCGCGCGCGTGCAGGGAGGCTGCCTGAGTCAATCTCTCGTACAATTCGCGGACTTGCGTTACACTGAACCGGGCGCGCGAGGCAGCGGTAGTTTCGCCCTCGAAATTCTTCTGGGCCAACCGCCGCAGGCCGTCGAGACAGATAAGACTAAGTGAAAGAGAATTCCAGCATACAAGTATCCGGCGCGGTGGCGGAGGCCGCGCGTGAACTCATCGCTCCGCCCAGGCGGCGCGTGCGTCTCGCCAGCGTGCGCGTCTCGCCCGGAGGCTACCTGGCGGTCGGAAGCCTGCTCACGTTCGCGGCCCTCCTGCTCCTGAGAGTTGAGCAAGACATGCTCGCTCTCATAGCTCTCATCCTCGCCTGGCTCATCACGCCCCTGCTGGCTTTCACGGACTACATCAGCTTCGACGGCCACAGCTTATCGCGCAAGGGTCTGGTCGCTCTCTTTCTAAGACTCATCGCGCGGCACACGCACGACCTTAAGCTGGAAGAGATTGAGCGCGTCGAGACGGACGCGGTGCGGACTTTGAGACGCGGCGGGCGCGTGCGTTATCGCTATCGCAGCGAAGTGATAGGACAGGGCATGAGCTTCGTCTTCGCGTCCGGCGGCGGCAGTTATCGCCGCATGGTCCAGACGCTTTTCCGTCTCATCCCTGATGAGAAACTCGATGCGCGCTCCGGCGAATTGCGCGACTACCTGACGGACCCTGCCAGCTTGCGTATCACGCTGGGCCAATTAAGGCTCGCGTCCTCGTCCGTGCTCGAAGGCGCGACCGGCGACCTCTTGCCTTCGCGCAAGGGCA
Organism: Blastocatellia bacterium; assembly: GCA_034665545.1. Lineage (GTDB taxonomy): Bacteria > Acidobacteriota > Blastocatellia > Pyrinomonadales > Pyrinomonadaceae > DASYML01. The sequence goes on from JAXDFO010000490.1 coordinate 11,802, forward strand.
GAATCAAACACCAGCGCATCGCAAGCGCGGACGGCGAGACTTCAGCCGTTGACATAGAACGCGGGCTGCTGCTCAGGCGCGCGGCCAACGAGCTACGCGCGGCGGGACGCTTGCGCGAGGCGGCGGAGGCTTTCCGGCGTTCGCTGCTGGTCCTGCCACGCGATGCCGCGTTGATTTACGAGTTCGCCAGATTCCTTCGTTCACAGGCGAGCGCGCTCAGCGATGCGCGTCTGCTGGCGCGTTCGCGCGCGGGCCTGCGCCTCTCCGCGCAACGCGCGGCGGAGGATGCGACCCTGCTCGCGCGCATTGGCGAGAGCTTCTTCGAGTTTGGCGAGATGGACTATGCGACGAGGTTGTTTCGCCGCGCGCTTGAAGTGAACCCGCACGCTTATCGCGCACAGGTGGGGCTGGCGGAAGTCGCCCTGCGCGACGGAAAGTTGGCCCACGTCATACATCACTACGGCGACTCTGCGCGCATCGCGTCGGACGCGGCCCTCGCTCGCTACGCTCAACGCGAGGCTGATTACTACGCGCGGCTCAATGACGACGACGAGTATCTAGCCGCCGAACTGCGGCGCATGAACTGGTTGCAGCATCTCTACCGAGCGCGCCGCCTCGCCTCGCGCCTCACCATTGGCAGCGTCCTGCTCTCCCTGATTGGACCATTTATAGATGACTCCGTAGCCGCCGCCGGATGGGCCCTCGCCTCCACCTCCATCATCGCCTGGATCATCATCGCCCTCGCCATCCGCGCCCTGGGCCAGAGAAAGTAAGAAGGCAAACTAAAGAAGGCCCAAGTAAAAAGGTCAAAGGCACAAGTGAAGCAGCAGCAGCGACGCTCGCATCCTCTTCACTTGTGCCTTTTTACTTTTACCCTTTGCCTTACTTTATGCTTCCGGCGTTGATTTCTTCGGGCGCGGGTTGGCGGGTTTTTTGGTGGCCGGTTTGCGCTCGTTAGCTGTGCTGTCGTTGTTCTTCCTGGCGGAGGTTCTGTTTGATTTGGGTGTGGGTTCCGAATCGGTGATGGAGTGGACGATGTCATTGACGGCGTTGGCCGCTTCGCTGACTAGCTCGCTGGCTCCGGCGACGACATCGGAGCCGAACTCGCGGACAGGCTCAGGCACAATCGTGCGCGCGGCCTGCTCGGCGGCGGAACTGACGGCTGCGACAGCCGCGCGCGCGGTCTCTGTGGCGGCGGGCGGGTTCAAGAGCGCGTCCCAGCGATACTGCGGGTGTTCAGCGCGCGGCTCCGCCAGACGCCTGAAGATAAGGTCCGTGACGGCGTCCGTGACCCAGCGATGATAGAACTCGCCGACCGAGACAAGCTCCGCATCCGGCGCGGGATTCATAAAATCAATCGCGTAGGGCACGCCGTCCTTGATGGCAAACTCGCAGGTGTTGATGTCATAGCCTAGAGCCTTGCAGATGGTCCGCACGTCGTTGACGACACGCTCGGTCAGTTCCGGCGACAGGTAGTGCGGGTCGTTGATGTACTGCTCGCCTGAGAGATAAGGCTTGCGCGGGTCATAGGGCATAATCATCACGTCCTGCTGCCCTATGCAGTAGCAGCGCACGAACTGGTCGAACTCTATGGCCTCCTGCTAGGTCATGCAGAGCGTGCCGCTCTGGTCGTACTCGTACCAGAGTTCTTCCAGCGACTCGACGCGCGAAACGTTCTTCCAGCCGCCGCCGTCGAAGGGCTTAAGGAAAGCCGGAAGCCCCGTGTAATCAACGATGCCCTGCCAGTCGAGCGGGAATGCCAGGTTGCGCAAGCTCTCGCTCGTGATGCCCTTGATATAATCTTTCTGCGGCAGCAGGACCGTCTTGGGAATGGCGACGCCGAGCTTTCTGGCTAGAGAGAAGTTGAAGAACTTGTCATCGGCAGACCACCAGAAAGGATTGTTGATGATAATCGTGCCTTCGAGGGCGAAGCGCTTGAGAGTGGCGCGATAGAAGGGTACTTCGTGAGAGATGCGGTCCACGACCAGGTCATACTCTTTGGTCAGGTCATAGCGCACGCCGTCAAGTTTGACATACTCAGCGACGACCTCGCCCTTGCCACGTTCGTTCACCTGTTCTATAAGCGCGTCTGGAAATGTCACCTCGCGGCCCACCAGAATACCAACTTTTTTCATGTCTTTAACGTCCTTTCAAGTAAGAGAGTCTGCCGTGTCAAAAGAGCCTGACAGGCGACCGGCGCGGGGCGCGAAAACGCGCCGCGCCATCTACAGTTTGAGTATCGCTTATCTATTGAAACCGTGAACTGTACATGGCGCGGCGCGGCCTTGTCAAACGGCGTCGCGGGCATCTGCCACAAGCTATTTCAGCATCCATAACATGTGGCCTTCAAGGGATGGCCCGGACGCGGACTTTTAACCCCCGTATGTTACAATTTAGAAACATGAATGGCACAAGCTTTCTCCCTGACGGCCATTCCCGCAATATTTCAAAGACTCGAAGGAGACCCCTATACGTGTGGCGACCATTTAAATCCCTGGCCGTTATTCTCATTATCATAGCCTGCGCCGGTGCGCTCCCCATCCGCGCGCAATCGAAATCCGATAGTAAGTCAGATAGTAAGAAGGACATTAAGACTGATACTAAGACGGACGCGAAAAACCCGACCGCCGAACAGATAGCCGAGTCCGTCGTCTTCGTTTACGGCAGACGCGAATTCTTGCAGCAGATTCGCCGCAACGGCTTAGAGCGCGGACGCCTCATGCGCATGGCGGAAGACGGGCGCACGGAAGAGACGACCTACGAACGACGTTTCGTGCGCGGGGAGAATTCCGTCAAAGACAAGATTCGGATTGACCAGAAGATGCCGACGATGGCCTTCTCGCTGATTTATGGCGAAGGGCATACGTGGGGCCTCATCAACGGCTCTGCCTTCACGCCGCGCCAGGAGGCCACCGCGAGCTTTCTCTCCGAACAGTGGCACGGCCTCGACGCCCTGCTTCGTTACAAGGAGAACGGCTCGACCGTCGCGCTCATCAACAGGGAGAAGCAGAAGGGGCTGGACCTCTACGTGCTGGACCTGACGGACAAGGAGAAGCGCGTCACGCGCTATTACATCAGCGCGAAGACCCTTCACGTCCTCTGGCTCGAATACGACCAGGCTCCTGCCGAGGGCGCGAAGCCAGTCAAGTTCATGAAGAAGTACGCGGACTATCGTTACGCGCAAGGGACGCTCGTCCCTTACAGCACGCGCTTCTTCGAGGACGGCAAGCAGACACAGGAACAGCACATCCTGACCGTCACCTTTGGCGTCAAGATGGACGATACGCTCTTTCAGAATCCTGATGCGCAGACCTCCACCGCCGCCCAGCCATAATAGTTTATGATGAAGCAACGCGCCTTTTTCCCGCATGAAGGAGAGAGGCGCGTTGCTTCTTCTGTCTGAAGACATTCTGGAACTCTGAGGCTCCGGGCGCGTGTATAGCTTTTGAGAGCCAGCGAGCCGGTTCGTTTTTATTGGACCGGAAAAGCCTTTGCGCGACAGAAGTAGAGCCTGACCTGCCTTGATGAGGACGTTGACTTCCATGGACGAGCTTGGCTTCGGCGCTGCCGTGTCACCTGTGACGACGGCGGCGGTCGTCTCCGCGCCGCGCTCTGATCACGCCCTGCTCGAAGCCACGCGCATGGGCGACGAGTCAGCCTTCGCCGAACTGGTGGGACGCTATCGCAACCAGATTACCAGCTATATTTATCGCATGACGAACGATTACGACGGCGCGGTTGACCTGGCCCAGGAAACGTTCGTCCGCGTCTATAGCGCGGCGGATCGCTACCAGACGAACTATGCCTTCTCGACCTACATCTATCGCATCGCCACCAATCTGGCTATCAGCGAACTGCGCAAGCGCAAGCGTCGCAGGCTCGTTTCACTGACCGGATTTTTTCAACCGTCGGAGGGCGCGCCGCCGCAGGAGTTTAATCCCCCGGACCTCAACCCCCTACAGGATGTCGCGCTGGTTGATGCGGAACGCCGCGCGGCTGTGGCGCGGGCCATCGGCACGCTGCCCGAAAAGTATCGCGCGCCTCTGGTCCTGCGCGATGTCGAGGGCAAGAGCTACGCAGAGATAGCGGGCATCCTTGAGGCCAGCGAGGGCACTGTCAAATCGCGCATCAGCCGTGCGCGCGGTCTTCTGCGCGATAAGCTGAAAGCATATTTGTGATGGTACGGAGTATGAGATTAATGAATTGCCAGGTAGTACGCACGAAGATTGAAGAGGCCGAACTGGACCAGTATCCGGGCGAAGAGGCCGCCGCGCACCTCAGCGCGTGCGAGCCTTGCAGCGAGTTTCAGAGAGAACGCGTCGCGCTCAGGCAACTGGTAGGCTCGCTCGGAATGGTCAACGCGCCCGCCGATTTCGATTTTCGACTGCGCGCGCGTCTCGCCGCGTCGAAGGAGTCTCGCCGTCGCGGCCTCTTCCGTTTCCTGCCCGCTCCGAGTGCGCCCGCGATAGCTCTCGCCGCATCATTCGCCCTGCTCGTCGCCGCCGGGGTGATTTTCAAACAGGTCCAATTTAACGGGCACGGCAGTGGAAGACGCGAGCAAGCCGCCTCCGCCACAACGCCCGCTCCTTCATCGAACGCGCCTGCGCCTCAAGCCATCAAGAGAGAGCCGACAGCCGTCGCGGCGAACATGGATGAAACTAAGAGCGCGACTGTTTCGATGAAACATTCGGAGAGTGGACCAACAATCTTGACGGCGGAAATGAAGCCGCGCAACCGCTCGAACAGGATGATGAAGCCTGGCGAAGAACGCACCGGTCCAACTGCTGCCAGTACGGTCGCGGTTGGCCCGGGCGGCAATAGCTCGCTGGAATTCAGCAGCCGCCCCGCGCCCGTCATCTCGCTCGTCGCCGTGCAAGTGCCTGCGGCGGACCAACCCATGAAAGTCTCGCTCGAAGACGGACGCGGGACGACCCGCACCGTCTCCTTGCAACCAGTCACGTTCGGCTCGCAGGAACTTATCGAACGAAAGGGCGCGTCGCGCGTGTTAGCTTCATCTCCCAAAGGTGTCTGGTAAGCGCGACGAAAATTTTTCAAGGAAGTGGACCGACGCATTTGCTTTACATGAATCTCAAACGCCATTTATCTGCGGGCCTGCTGCTCGTTCTCGTCATCGCTACCGGCGCGCGCGCGCAGGATGCTCGACCGGCGACGCCGCCGCCCGCGCCTGGAACAATGCCGCCCGCCCCGGCTGTCTTGACGGAAACTATGCGTACGCCCGCGCCGCAGGTGGTAACGGTCATACATCGTTTGAGCGGCATCAAACTGCTCAGGCTCCTGCGCCATTCGGACGCGCAGGCATCTGGCGTCAACGCGCTTGACGACGGGTTCGCATCGGCGAAGGATTTGCACACCAGCTTTATCGCGGGGCTGACGCTGGGAGACGGGCGCACGATAGTCTCCTGGATGCCGCAGGCCGAGGCCGAAGTCGAAACTCCAAACTGGACGCCCGTCCTGGCTCTGCCGCCGCAAGGGACGCCGCCCCCGTCCGCGCCTGTCATGCCGCAGATGCCGCAGATGCCCGCAGTGCCTCAAATAAATGGTCCAGCCGTCGCTCCCGTGCTGGTCCAATTAATGGACCCCGCCGATTTAATGATCGTGCGCCGCGACGGTAAGAGGCTCGTCGCCAGTTACGTAGGGCTTGATGCGTTGACGGGCCTCTCTCTCTTGCAGGTCAACGGAGAGATGCCGCCCGCCCCGCGTGAGGCCAGTGAAGAGAAATTATTCCTGGGCCAACGTGTGCGCCTGCTGGCCCCGCAGCGAGCCACGGAGCAGGGCACGCCGCAATCCAACGGGACGATCTATCTTCGCGTCGGAGAGATTCAAGGCAAGCTGACTGAAATCAAGCGCGTCTCAAGCGGCAGAGTCGCGCGGTTGATTGTGCGCGCGTCGAACCTGTCGCCGGAGATTGCCGGAGGCATCGCGCTTAACGAAGCGGGCGAGACCATCGGCATCGTCGAAACGAGCGACATCAACGAAGCGCGCATCATGCCTGCGGCGTTGGTCCGTCGCGCGGCTGAACGCGTCATGGCGAGGCGCACGAGCGTTCCGCGTCCCTGGCTGGGCGTGCGCGGCGACGCTGTCGCCGCGCTCTCGCTTGATAGCTTCACCGCGATGGGATGGCAGCCGCAGCGCGCCGCGTCGCTGCTCAACAAACGAGAGGGCATTCTCCTGACTTCGGTAGCGCGGGGGACGCCAGCCGCGCTGGCTAACTTGCATCCCGGCGACATCATTCTTCGCGTCAACGATGCGCTGGTCAAGAGCGCGGATGATTTTACCTTCATGCTGAACGAGGCGGGCGGCGGCGCGTCCGTCAAGTTCACATTGCTGCAACCTGGCATGCTTGCGCAACGCGCCGTGAACGTCACCTTGAGCGAGGTGCTGAATCCTCTCAGGGCCATGGACATGTCAGAGATGAGCGCGGCGACGCACATCATGCTAGACCCGCTCGTCGTTCATGGCGCGGAGACGCTCACGCTTTCGCCGCAGGCGGCGGCGCATTTCGGCGCGGGCGGCGGCCTGCTCGTCGTCTCGGTCAAGCCGTCGAGCGCGGCGGACAGTTCCGGCCTGCGCGCGGGAGATGTCATAGAAACGGTGGACGGACAGACCATCAACGCCGGTCAGCCCTTCATCTTTCCGGCGCAACATGGCGCGACGATTACGCTCGGCATCGTCCGCGACCGGCAAAAACTTTCCATCAATCTCAAATCGGAAAACGCCAGCCCGCAGAAGTGAAAAGGGAAACTTTCTCACAGGCTTTCACTCTGACCTTTTTTCCATCCCCGGCCCTTTCTGTGCTACTCTAACGGGCAACACAAGCTCGTTTATTCAAGTATCCGACAGAAATGATGCATTGGAGCCATGCTGCACGAAGCCGTTTCGCGTTACCATGAATTGTTGAATGAGAACGACGTGGCGGAGTCTTCGCGCGCCATGCTGGACCAGGGTTTGGATCGTGCCAAACTCATCTTCGGCGGTCGCCGTCTTGCACCGTACCTGCGCCCGCACTTCGTCACGGAGACAGCCTGGGCGCGCGTCAGCCAGATTTGCGAGACGGTTTGGAGCGCGATTCAGAAGGTCAAAGACGCTGCGGTTGAGAACGAGTCTCTGCTCGATGAACTGGGGATGACGGAGATTGAACGAGAGTTGGTCTCTATTGACCCTGGCTATCGCGCCGTCTCTCCGACCGCGCGGCTTGATTCATTTCTCACGGACACGGCCTACAGCTTTGTCGAACTCAACGGCGAAAGCCCCGCCGGAATCGCGTATGCTGATGCCGCCTATGATATTTTCTCCGCGCTCCCCGTCATGCGGCGATTCACAGAGACTTACAACGTGCGCCCGCTTTACGGACGCCGCCTGATGCTCAACGTGCTCTTGCGCGCGTATAAAGAATTCCTGGGCCATAAACCTGAACGCGCGCCGCACATCGCCATCGTGGATTTGAAGGGGATGCCGACGCTGAAGGAGTTCGAGCTATTCAAGGAATACTTCGATGGCCAGGGCTACCCGTCCGTCATCTGCTCGCCGGATGAATTGGAGTGGACGGGAGGCAAGCTATTGCACGATGGTTTCGAGATAGACATCGTTTACAAGCGGCTGCTCGTCAACGAGTATCTCCCGATTATCAAAGAAAG
>JAXDFO010000491.1:0-6870 GCA_034665545.1 Blastocatellia bacterium
CCGTCCCCTTGCGAGCAGTCTTGACGCGTCCACCGCTCGCGGGCGGCTCAAGCACCAACGCGCAACGCGCGCCCAGCGCAGCCTCTTCTATCAACGCGCGCCCGGTCATGCTCCCCGTCTCCTCATCGCACGTCAGCAGCAGGACGACGCGGCGGCGCGGCCTGATATGAAGAATACTCAAAGCGCGTACTGCTTCAAGAATCAACGCGCAATTCGCCTTCATGTCAAAAATACCTGGACCATAAATGCGCCCGTCCTCTTCGCGCCACGGCCTCTCGGCTAAAGAGCCGCGCGGGTGGACCGTGTCCGTATGGCCCACTATCAATATCGCATCGTCGCCGCCCGCATCGTTGAATAATTCGACGCGCAAGTGCTCTCCGTAATTCTCGCTCTTGAGACGCTCAACGCGGGTCACGCCCTCTATCCCGCGCGCCTCTTCAGCGAGCAACTCAACGACCGCACGGCTCCCATCCTCATCGCCCGAAGGCGACTCTCTCTCGACAATCTCGCGCGTCAACGCCAGCGTTTCACCAAGACGCTCACTCAGAACGCCGCGCAAAGCCTCCGCCTGCTTTCTCTCCATCACCTTAACGTCTCTCTTCTCACCGTCAGCGCGTCTATGCGCGGGCGATTGATTTCATAACCCATGCCGGGCGCGGCGGGCGCGATAATCATGCCGCTTGAAGTGACGGTGACGGGCGGCTCTATGATGTCCTCGCTCCAGTAACGCGCGCTCGCGGAAACGTCGCCCGGCAGGGTAAAGCCTTCGAGCGTCGCCATCGCAATATTGTGCGCGCGCCCTATGCCGGATTCCAGCATCCCTCCGCACCAGACAGGAACGCCGCGCTCGCGCGCGACGCGCTCAACCCTCTGCGCGTCCGCGTGGCCTCCTACACGTCCAAGTTTGACGTTGATAATCTTGCACGCTCCCAACTCAATCGCGTGGCGCGCATCCTCGCTCGTGCGCACCGATTCGTCCAAGCAAACGGGCGTTCGCATTTCTCTCTGCAACGCCGCGTGGTCGAACATATCATCATAGGCGAGCGGCTGTTCAATCATCATCAGATTAAATCGGTCCAGCGCGCGAAACAGTGGCAGGTCATCGAGCGTGTAAGCAGAATTCGCGTCGGCCATCAACAGAATATCCGGGAAACGCTCGCGCACTTTTTCAACTATACGTAAGTCCCAGCCCGGCTTAATCTTGATTTTGATGCGACGGTATCCGTCGGCGAGTTCGCGCTCTATCTTCTCAAACAAGGCCTCGGGCGTGTCCTGTATGCCTATGGAAACGCCGCAGGGAATTTCGCCGCGCACGCCGCCCAGGTGTTTCCAAAGAGGCACGCCCGCGCGCTTGGCTTCCATGTCCCAGCAAGCGGTTTCGAGCGCGGCCTTCGCCATACGGTTGCCGCGCACGGCCCTCATTAAAGGACCAATATCCGAAGCGCGCGAGACCTCTCGTTTCTTCACCATTGGCCCAAGAAAATCCTTGAGCGTATGCCACGCGCTCTCCGTCCACTCTTCGCAATAGAATGGTCCTTCGCCCGCCGTGCATTCTCCCCAGCCTTCCGCGCCCGTCTGGTCCAATACATGCACGAGCAGGATGCGCCTTTCCGTGGTGCGCCCGAAACTGGTCTCGAAGAAATGCACGAGCGGCAGACGAATCTCTATTAACTCAACTGTCTTAATCATCAAGATGATGTCTCTCCGGTCTCAACATTATGCCTCTAACCGGCCTCCTTGTCAGCCGCCTAAAAGAAAAGACGGCCCATCAAAGAGCCGTCCATCTTCGTTTATCGCATGAGCAAGCCGGGGCCACTGCGATAGCTATTCGGTCGAGACCATCTCTTGATTGTTGAGCGCGGCGTGCATCGTGTGCCATGAGAGGCTGGCGCATTTGACGCGCGCGGGGAATTCGCGCACGCCGGAAAAGATGGTGAGGCGTCCGAGGTTGTGAGGTTCCGTTTCCTGGTCCAATTCGCCCGTCACCATGCGATGAAATTCATTGAAGAGAATCTCGGCCTCCTGCTTGCTCTTGCCCTTGATGCTCTGCGTCATCATGCTCGCAGACGCTTTGGAGATAGCGCAGCCAGACCCCTCGAAGCTGATGTCCTGGACCACATCGCCCTCGACCTGCATGTAGACGGTCAGTTGGTCGCCGCACAGGGGGTTATGCCCCTCCGCGTGACGGTTGGCCGCGTCCAGCTTGCGAAAGTTACGCGGCTTCTTATTATGGTCCAGAATAACCTGTTGGTATAACTCGCTCAGTTCAGACATAAGCTCAAACTTTGGGAAATGCTCTGGTCAAATATTCTTCAACTAAATATCTCTATAACTTTTTCAACGGCCTGGGCCAGCGCGTCCGCCTCCCCCTTCGTGTTGTAAAAAGCGAAGGAGGCGCGCGCCGTGGCGGGCACGTTGAAACGCTTCATGACGGGCTGCGCGCAGTGATGGCCCGCGCGGACGGCGATGCCTTCCTGGTCCAGAATCGTGCCGATGTCGTGCGGATGCACGCCCTCTATGATGAAGGAGAGCACGCTCGCCTTCTCGCGCGCCGTGCCGATGAGCGTGACGCCTTCGATTGCTGCCAGCTTTTCGCTCGCGTAGCGCAGCAGTTCATGTTCATAAGCGACGGCTCGCTCGCGCCCTATGTCGTTCAGATAATCTATCGCCGCGCCGAGTCCGATTTGCGAAGCGATGGCGGGCGTTCCCGCCTCGAACTTGTTAGGGAGTCCCGCGTAAGTCGTCTTCTCAAACGTGACGGTGCGAATCATGTCGCCGCCGCCCTGAAACGGGTTCATCTGCTCAAGCCATTCGGCCTTGCCGTAGACGACGCCGCTGCCCGTCGGCGCGAACATCTTATGGCCGGAGAAGACGTAGAAATCGCAGTCCAGGTCTTGCACGTCAACGGGCAAATGAACGATGCCCTGCGCGCCGTCAATCAGGACCGGCACGCCGTACTTGTGCGCGCGCGCGATAATCTCCTTGACAGGGTTAATCGTGCCGAGCGCGTTGGAGATGTGCGTCACCGCGACCATCTTTGTCCGCTCGTTCAAGAGCGCGTCGTATTCGTCCAAGAGCAGTTCGCCCGCATCATTCATCGGGATGACGCGCAGGCTCGCGCCCTTCTCTTCGCAGAGCATCTGCCAGGGAACGATGTTCGCGTGATGCTCCATCGCGGAGATGATGACCTCGTCGCCCGGACCAACGAACTTGCGACCGTAGCCATGCATGACTAGGTTAATGCCTTCGGTCGCGCCGCGCACGAAGATGCATTCCTTCGCATCGCGCGCGTTGATGAATCGCTTGACCTTCTCACGCGCGCCCTCGTAAGCGGTGGTCGCGCGCTGGCTCAAATAATGCACGCCCCTGTGTATGTTGGAATGCTCCTCGCGCAAATATTTGGACCCGCGATCAATGACGACCTGCGGCACTTGCGAAGAGGCGGCGTTATCCAGATATACGAGCGGCTTGCCGTTCACCGTCTGTCGCAGGACGGGGAAATCCTCCCGCACACGCTCGACATCCCACGCGGAAGATTCAACCGTCACTTCCGCCAACGGCGTCTCCATCAAACTCTTTTCAGAAGCAATCATAACCACCTCTATCCACTGCCCGATGCTTTTACGTTTCCAGTCGCGCGTGAAGCCGGTTCAGGACGATTTCATCTAGTTGGGCCTTGATGGATTCGATCTTAATCTTTTCAATGACCTCTTCGGCGAAGCCGTAGGTCAACAAATTCTGCGCGAGCGACGGGTGTAGGCCGCGACTGACGAGATAAAAGAGTTCTTCCTCTTCGAGTTGGCCCACCGTCGCGCCGTGGGCGCACTTCACATCGTCAGCGAAGATTTCCAACTGCGGCTTGGTGTCAACGCGCGCATCCTTAGAAAGAAGCAGATTTCTGTTCGTCTGCTGCGCGTCCGTCCCTTGCGCGCCCTCGCGCACGAAAACTTTGCCGTTAAAGACGGCGCGCGATTTCCCGTCCAGGATGCCCTTGTAAAGCTGACGACTCGTGCAGTGCGGCTGTGTGTGGTCAATCAACGAATGTGTGTCGGCATGCTGCCCTGTGGTCACGATGTAGAGGCCGTCAACACGGCACTCCGCGCCCTCTTGAGCGAACGTGAGGCCGATGGTGTGCCTGGAAAGCTGCGCGCCGAGCGTGATGGCCGTCGAGTTATAACTGCTGCTGCGCCCCAACTCCGTCTTCGTCGTCGCAACGTGAAAACCCTTGAGGCTCTCGCGCTGCACTTTGTAATGCTCAAGCCGCGCGCCATCTCCGAGCGCGATCTCTATCACCGCGTTGGTCCAATAAACATTATCGTGCGCGCTGCCGTAACTCTCAATCAGAGTCGCCTCGCTGTTCTCCTCGGCAACGACCAGCACGCGCGGGAAAGAGACGACGCGCGCGCCGTCCGTCTCCTCAGCTTCTGAGAGAAACAGCAGATGCACGGGCGCGGCGGACTGAACGCCTTTAGGAATGAACAGGAACGCGCCGCCCGACAGGAAAGCCGTGTTGAGAGCGGTGAAAGCATCCAACTGGTAATCAGCGATGCGGCCCAGACGCGCGCGCAACATCTCCGCATGCGCGGGATTTTCGAGCGCGCTCATGAGGTCCATCGCCACGACGCCTGCGGGGAGCGCATCCAGTGAAGATAACTCCGCGCGATAAATCCCGTTGACGAAAACCAGGCGACTCCCTCGCGCTTCCGGGTACACGAAATCTTCCAGTTGGCGCGCATCAAAGACGCGCTCGCTTTCCTGGCCCAGGAATGCCGGGTCGAACTTCGCTTTGGCGAGCGCGGCGACGTTCGTGTATTTCCACTCCTCCTGGTCCGTGGTGGGAAAGCCCAGCTTTTCAAAACTATCAAACGCGTTCTCGCGCAGGCGTTCCAACCAGGGCGATGAAGCATTGGTGATGCCGCGCCAGGACGCGCGATATGAACTCTCTTCTTGTGCTATTTGAGACACCATCTCTTTTAACTCAACTGCGGCGCGACGCCCGCGCTCTTCCTCTCTGCGGCCTGGCCCTTAATCCAATCGTAACCCTTCTCTTCCAATTCCAGGGCCAATTCCTTGCCGCCCTCTTTGACTATCTGACCACCGGACAGCACATGCACGTAATCGGGCACGATGTAATTGAGCAATCGCTGGTAATGCGTCACAAGGATAATCGCGTTCTCGCTCGTCCTCAGTTTATTGACGCCCCCGGCCACGATGCGCAGCGCGTCTATATCAAGGCCGGAATCGGTCTCGTCCAGGACGGCGAGCTTCGGCTCAAGCACGGCCATCTGTAGAATCTCGTTGCGCTTTTTCTCGCCGCCGGAAAAGCCCTCGTTGACGGCGCGCGTCATAAAGCTGGATTCCATCTCGACTATCTTGGCGCGCTCTTTGAGCAGGTCTTTGAATTCGAGCGGGTCCAATTCTTCTTCGCCCAGGTGCTTGCGCTTTTCGTTATAGGCCAGACGAAGAAACTGCGCGTTCGAGACGCCCGGCACTTCAATCGGATACTGAAAAGCCAGAAAGATGCCCTCGCGCGCGCGCTCGTCCGGCGCGAGTTCAAGAAGGTTCCTGCCCTCGTAGAGCACTTCGCCGCGCGTCACAACATAGGACGGATGGCCCGCCAGCACCTTCGCCAGCGTTGATTTACCGGACCCGTTTGGGCCCATGATGGCGTGGACCTCGCCCTTGTTAATCGTCAGGTTGATGCCGCGCAAAATCTCGTTGCCATCAACCGTCGCATGTAAATCTCGAATCTCTAACATGAAAAAATTTCACTCCGTAAATTTAGAGGCCAGAGGCCGGACACAAGAGGCTAGTTGAGAAGAACCGTTTCCCCTAGCCTCTGGTCTTGAACCTCTAGCCTCTGTTTCTTTACCCGACACTGCCCTCTAACTTCATGCCGAGCAGGCGCGTCGCTTCGACCGCGAATTCCATCGGCAGATGAAGAAAGACATCCTTGCAGAATCCGTTGATGATGAGCGAGACGGCGTCCTCCTGCGAGATGCCGCGCTGCTGCAGGTAGAACAACTGCTCCTCGCTGATGCGCGAGGTCGTCGCCTCGTGCTCGACGCGCGCGGTGTTGTTCATCACCTCGATGTACGGGAACGTGTTCGCGCCCGAGCGGCCGCCGATGAGCATCGAGTCGCACTGCGTGTAGTTGCGCGCGCCCTCCGCGCCGGGCAGCACCTTGACGAGGCCGCGGTACGAGTTGTTCGACTTGCCCGCCGAGATGCCCTTCGAGATGATGGTCGAGCGCGTGTTCTTCCCGATGTGAATCATCTTCGTGCCGGTGTCGGCCTGCTGCGCGTGGTTCGTCAACGCCACCGAGTAGAACTCGCCGATGGAGTTGTCGCCCTGCAAGATACACGAAGGATACTTCCACGTGATCGCCGAGCCGGTCTCGACCTGCGTCCACGAAATCTTCGAGTTGCGGCCGCGGCACGCGCCGCGCTTCGTCACGAAGTTGTAAATGCCGCCCTTGCCCTCTTCGTCGCCCGCGTACCAGTTCTGCACCGTCGAGTATTTGATTTCGGCGTCGTCCAAAGCGATCAGCTCGACGACCGCCGCGTGCAGCTGGTTCTTGTCGAACTTCGGCGCGGTGCAGCCTTCGAGGTAGGAGACGTGGGCGCCCTCCTCCGCGATGATGAGCGTGCGCTCGAACTGGCCCGACTCCTGATTGTTGATGCGGAAGTAGGTCGAAAGCTCCATCGGGCAGCGGACGCCCTTCGGCACGAAGACGAACGAGCCGTCGGAGAAGACCGCGCTGTTGAGCGCCGCGAAATAGTTGTCGCCGACGGGCACGACCGAGCCGAGGTACTTCTTGATGATATCTGCGTGGTCGCGGATGGCCTCGGTGAAGGAGCAGAAGACGAC
>JAXDFO010000492.1:0-7095 GCA_034665545.1 Blastocatellia bacterium
ACATGTATTCGGGCAGTGTCTGTTGAAGGAAGAGGCGCAACTCAGTGGCGTTGATAGCATGCCTGTCATCAGCGACGAGATAAGCGAGGAGGCGATTATCACCTTGGGCATCAGCACGAGCGAGGACGACGCATTCACTGACGGACGGATGAGTGTTCAAGGCGGCTTCTATCTCTCCCAACTCGATGCGAAATCCGCGAATCTTCACCTGCTGGTCAATGCGTCCGAGAAATTCTATCTGACCGTCATCCATGTAACGGACCAGGTCGCCCGTGCGATAGAGTCTGGCTCCGGCGTTGCGGCTGAACGGGTCCGGGATGAATCGTTCCGCCGTCTGCGCCGACTGTTTCAGATAACCGCGTGCCAGCCCCGCGCCTCCGACGTGAAGATGGCCCGCGACGCCGAGCGGCACAGGCTGCAAGCGTTCATTCAAAATATAGAACTGCGTGTTGCTGATAGGCACGCCCATCGGTATCGCTCGCTCGCGCTCATCGCGGCTCGCCTCGTGCCAGCTTACATCCGCGCTCACTTCCGATGAACCGTACAAATTTATCAGCTTGCTTTGCGGCAGTTGGTCCAGAAACCGCTCGCTCAGTTCCGTCGGCAGAGCTTCCCCGCTCGACACGCAATATTTCAAAGACTTGAGCTTGCTCTGTAGAGGCTGCCCGCTTTCCAGAACGGCACGCAGCAGCGAGGGAACGAGAACGATGCGCGAAACGTTTGTCGCGGCCAAACTCTCTACAAGGCGGTGCGCGTCCCTCGCATCATCTTCGGCGATGATGGAGAGCGGCACGCCCTGCAAGAGCGGCCCGAAAATTTCCCACACGGAATCTACAAAGCTCAGGCTGGTCTTCTGGCAACAGACCTCGCCAGCATCGAACGGGAATGCTTCCCACATCCAACGAAAGCGATTGAGAGATGCACGATGCACGCTCATGACGCCTTTGGGCGTGCCCGTAGAGCCGGACGTGTAGATGATATACGCCAGATTTTCCGCGTTCACATCGCTCCGGCAGTTGTCCGCGCTCCGGCGGCTGATAGCGTCCCACTCCGTATCTATACAGACGACGCGCGCGCCATGCTCGCCCAGCCGTTCAAGCAGGTGATGTTGGACCAACAGCACCTTGACGGCGGAATCCTCAAGCATGAGCGAGAGCCGCGCTTGCGGGTAAGCGGGGTCGAGCGGGAGATACGCGCCCCCCGCTTTGAGAATGCCGAGCAGTCCCACGACCATGTTGATTGAGCGTTCGATGCAGATGCCCACGAGTGCTTCCGGCCCGACGCCGAGCGAGCGTAGATGATGGGCCAACCTGTTCGCGCGCTCGTTCAGTTCGCTGAAGCTTAGTTGCTCGCTCCCGCTCATCAAGGCCGTCGCGTCAGGCGTTATCCTGGCCTGCGCCTCAAAGAGACTCTGAATCGAAACGTCCGGCGGATACTCTCGCTCCGTGCGATTCAAGTCAGACAGAAGCCGCGTGCGTTCACCTTCCGACAGAAGAGGCAAGTTTGAAACTCGCTCTCCGAGATGCGTTGCGAATCTCTCCAACAACGCTTGCAGGTTCGACATCATGCGCGTGATGACGGCGGCGTCGAAACGGCTCGCATCGTAAAAGATTTTCAGCAGCACGCAGGGGCTTTCCCAGACCATCAGGTTGAGCAGATAGTTGGTCTCTTCTATAAAACGAACATCGCCTATCTGAAGGCTGCTCTCCTGCTCGCCCGCAAGTCGCTCGACAGGATAGTTTTCAAAACCGAAGATGCATTCAAAGAGCGGCATCCCTCTGGGCACATCGCTCCACCCTTGCACGTCCAGGAGCGGGCTATAGGCAAAGCGGCGCGATTCCACCTGCTCTCGTTGCAACGTCTTGAGCCACTCCAACAACGTCTCTTCATCACGCACGCGGATTCGCACGGGCAGCGTGTTGACGAACAGCCCGACCATAGACTCTATGCCTCGCAAAGACTCTGGCCGACCGGAGACGATGGCCCCGAAGATAACGTCCGTCGAATTGCTGTAGTGGCTCAACAGCAGCCCCCATGCTCCCTGCACGATAGTGTTCATCGTCAACTGGTGTTGCCGCGCGACAGCTTGCAGCGCGTTCGACACGTCGGCGGAAAGCTGGACCTGTAATTCATCGTGCGAACTCACGGCATCCGTCGCGCTAGTTTGCGTGCGCTGCGCGCCGGGCGATGCGGCCTCGCTAAAGCCTTCGAGCGAGCGTCGCCAGAAAGTCTCCGCCGACGCCAAATCCTGCTTCTTCAGCCAGGCGATATAATCCTGGTATGGACCGGGCTGCGGCAGGTCCGGCGTCTGCCCGCGCCGGAACGCTTCGTAGCAAGCGAAGACCTCTTTGAGCAACAGGCCGATGGACCAACCATCGAGCAGGATGTGGTGATAGCTCCAGACGAAGTCGTAAACATCCTCGCTCCTGCGCGCCAGCATGCATCTCATCAACGGCGGATGCGATAGCTTGAACCCTTGCGCGCGGTCCTCTTTCAGATAAGCTTCAAGTCGCCTGTCCTGCTCTGTCGCGCGCAGCCCGCGCCAGTCCTGTTCCTTCCAAGGCAGCCTCGCGCGCCTGCGCACGACCTGCAGCGGCCTCGGCTGACCTTCCCAGATGAAGCCCGTGCGCAGGACCGTGTGACGCTCCAACATCTGCTGC
Source organism: Blastocatellia bacterium (assembly GCA_034665545.1). Taxonomy (GTDB): domain Bacteria; phylum Acidobacteriota; class Blastocatellia; order Pyrinomonadales; family Pyrinomonadaceae; genus DASYML01. Next base: position 2,661 of record JAXDFO010000492.1, read on the forward strand.
CACGCACGGTTCAACGCCGCCACTTCAAGCCCTCCGGCGAGCGTGCATTTTAATTGCTGGAAGTAGACGCCGGACTCCGGCGCGTAGATGGTGTGGAAGAGCATCCCCTTCTGCATCGGTGACAGAGGATAGATGGCTTCCATGTCTAATTGCGCGTCTCGGCTCATCAATCGAAATTCTTTCGGGCTGGCTGAAAGAGTGAAGAGTCTATTTCCTGGCGGTCGCGTGAAGCTGCTGTAGCAGTTTTTGCGCGAGCACCTTGAGCATCAAAGGCTGTGACGTGTGTAGAAAAAAGTGGTCGCCCGGAAGCCTTCGCAAAGCGAAAGGGCCGTTCGTGTATGCGCGCCACTGGTCCAGTTCTTCAGGCGTGACGCAATCCTGCATCCCGCCGAAGACCGTCAAAGGACAATCGAGCGGAGGGCCGGGCGCGTGCGTGTAAGTCTCGCAGAGTTGAAAATCCGCGCGGAGCAACGGCAGCATCAAGTGCATCAGTTCGGCATTTTCGAGAATCTCTTTCGGCGTCCCGTTGAGGCGTCGCACCTCTTCTATAAACTCCTGCTCCGGCAGGTCGTAAGTTTTTTCATTGTCCGTGACGGACGGAGCCTGACGACCGGAGATGAAGAGATGGAAAGGCTCGACGCCGTGTTCTCTGCGCAGGGCGCGCGCCAGTTCAAAGCTAATCAGCGCGCCCATGCTATGACCGAAGAAGGCGAAGGGCTTATCCGCATGCGCCATGATGACCGGCATGAGCGCGTCCACGAGCGGCTCGACTCTGGTGAAGGGAGGCTCGCCCAGTCGCATCCCGCGTCCGGGAAGTTGGACCGCGCAGACCTCTATGTGCGAGGTAAGACCCTTCCACCAGTCTCTATAAATCAGCGCGCTGCCGCCCGCGTACGGGAAACAGAAGAGGCGCAGGTCTGCGTTCGGGTAAGGCTTGGGCAAGGCCAGCCAGGAATGCTCGATAGCGGATTTACTCATCATGCGAATTATCTTGAAAGCTGTTTCGACGTTCAGGTTCAATGCTTGACGCTCGCGCTCATGCCGTTGGCGGGAGCCAGGACACGTTCGATTAACTCGTAGGCCGCATCCGTATTCAACTTGCTCTCTATCTCCTCGACCTTCATCAACTCGTCAATCGTGCGGCTCTGCTCACGGTCTATGCGCAGGGCATCGGCGTAAGGCATACAGCTAAAGGCAATCATCGAGTAGAGCGGCGTGTACCTGTCCGGGAACAACTGGTTGACTCTTCTCTCGATGGTCTTCCTCAACAGAAACTTCGGGTCGGCCAGCGAGTCTCGTATCTCCACGTAATGCTCGCCGCACATGTCCGAGATAGCGTCCATGTTGGGCTTCCGCAATCGCTCGTACTCGCTGAAGATAAGGTTCCAGTTGTCCTGATATTTTTCCATGCATTGCATGAGCACGAGGCAGTCTTCAAAACCTGAGTTCGCGCCCTGCCCGTAATACGGATAGAGGACGTGCGCGGCGTCGCCGATGAGGGCCACCTTGCCTTGAAAGGTCCAGGGCGAGCAGCGAATCGTTATCATAGGGTTCGGCTGATGCGCGTTAAAATCTTCGGCCAGATTGGGAATGTGCTTCACGACATCGGGGAACGTCTCCTCGAAGAAATCGAGCACGTCCTCTCGCGTCCTGATAGAGTCGAAGGACGGCTCGCCCTCGAACGGCATGTGCAGAGAGCAGGTGAAGCTGCCATCCATGTTGGGAAATCCGAGCAGCATGTAACGGCCTCGCGGCCACATGTGCAGGACGCGCTTTTCCGACATCCAGCTAGCATCGGCGTCGCCGGGAACGCGCAACTCCTTATAGCCCTGGTCCAGAAATTCCTGCGAATAGTTGAAGCGATGCATTCTCTGCATCAACGTTCTGATAGCGGAGAAAGCCCCGTCCGCGCCGAAGACGCGATCCGCCCTGCAAGTGGTCGTCAGTTGCGTCTCCGAATTTTTGAATTCCAGAGAGAGCGGCGACAAGTCAATGCCCGTACACTTTTCGTTGAAGTGATAATCAACATTGTCGTGCGTCTCCGCGAAGTCCAGCAGAGCCTTGCTCAAGTCGCTGCGCAAGATTGAATAGATGGCCTCGTCGTTGTTTCCGTAAGGCTGGTATGCGAGTTCGCCGTTGAGGCTATGCACGAAGCGGCCATAAGCGGGCGCGGATATTTTGCGTATGGTCTCGCCGATGCCGACTTCATCAAGTGCCTTGAGACCGCGATCACACAGGGTCAGGTTGATGGCCCTGCCGCTTCCATTGTAAGCCTGGCGCATGTCAGGATTGCGGTCGTAAATGTCAACCTTGTACCCCTTGCGCGCCAAATAAACGGAAAGCAATGAGCCGACAAGCCCGGCCCCGACGATGACTATTCTCTCCATAATCTGAACCTCGCCAAGTGAAGTTAGGGTTAAGCGCGCCGCGAGCGAAACGTCTGCGCCTGTTGAAGAAACCTCTTCCAAAAGAGATGCGACAACCCGCCCGGTCCTGAAAACTTTTCAGTCCCTCTTACTCTCGCGTCTGTTATCCGGTTATTTGGTTTCGGGAATTATCCAGGCATCGCGCATCCCCGTCGGATTGGGACGGGCGCGCGTGGTTTTTTCGATGAAGGCAAGGCCATCGAAAGTCTTCTTGAGGTTGAGAGAGGTGAGTTCCTCCTTCGACTGCGGAGCGAAGCCCAAGCCTATAGAGCGCATGCCGTGCGGCGAGTCGAGCCAACGCCTGACCGTTTCATCGTTGACGGGCGCGCGAAAATCAATCACGAAGTTTTTCATATTGGCGCGGGCAAAGTACCACTCGATGGAGCCTTCCGGGGCCGCGCCGACGTTGAAGCCGGTGAGCGCGCCGATGGTCACGTTCGGGTCCATCAAGCGCGCTTGAAAGCCGCCCTCGTTAAAGCTCGTTCCGAGCGCATAGTACGCATCGCCGTAACGCTTGCGCAGGTACTCGCCCATGTTGTTATCGTAGACACCGACCCCTATATGCTCATTATGGGCCCAGACCACCACGCCCGTTTCCTTCTTCTCAGCCTCGACAATGCGCGAAATATTTTCCGCCATGTAAAAGTCTCGCGCGTAGCCGCTCGAATTGGCTGGTTTCTTCTCGTCGTAAAAAGGGCGGCGGTAGATGTCCGTGAATTGGGCCAGGATACGCGCGTGGCTCAAGACCCCTTCAAACTCTGCGGCGGAGGTCTGGATGCTGAATCTCGTTTGATTCAAGTATAAGAATCCGAGCAACTCGTCGAGCGCGGCCTGCACGCGTTCTTTCTCAGGCGCGCTGACGTTGGCGATGTACTCGAAGTGTTGTCGCCCCGGCCCCGTCGCGCGAAAGAGCTTGAAGACTTCCTGCGTGCGCTGGACGCGCTCCGGCGCGACCTTTCGCAAGTATGAAAGGACGGCTTCCATAGACAGTTCGTTGTTATGCATATCGAAGCCGACGAACTTGACCTTCCTGCCCTCCGGCGCGCTCTGGTTATACTGCCGCAGCCATCGCATCAACCCGGTTATCTCGTTGGTGTCCCAGGCCCACAAGCCCTGGTTGGCGAGAGCCCTGTCCAGATCGCCTTTCCCGTTGCGGATATAATCGTTTATCTCCTGCGCCGCCGGATAACTCATCTCCATCGCAAAGACCGTATAGCCCATCTCTCGAATCAGAAACTCCACCATGCGATGCTTGAACTGGAAGAACTCGCGCGTCCCGTGCGTGTCCTCTCCGAGACCTACGATACGCACATTTTGAAAGACGTTCTTTAAGGGTTTCAAATCGTCGGAGCCGTGCCCGGCCTCCAGGCTTTGCAGAGGAACGGCACGGCTCGAAAGCCATTTCGTGACGGCTTCCGCGTTCCGCGAATTCGTAGCAGCCTGGCGACCCCAGGCCACCTGCGCCATGGATGTCTGCGCGTTGAGAAGCAGCAGCAACATCAACAGCAGGCAGACGGCCCCGCCGCTCTTTGGCTTATTCATCTTCAACTCTTTTTTGGTCCAGATTCTTCTTCATCACGCGCTCACCTGGAGGCGGGCGGCATGTTGAACTTCGTCGCATCCACGGGGACGTTATTTTTTATTTCCGTGAATGTGCGCGTCGTGCCGTAGTGGTTATTATCAAGGTACGAGATGCGTATCGTCTGCGGCATCTTGATGCCATCCACCGCTTGATAATTTTCAAAGTCGGTCTGTTCGGGGTCAGGGCCGAGCAGCGTTTCGGTGTAGACAATCCTGCGCAGCAACAAGCCGCTCTGCGTGTCGAAGTAGAGTTTTTCGTTTCGATTATCGGCGGCCACGCCCTCCAACACATACGCCTCGCGCTCGCCTATCTTCTCTCTGCCGGTGACGTTGGTTTTGGTGTACTGCTCTTTGAGATGAAGGTCTTTGCGCAAGTCCCAAAGCCGCTTGACGCGCGCCAACTCGCCCGCAGTAAACTCGCGCACTCC
>JAXDFO010000493.1:0-4044 GCA_034665545.1 Blastocatellia bacterium
GAAAGTAGTCTTGGAAGGCCAGTCGCTTGCGGTTCATCCTGGCCGCGCCCGTGTCCATGAGCGACGCCTGCAACTCTTCGAGTTGGCGATACTCTTCCTGCACGTCGGGCGCGCTCGCCATCGGCGCGCAGGCGGCGACGGTGGCTTGATAAGAGGCTGAGACGACCTGCCTGGCGAGCGTGTAATTCCCTGCATCCATGTGGCGCATGGCTTCGCGTCGCGCGCGTGCATTCATCAGGAGCCGGACGGACTTGGCGACCAAATGATTGACGGGGAGTTGTTCGACCGCCTCCCCGGCATCGAATTCCAGTTCGAGCGCGTGCTTGACCACCTCCGCCGCTTTCATCTCCTGCGGAGTGTAGCCGAGGCGCAGGTCCAGTAATCTCAACTTCGTGCCCGCCGGTTGGGCCGGGACTCTTAATTGGACCACCACTTCGAGCGGCGAGCCTGCTTGCAGGTTGGGCAGTTTATAGCGTCCCGTTTCGCCCAACTCGAAGTCGTTGAGCACGTCCGAGAGACGCACGCCGTCAGCCGGAATGAGGCCGAGCGTGACCGTGTGGGCCAACTGCGCGATGAGACCCTCCAACTCGACGGCGAAGATGCGCTGCATGTCTTCGGAGCGTTCGACGTGCCAGGCGTTGCCGCCGCCGGATTGGGCCATCGGGAGCAAGAGGTCTTCGTTGAAATCGTCGCCGATGCCGATGGTCGAAGTGCTCACGCCGCGTTCGTTGAGTCCCTTCGATTGTGAAACGATGCGGTCTATGTTGGTCTCGCCGACGTTGGCCTGGCCGTCCGTCATCAAGAGGACGCGATTGACGGCCCCTTCCGTGAGATGCTCGCTGACCTGCATGCCGCCGCGCACCCAGGCTTCGTGCAGCGCGGTCGAGTTGCGCGCGAAGATGCGCGCGAGGCTCTCTTTCAAAGCGGCCTTATTCTCTGCGCGCTGGCTCGGAATGAGAAGTTCTATCTGGTCGTCGAAGATGACGACGCTGAAGCGGTCCGTCGAGAGCAGTTGGTCTATGCAATACTGCGCGGCCTCTCGCGCGCGTTCCATCTTGTCTCCGCCCATAGAGCCGGAGCGGTCCAGCACCATGCTCAAGTTGAGAGCGGGCCTGCGGCTACCACCAACGCCCGCTTCGGGTTCGGGCGGGGTGATGCGTATGAGCACGTCAACTGTCTGGTCGCGCCCGGCGGCGAGCCGCGTTCGCTCTGTCAGAAATTCCACAAGGGGTGTTTGTCCGTTCATGGTCCAATAATCCTCACTTTCTAAATCTCTGGACGTATAACTCTATGGCGCGAAAGATTGCCTGCGTCAAACGGCGCAAGCCTTTGGCCTCCTGCGGCGGACGGTAATCGCCGCGTATGTGCAATTCCAACCCTGGCTCTATCTCAACCCGCTCCCACGTTCCGCTCCGGTCAACGGCGGGCAGCGCGCCCGTCGTCCTCCCCGGCAGCGCGTCCGCATAACCATACTGCGGAGAGGTGGCGGCGGGCGGCGCGCTAGACTTCATCAAAGGCACAGGCAGCGACTGTGTGCGCGAAGGGCTAATCAAAAGTTTCTCAAGATAACTGAGCGCGTCGTTCTTAGCCTCCGCGCCGCCATCTATCCCGACGAGGCGTTCGAGTTCGCGCTCGCTGCGACCGCCGACGACTTCTCGAATCTTGCGAATCGGGAGATGCTCCGCTTGCAGTTTCTTGACGGCCAGCAATTGCAGCAGGTGCAGGTAGCCGAAGACGCTCGCCGTTCCCTGCTTTTCCTCTGCGGGCGACAGCAGCCCTTCCGAGAGATAGTAACGAATGGTTCTTTCATCGGGCACTTCGCTGACCGTGCCGCGTTCCTGTGTCGGGCCGCTTTCGGCTAAAATCCTCCCGACATGTTCGGCCAACTCCGCGACGCCCGTGTATTTCCTGTGACGAATTCCTTCGAGCCTTTTTCTCATCGCTCGTCAAAATACACTAACCGGCATTTCATGTCAACAGTAAATACTGTCAATACTCGCCCGTTTTCGCTCAGGAGGAAATTTTGAATAGCAGACCTTTCAAGCTCAACGCCAGCATAGCTCTCATCTTCATGCTCGCCGCGCTTCTCCACGCGCAACAGGGGCCGCCGCGTGAGACCGGACCATTTCGCCAGCCGGACCTCGTCGAACTCGTGCGCATGGATTCATCGTTGCGCCTGGACATACGCTATGCCACGAAGAATAACTTTCTGGGCCGCCCGGTTTATAAGGAGGCGCGCGCCTTTCTACAGCGTCCGGCGGCTGAAGCTCTCGCGCGCGTCAATCATGCCCTGAGGCAGAAGGGCTACGGGTTGATTATCTTCGATGGTTACAGGCCGTGGAGCGTGACGAAGGCTTTCTGGGACGCGACGCCGGAGGGCAAAAAGCAGTTTGTGGCTGACCCGCAGAAGGGTTCAAGACATAATCGCGGCTGCGCCGTTGACCTCACCATGTTCGACCTCAGCACAGGGCGCGAGGTCAGGATGCCGAGCGAGTATGACGAGATGACGGAGCGTTCGCACATCAACTACGAGTGCGCGACGCCTGAAGCGAAGGCCATGCGAGAAATGCTACGCGCGGCGATGGAGGCCGAAGGCTTCAACGTCTACGAGCCAGAATGGTGGCACTACGATTACAAAGACTGGAAGCAATATCCCATCCTCAACGTCAAGTTCTCGGACATCGGAAAGATAAAGATAGTTGACGGCGCACAGTGGTTAGTCGTCAGAAATGATAGCTCGCCTCTTATTAACAACTGAACACTAACCACGGCTCGCTATGTTTTCTTGAAGAGATACTTGAGGATAGGTTCGACGCGTTGGGCCCAGGCGGGTTCGTTGTGTTGCGCGCCGGGGATTTCTGTATAGGAGAGGTCGGAGGCGGTCTTCCAGCCTTTAGCGATAAGCGCGTCGCGTAGCAAGCGCGCATCATCTGCCGTCTGTATGGAGTCTAGTTCGTCCTGGCCCTCGCTCGTCCCTATGTCAACCCAGAGGCGCAGGCGCGGTTTCGTCTTGAGCGTCAACACATCGCGGACGATGATTCTATCCGCGAACCAGACGCTGGGCGAGACGACGGCGAGTTTGCCGAAGACTTGCGGGTACTTGAGTCCCAGATAGAGCGAGACCAGCCCGCCGAGCGACGAGCCGCCGAGGCCGGTGTTCTGCGCGTCCTTGAGCGTGCGATAGTTTGCATCTATGAGCGGCTTGACTTCCTCCACGAGCAGGCGACCGTAGAGGTCCGCCTTGCCTCCCTGCTTGTATTTGGGGTCGCGCGCCGGAGTGTATTCGTCCGTGCGGTCTCTGGTGTTGTAAACGCCGACGATGATGAGCGGCTCAATCGCGCCCGATTGAATGAGTGATTGCGCCGTCTCGTCCATGCGCCACTCGTTGCCCTGTATGAAAGAGGTCGCGCCGTCGAAGAGGTTCTGCCCGTCCTGCATGTAGAGCACAGGGTAGCGTTTCTGCGTGTCCGTCGTGTAGCCGGGCGGCAAGTAAACAATCACGTCGCGGTCGGCGGGCAAAAAGTTGGAATGAAAATTTCTATGATAACGAATCTCTCCGGTCAGCGTGTGCTGGCCCAGGGCCATGCTGGACCAGGAAAACAGGAGAGCGAAGACTAAACCTGAGAGCAGGACGGCGCGGCGCGCATGAGTTTCCAGCACAAAGACTCCTCTCCTGAGCGAAGTTTATATAGCACAAACTCAGGGCGCGATGATTGGGGGACACATCGCGCCCTGAGACGGGGGAGACAAAGCGTGTCTCTCATGATGATGAGAGATAAGCTATCAAGCAGAGCCGCGCGTTAGCTTGACTCCGCCGTTGATGCCGGAGAGGTTTATCGGCGCGCCGCCTGAACCTATCCGCGCGTAGTATTTGGAACGGTCGTCAGCGTCTTTCTGGACCACTACTTCCGGCACCTCCGAATTGACGCCGCCGTTCATGCCCTTCGCTTGAAGGTCCGCGTTGAGGCCGTCGCGCAGTCGCAGTTCGATGCGACCGTTGACGCCGCTGATGCGCATGCCGCGTTCGCCGAGTTGCTTGACGGC
>JAXDFO010000494.1:0-9294 GCA_034665545.1 Blastocatellia bacterium
AAAGATGAATAGCTCGTCTCTCATCCTTCATCCTTCAGACTTCATACTTGCTTTACAAGAGGATGATTGAATCGTCTCGCTCTCGGCGTGTGGGATGTGAGCGTGAGTGCTCCTGTTCAATCTTGTGCGGGCAGGCTTCGCAGTAGGAGCCTGTGCGCTCATGGCGGTCTGCGCATTCGTTACAGTCCAGGGATTGGCCCAGTCTTCTCAGGGCGTCCAGGAAGGGGAGGAGCAGGCGACCGCGCTCGGTCAGTATGTACTCGACGTGCGGGGGGCTGCCTCCGTAATCGCGGCGTTCTATGAGGTTGTCCTGTTCCATGTCGCGCAGACGTTGGACCAGCGTGCGGCTGCTGATGGGATGCAGGGCGGCCAGCAATTCGGTCGTGCGTCTCGGCCCGCCGCAGAGGTCGCGGACGACAAGCATCGTCCACTTGTCGCCAACCACCTGCAACGCGCCCGCCACGGGGCAACCGTCACCTTCTCTTCGTCGCACGCCTTTTCCGCGCCTCCCGAACTCCGAAACTTTGGTTTGAGAGCTTAACACGAAAGGGATGCTATTGCGGCTATGCATCAAACTATTCTAAGATGTTCTGTGGTTGAATCCTCGCGGCAACATGAAAATTTTCAGTACGTAGACGGTCTTTCATCTTCACGGGGCGTGACCGCAGGCTTTTCTCCGTACCACACGCGCTCCCGAAAGCGCCTCTGCTCACAATGACAAAGACGGAAGCAGGTTCGCATACGCAGAAACAGAACGCGCGACATTCGAGGGAAGCACCCGGCGCGCAGATGCACCACGTCGCGCTGCTGGCGCGTGAATTAAATACTGCCGTCACGACCGCAGAGGCTTTGGAGATAGCCCTGCGCGCGCTCTCGGATTTCGTTCCGGCGGACTGCGCGCGCGCGACCATCACCATCGGGGAGGACCGGCAGCAACTCTGCGCCGCGCTCGAACAGAGCGGCGAGTTTGTGAGCGTCAACGACGGAGAGGTGCTGCGCATCGCGCATACTATGTTGGAGCGGCCCGCGCAGACGGGCGCGCCCGTCTACTTTAATCAAGCCTCGGATGAACTGGTCGGCGGCGCGCTCCTGCTCGCGCTGGTCTGCCCCGCGACGCAGGCCGTCCTGTGCGCGCCCCTGATACTCGGCGGCAAGCCCGCAGGGATGCTCGTGGCGAGCACCGCTCGCACTCTTCGTTACACGCGGCAGGATGCCGACAGCGCGGCGACGGTCGCCGGTCTCCTGGCGGCCTCGCTCGCGCGCATAGAACTCTCCGGCCAGATAATGGTCGCGCGTCAACGCGAAGAGATTCGCATACGCGAAGAGGCTCTGGTCGAACACCTGGACTCAGCCGCGCGCTCTTCAGCCGAACTAGGCCATATCATCCAGCACGCGATAGACGCATTGGCCCACGCGCTGCCCGCCAGCTTCATCATCCTGCGGCCCGTCTCCTTCGGACAGCCGGAACCGGCCTTGCGCGCGTGGACGCCGGGAGATGATCGCCCGCCGCTCGAAATCCACGCGCCAGTCTCAAGAGCGGAACGCGCGGTCTACGCGGAGCAGCGCGCCATCCAGATTGAAGAGATGCGCGGCGAGCGCGCGGCTGATACGGACCTGCGCCCTCTGGTCGAACGACTTGGCGCGCGCTCCATTTATATCTCGCCGGTCGTCTACGGCGGGCAGGTGCTCGCGGCGTTGGGCCTCGTCGAATCGGACGCGCCTAGACGTTGGACGCACGAAGAACAATTGCTGCTGGCGCGCGTCGCGGAGACCATCGCGCCGCTCATCATGAACGCGCAGCTTCAAGGCCGACAGCGAACCTGCATCGAAGACCTGCTCACGCTTCAGAGGCTCGCGGGCGATGCCGCCAGCGAAGTGGACCTCGACCGCACACTGCGCGCGGTCCTCGATTCCTGGTCCAAACTTGCGAACTCCGACGCCTCCGCCATCCTGCGTTGGGATGAAGAGAGCAGGCTCCTGCGCCTGGCCGCGATGAAGCACTTGCCGACGAGCTTGCTCGAACGCTACACGCAGGGCATTCCTTTGACCGACCCCGTTTGCGGTCTGGCGGCTGAGAGACGCGTCGGCGTCGTCGCGGACCTGGCGAGCGAAGCGCGCTTCGCCGACCTTTATGCAGCCGTGCGCTGGTCCGGCCTGCGCGGCGCATGGGCCACCCCGATTCACGGCGCGGGCAATCGCTTGCTCGGAATGTTGATTACCTTCTCGCGCATCGCTTCCGAAGTCAGCCCGGACGAACAACGCCTCGCTGACCTCTTCACGCGCCCGGCGGCGGTCGCCATGCAGAATCTTGAGTGGAGCCGTCGCGCTCGCGTGAGTTCGCAGCAAGCCAGAGAGTTGCAGGAGAACTTGCGCGAAGCAGAGCGGCACAAGACGGAGTTTATGTCCATCATCTCTCATGAACTGCGCACGCCCTTGAACGCGATTATCGGTTACGCGCAGATGCTCAAGGACGGCTTCTCCGGCGAGATGAACCAGCAGCAACGCGACGACGTGCAGACGATTGCCGATTCTGCGGACAAGCTTCTCAGGATGGTCGAAGACACGCTGGACCTCGCGCGCATTGACGCGGAGCGTTTCCCTGTTTACATGGATACGGTGGTCTTCGATGATGTCTGCCGCCGCGCCATCAGCAGCGTGCGTTTGACGGCTGAGGCCAAAGGGCTTGACATCAAACTTCACCTGCCGGATGACATGCCCATCATACGCACGGACCCGGAACGTGTCCGGCAGATTCTGACGAACCTGCTATCGAACGCCGTCAAGTTTACGGATTCGGGTTACGTGCAGATAAGCATCGAGCCGGTCGAGGCAGGCTCCGTGCAGATTAACGTGATGGACACGGGGATAGGCTTTGACACGGCCTCCTTTCCGCACATCTTCGAGGAGTTTCGCCAGGCCGACACTTCAAACACGCGCCAGCATGGCGGGAGCGGTCTCGGCCTCGCCGTCGCCAAGCGGTTGGTCCAAAAATTGGGCGGGAACATCGGCGTCGTCTCAACGCCCGGCGAAGGCTCTACCTTCTGGTTTCGCCTGCCGCCTGAGATTCCCGGCGCTGATGTTTGAAATGAGCGCGGATGAAAAAGTTGGCCCACAGCTTTCTCGTGCAACCTTTCATCCCCCGTCGCAGCATCGGAGAGAAAACGTTCGTTGACGAGAAGCAGAGCGTGTTGGGCCAACAGGCGTTGACCCGCACAGACTTGAATATGTTTGAGGATAACCACAACGAAGCGGGGCCGCAGACTATCCTCGTGGCCGACGACGAGCCGATTAACAGGTCACTGATACAGCGCAGGTTGGAGCGCGAGGGCTATCTGGTCTTGACGGCGCAAAATGGTCAGGAGGCGGTCGAGAAGACCAGAGGCTCGCTGCCAGACCTTGTCATTCTGGATGTCATGATGCCAGTCATGGACGGCCTTGAAGCCTGCGAGCTTATTAAGGACGATGCCGCGACGCGCGACATCCCCATCATCTTTCTCTCGGCGCGCGATGAGACGGACATCAAAGTGAAGGGCCTCACGCTCGGCGCGAACGATTACATCAGCAAGCCTTTCAAAGCCGAAGAACTGCTCGCGCGTGTTGACGTGGCGATACGTCTCAAGCGCGAGCGCGACGAGTTACGGTTGAGCGCGGACGAGGCGCAGGCCCGTGCGGAGGTCGCGCAGGAACGCGCCATGACGGACGCGCTGACCGGCCTTCTCAACCGTTACGGGTTGCAGCGCATCCTGACGCACGAGCATGCGGAAGCCCTACGCTACGACCGCTCTCTCTCCTGTCTCATGATAGACCTGGACAACTTCAAGGGCATCAACGACTCATACGGTCATTCGATGGGTGATGTCGCGCTCAGGCAAGTGGCAGACATCTTGACGGAGGCCGTCCGGCGTTCCGACATGGTCTGCCGCTATGGCGGCGAAGAGTTCGTCGTCCTCCTGCCGGAAACGAACCTGGAAGGCGCGGTCGCGCTCGGCGAAAAGATTCGCGCCGCCGCCGCCTCTCGTCTCTTCGGCGAGGGCGACGATGACGGCAACGACAAAGACCTCTTCAAACTCACCCTCAGCGCGGGCGCGGCCACCATCAACGACCACGAATCCGGCAACGACATGCTCGCACGCGCAGACATGGCCCTCTATCAAGCCAAAGCGCAAGGCCGCAACCGCGTCGTAAGGCAGGAGCCAGAAGCCAGGAGCCAGGAGTCAGAAGAAAAGCAATAGCATGCTCTTCATGGTGAAGGCTCTGCTCTGACTTCTGACTTCTGACTTTTGACTTCTGGCTCCTGCTTCATGCTCGGAGGCTGATGTTGTAAGTCTTGATTTTGGAGTTGAGGGTGGTGGCGTTCATGCCTAGAAGGCGGGCGGCGCGTGATTGGTGGCCGCCGGTCTGTTCGAGGGCATGGCGGATAAGGTCTATCTCGAAGCGGCGCACTTCGTCGTAGAAGTTGACGCCGCGTCCGAGGTCCAGGCTGGCGGCCCCGGTTAAGCCGACGGCGCGCGGGTCGGAGGCCATCGCCTGGCGCGGGTCGCTGATTTCGGGGCGCAGGCATTGGAGGGTGATTTCTGGACCAGGCGCGATGACGACGGCGCGCTCGACCGTGTTCTCAAGTTCGCGCACGTTGCCGGGCCATGAATAGGCTTCTAGAAGGGCGAGGACTTCCGGCGCGATGTGCTCGGAGACCTGCCTTCCGTTCTCCTCGTTATACTTGCGTATGAAGTGTTGTATGAGAGGAAGAATGTCTTCGCGCCTATCGCGCAGAGGGGGGAGTTCGATGGGCACGACGGAAAGCCTGTAGTAGAGGTCTTCGCGGAAAGTGCCCTGACGCACGGCCTCCTTCAAATCAATGTTGGTGGCGGCGATGACGCGCACATCAACCTTGCGCGGCGCGGTATCACCGAGCGGCGTGAACTCCTTCGATTGCAGGACGCGAAGCAAGCGCGCCTGCGTCTCCGGCGGAATGTCTCCTATCTCATCGAGGAAGATAGAGCCGCCGTCAGCGACCTCGAAGAGACCCTTCTTGGCGGCGACGGCTCCGGTGAATGCGCCGCGCGTGTGGCCGAAAAGCTCTGACTCCAAAAGCTCCGAAGGGATGTTCGATGAGTTGACGGTGACGAAGGCTTTGCCAGCGCGCGGGCTGGTCTCGTGGATGGCTTTGGCGATGAGTTCTTTGCCGGTCCCGCTCTCGCCCGTGATGAGGACCGTCGAGCGCGCGGGCGCGACCTGGTCCACCAGACGAAAAATCTGCTGCATGGCGTCCGAGTGGCCGACGATAGAGCCACGGTCCACGTCGCGGCTCATCGCGCGCCGCAGAGTTTGTCTCTCTTCCTCTTTGCGCCGACGCTTGATGCCCGCGAGGACGTTGGCGGCAATCTGCTCGTTCTGAAAAGGCTTGCGGATACAGCCGAACGCGCCCTTCTCCCAGGCGGCGATAGCCGTGTCAAAGGTCGCGTAAGCTGTAATCATGCTGACCACGGCGTCCGGGTCCAGCTTGAGAAATTCATCTAAGGCGCGCAGTCCGCCCATCCCCGGCATGGAGACATCGAGGAGGACCATGTCGAACTGGCGGCGCGCGTATGCCTCCAACCCCTCCTCGCCCGTCTTCGCCAACTCGACGCGAAAGCCTTCCGCCGAAAGCAAGGTCTCCAACACGTCGCGCATTATCTCCTCGTCGTCAACGACGAGCACAGAACCCTTCTTAGCCATTCGTCTATCCGTCTTCATGAAAATTTCTGGACCGATAAATTATGAGACGATGGAGAATGCACCGAAGGTTGCAGCGGTCCATCATCCATCGCCTTAATGAGCAGAATATTATACAACGCTTGCGAGGCTATCTACGAATGCGCGTTAAGCAATGCACGGTGTTCTTTCAGTCGCTCGCGGCCTGGAGGCGTGCCTGGGCGTTGACTGTGGGGAGGGTGATGCGGAAGGTCGTGCCGCGACCGGGGAGGCTCTGGACGGCGATGTGGCCGGAGTGTTCCTGGACAATGCCGTAGGAGACGGCGAGGCCGAGGCCGGTGCCGCGCCCGACGCCCTTCGTGGTGAAGAAGGGGTCGTAAATCTTGGCGACGTTTTCGGGCGCGATGCCGATGCCCGTGTCGGAGACTTCGATGAGGACAGAGTCCTCGTCGCTCGTGACGGTGCGCAGGGTGATGCAGCCGCCTTCGGGTATCGCGTCGCGCGCGTTGAGCAACAGGTTGGTGAAGACCTGTTGCAGTTTGCCCGCGTTGCCGAAAACTTTCGGGAGAGTGGTGTCGTAGTCGCGCGCAAGCTCTATCTGGTTGCGCCTGAGTTGCGGCTCAAGCAGTTGCAGCGTGTCGTCGAGAACGCGATGCAGGTCCAATTCGTTGAACTCGGTCGCGCCGCCCGTGCGCGAAAAGTTGAGCAGGTTGTTGACGATGTTGGAGGCGCGATCCGCCTGGCGTCTCACTTTTTGCAGTAGCGCGTGCTTCGGGTCCGTTTCCGGCAGCATCCCCAAAAGCATTTGCGTGTAGGACGAGACGCCCGTCAAAGGTGTGTTGACTTCGTGCGCGACGCCCGCCGCGAGCAGGCCGATGGATGAAAGCTTCTCTCGCTGCATCAACTGTTCTTCGAGACGCGTGCGCGCGGTCACGTCTTCAAGCACGACGAGCGCGCCGGTCGTGTCAGGCGAGTCGGAACGGAGCGGCGCGATGGCTATGTTGAGGACCAGCGAGCGGCCCGCGCGCGTCGCCGTGTGCAGCTTGTAGATGTGGCGCAGTTCCAACAGACGCCAGCCCACAACGCCGAGCACCTGCCTGAGAGTCTCCGCGAAGTCTTCCGCGAAGAGGTCTTCGACGTATTGGCCCACGCTCGTGTCGCGTCGCACTTCGAGTATCTCTTCGAGCGCGGAATTGCAGCGCGTGATGCGCCCGTCCAAATCCACAGCGAGCAGTCCGACGTTGATGGATTCGACGATGGACTCGTTGAACTCCTTCAAGAGTTCCAACTCTGCGGCGCGCTCCTGCTGCTCTTGATAAAGCAAGCTATTCTCAACCGCGACCGCGACGTAGCCGGAGACGGTGCGCAGGATGTCCACGTCTTCCGAAGAGAGCAACGCCCCGTCAACGGAACTGCCCAGGCCGATGACCGCGACCATCCGCCCGCGCACGACGCACGGCACATAGTAATGCAGCGCGCGGCGCACGAAGCCTGCGGTTTGCGGCGCGAGGTCCAAATCATCAGCGCGCACGATACCCGTCTCTGCGGAGCGCACGCGAATCATCTCGCGGAAATCCGGCGGCACGATCATGGATTCGGAAAGCCCTGCCGCGCGCGCCACTCTATAGCCACCCGAAGCGCGCCCGTCTTCCACGAAGATGGCGATGCGCTTGACGTTGAGAACCTGTTGAAGCCGACTGACGAGCGCGTCCAGCAGAGGCTCAAGCGCGGTCGTCGCGGAGAGCGTGCGCCCGAAGTCCAGAAGACTATTGCGCATGTCATAACGCTCGCCGTAGAAGAGACGGTCAACGCGCTCTTGCAGGAAATTCTTAATCGGCGCGGCGATCATCACGATGAGGGCCATCGCCGCGATGGCGATGATGACGCGCAGGGTGATTTCGCCGCTCGCTATGACATCGCCGCTCAGGGCGTAGAGTCCCGCGCTGTAGACGACCGCGCCGATCATGATGGCGATGGCAATCGTCGTCACAGCATAGACAGCCGCGCGCCGCACCACCAGTTCCACATCCATCAGGCGATAGCGGACCACGGAGTAGCCGAACGAGAGCGGTATCAATATGAGCGGCAACACGGCCATATCCGTGAGCCAGCTTTCGCTCCTCGCGTTGAAGATATAACCGACCCCGTAAAGCAGCGTGAAGGGCGTAATCGCCAGAGCCGAACCCCACACGACCCACTTCAACTGCTGGCGCACGACCGCCGATTCGCTCTTGACGAAAGTTCGCACCAGCAAGACCGCGCTCGCCAACAGCGCGAGGGCGAAGTGTATAAAGATGCTCTTGTAATACCAGTCCATGACAGGGTCCGAGAGGACCATGTGCGGGAGCGGGAAATAGAACGCGACCGCGTAAGCCAGCAGGACCAGCGCGGGCAAGTAGAGCAACACGGCGAGCCAGCGTCGCTCCTGCGAGAGACGATAGCGCGCGGGATAGATGGCGCAGAAATGCAGGAAGAGCGGCGCGAAGATAATCAACGCGGCGTCGTCCAGAAATGCTATAGCGAGGTCCAGGTCTTTATAGACGCCGACCGGCTTGAAGAAATGGAAGACGAAGGCGGCCAGACAGACGGTCGCAAAGTGCAGCACGAAGGGCGCGCGCCCGCCCTGCTTGAAGAGGACGAAGAAGCCTATGAAGAGATAGACCAGCCCTATGAGATTCAGGTAAAGGTCGCGGTCGGACCAATTTTGCACGGGCTGTAGGTTGTCCAGGTCCGCATAGTAGAAGCGCGTTTCGGGAGGATATGATGGCCGTTCTATTAGATAGTGAAGCTGCCCGCCGACGTGTGCATCCGAAAGATAAACCTGGACCTTCCATGACTGGTCCACCTCTTCATAGTTCTGGTCGTTCTCGCTGACGGCGATGAGATGGTCGCCCGGCAGTATGCTGGCGCGTGCGCCGCTCGAACCCGGCGCGATGAAGCGAGCGATGACGCCGTCCTTCGTGTCCGTCCATTCGATGCCGTCGGTCGGGGGCGGAACGTGCTTGACGCGCTGGGCGAAGTTGATGCCCCCCGCCGTCACCAGCAGGATCGCCCCGAAGAGCAGGACGAGCGTTCGCGTTGTCAGTACTGACTCTTTCACCCGTGTGTCACGTCCTTAAACCTGAGCGCACACTCCGACATCCAGTGAATTTAAGCAATCAATGTTCCAGGCTGCGCCCTCTTAAGACCTTCATGGATAGCTCGGGCGTAAATCTCGCCGCGCAGGCAACGAGAGGGCGCGCCCTCTGATTATTTTACTCGCTCGCCCGCCCGGTGAAACGGAAAACTGGTCCTCCGGCCCGAACGGGATAAATCCAAGTTTTCGTAGTTATACGAGAATTTGGAAACGTGGGGAAAAGCGGAAAAGGGAAAAGTCGAAAGGAGCAGGCCGCGCCTGGGGCATGCTCTCTATCTTTTCGACTCTCCCCTTTTCGCCTGTTTTAAAACCTGACCGAGATACCTCCGCGCACGGAGCGACGCGTCGCGGAGTTCAACTGCAAGATGGTCTCCGAGTCGTCCGTGCTGGTCTGCGTATCGAGCAGGTTGCGCGCGTCAATCACCGCCTCGGCGCGCAAGGGCAATCCGAAGCTGGGCAAATCCTGC
>JAXDFO010000495.1:0-23799 GCA_034665545.1 Blastocatellia bacterium
CCGGCGACACAAACTTCATGACCACCGTCGGCGAAACACGCGTCCACCCGGAAGACCTCGATACCACCTATCGCAAACTAAAAGATAAAATCTGAAAGCAGTGAGAGGTTAGAAGTTGAAGACAAGCGATGAGTGATGAGAGATATGCTATCGCTCATCACTCATCACTGCTTTTCTTTCATGGCACATGTTACTGCTTTCTGGTGATGGCTTCGTCTTCGACTTCGCCGCCTTTGTTGATGGGAATTTCGGAGGGCTTGCTGTAGCTGACGCCGCGTTCTTCCGTGTCCAGTTCGGCGGGCGGCAGGGAAGGAAGCGAGCCCGTGAGGGGCGGCGGGTTGAAGCCAGGATAGTCTATGCGCGCGTGATAGATGGCGGTCAGAGACGCGCTGATGGCTTCGCGTATTCTGGTCAGTTCGAGCAGGGTGATACTGCACTCGTCCAGTTGCCCGTCGCTAATGATGGCATCAACTATCTTGTTGACGATGGCGTGTATGTTCTCCGGGTCCGGGCGCGAGAGGGAACGCGCGGCGGCCTCGCAGGAATCGGCTATCATCATGATGGCCGCTTCCTTGAAACGCGGTTTTGGACCAGGATAACGAAACTCTGCTTCGTCCACCTCTTCGCCTTCGGCGGCGTGCGCCTGCGCCTTGCGCAGAAAGAAATGGAGCGTGCGCGTGCCGTGATGCTGCGGGATGAAATCGGAAATCTGTTTGGGAAGACCGATCTCCTTCGCCAGCTTGAGGCCGTAGGTAACGTGGCTCGTGATGATGCGCGCGCTCTGTGTCGGGCGCAGGCGGTCGTGCGGGTTGTGGCCCTGTTGGTTCTCAACGAAGTAATCGGGCGCGCCGATCTTGCCTATGTCGTGATAGAGCGCGCCGATGCGTGCGAGCAACGGGTTAGCCCCGACGGCGCGGCAGGCTTCTTCCGCGAGTTGGCCCACGGCATGCGAGTGCTGGTTAGTGCCGGGCGCGCGCAACGCCAGTTGGCCGAGCACGGGCAGGTCCGCGTTCGACAGTTCCAACAGTTTGACATCCGTGAGAATGCCGAAGAGCGATTCGTTGATGGGCAGTCCGCCCGCCGTGAAGACAGCCGTCAGGAGACCTCCGAGAACGCCGCAAGCGACGGCGAGCAGGATAGTATTGAGCGTCAATGGTTGTTGCGCATAGGCGAGCAGCGCGACCGCCATCAGTGCGTTGACGCCGCCGACATACAACCCCGCGAGCGTGACCGATTGACGCTCTCTGTAACGCCCTATGCCGTAGATGGCCGCAGATGATGAGATGATCGCATAGAAGGCTTTCGCCATCCCGCTCGGCGCGAGCAGGCCCGCGAAGAGCGAGACGATGAGCGCGGTGATTAATGCGAGTTGAGCATCCACCAGCAGCGCGACCAGTAGCGCGGCGGCGGCGAAGGGAATGGCGAAGTTCCAGATGGTCGGGTCGTTGAGCGGCGCGCGCATCGTTTGCGCCGTGAAGCTGTCGGACAAGGTGAAGCCGACGCGCATAAAGATGGTCTCAACGACGACCGCAGAGCCTATCAACGCGTAGGCTTTCTTCGGAGAGAGCGTGAGATTGACGGAGGTGCTGCGATGCTCCGTGAATCTCCAGGCGGCCCAGTAAATCGCCGCGACCATGAAGAGCAGCCCGAAGAGATGATGCCAGGGACGGCCCGTGCGCCCGTAAGAGCGTATCGCGGCAAACTGCGCGAGCATCGGTTGCGTCACCGTGTCGCCTTCGCGCGCGACGACCTGGTTGCGCTTGAGAGATATGGGAAGCGGGACAATCTTACTGGCGGCGGCTTCCTTGACGGCCTCCGTAGTCGCCTGGTCGAAGATGACCGTCGGCTTGATGAGAGGCAGCATCGCTGTCGTCAAGGCGGACTGTTCTTCCAGCGACCAGTTCTTGAGTTGAGAGATGCGCGCGGCCAGATTGTGCTTGGCGGTTGAGAGCGGAGTCATGCGCGTGCCTGGGATGGGCACGATAGTTTGCTTGTCAGGATTGCTGCCGTCGGCGAGGACTATCTCCGGCTTGAGAAATTCCGCCGCGCCGTCTTCGTAAATATAACCGTCGAGCGTCTCGCGTATCATCCCCTTCAACTGTTCCAACTCACTCGCGTCGAAGCGATGCGCGATTATCGCGTGAGCGACGACGGGGCCGCCTTCGCCTGACCATGCGGGTTCTTTCTTAGCCGAGCCGTGCCCCTCGACCTGTTTGCGCAAATCCTCCCACGCGTTGGCGAAAGCTTGTGCGGCACTCTCCGCGCGCGCAGGGTAGTAGTTGAAGACCGGACGCGCCGCATCCCTCGCAACATCTCTGCGCCGCTCCGTCTCCGTGATGTCAACGTTAGCGATGTCTGCGGGCGCGATGACGGTCCTGTGGACCACCTCGCCCTCTTTGTAATTCTCAACGGTCCCGCGCGAATAGTTTGTGACGAGTAGCAAGGTGGTGAGAAGGACGAGGGCCGCGAAGCCCACAAAGAAGCGCGCGGTCGGCGATAGACGCTTGAAGGGGCGCGCGAGAAAGGCGGACGCGGTGTTGCGCGCTTCGTCCAGCCTGGAGGTGAAGTGTGGGCGTTGCTTGCTACTCATCTCAACTACGGGCGGCGAACTCCACCGGCTCCTCCTCGGTGTCTGCCTGCTTGTGAGCAGAGCTTTTCTGGTCCACTAAATCGCGCGCCAGCAGCGCGCCGATTCTTTCCAGCATGGGCCTCAGCGTCTGCGGTTCGAGGGCGGAAATCTTGAGGCACTCGCGCGCGCCGTTTTGCGATGCCTGGCGAATGATGGCCTCCATCGCATCACTGTCAACAAGGTCTGACTTATTGAAGACGACGAGGCGCGGTATCGTCTCGTAGTGAAGCTCGCTCAAAATTCTCTCGACCGATTCGAGTTGCTGCGGCCAGCGCGGGTTGCTCGCGTCAACGAGGTGTATGAGAAGGTCGCTATCGCTAATCTCTTCGAGCGTGGCGCGAAAGGCCGCGAGCAGGTCCGGCGGCAAGTCGCGTATGAATCCGACCGTGTCGTTGATGATGACCTCCTGCTCGCGCGGCAGGCGCAACCGTCTAGAAGTCGGGTCGAGCGTGGCGAACATGCGCTGCTCCGCGTGAACGTGGCTCTGCGTGAGCATGTTGAGCAGGGTGGATTTTCCCGCGTTGGTATAACCCACGATGGAGACGACGGGAAATTCGCGGCGTATCCTTTCTTTGCGCCGTTCCTGACGACGACCGCGCAAGTGCTCAATCTCTTTTTCAAGACGGCTGATGCGGTCGCGCACGCGGCGGCGGTCAGTTTCGAGTTTCGTTTCGCCGGGGCCGCGCCCGCCGATGCCGCCCGCCAGTCTGGAGAAGGCAGAGTCGTGGCCCACGACGAGGCGCGGCAGCAAATATTTTAATTGGGCCAATTCAACTTGAATCTTGCCCTCGCGCGATTGCGCGCGTTGCGCGAAGATGTCCAGTATCAACTGCGCGCGGTCAATCACTTTGAGGTCGGTCGCTTCGGAGACGGAGCGGACCTGCGCGGGCGAGAGTTCTCGGTCGAAGACTATGAGGTCCGCGCCGAGTTGGAGGGCGCGGACCAGTAATTCTTCCAGCTTGCCTTTGCCCAGAACCGTGCGCGGGTCAATCGCCGTGCGGCGTTGAATGATGCGGTCCTGGACCACCACGCCCGCAGAGGTCGCAAGCTCCTTCAACTCGTCCATAGACTCTTCCGCGTCCGCGAGCGTGGCGGTCGTGACTCCGACCAGAATCGTCCGCTCGCGCGCATCGGCGCGACGCGTGGCGCGACGGTTACGCGCCATCTCTTCCTCAAGCGAATTTATCAACGCGAGGAAATCAACATCGAGTTGCGATGGTATCTGCGGCTCAAGAAAAGCGTAGGGCTTGGCCTTCGCATCTGCGTCGAGTTCGGCGGCAGTGGTCGGCAAAAGATGAGCCGCGCGCACCATGCCGGGCAGGCCCGTGCGGTCGTCCACATCCAGCGAGACCATCAAATCCAGTCTCAAGAGGGCGAGGTCCGTGAGGTCGTCCTGCGTCAACTCTTCGCCGCGCAGGTGCGTGTGGATGCAGCGCAGCCCGCGAAAGCGGTCTTCGGCCACGCGCGTGCGTTTGAGGTCCGGCAGTTCTATGCGCCGCGCATCGCCGACGACGACATACTCAACATAGCCCTTGCGGTCTATCAACGCGCCGATCTGCCTGCGCGTCTCAAAGGAGAGTTCGGTCATCTGCCTGGCAAATTCCTGCGTCACAATCTGGTGCGGCGGGATGCGTCGCCCATACAATTTTTCAATACGACGAAGCTGATTAGTCTTCAGCCCTTGCGTGTTCCCGTGTACGTTATTGATAGTCTTACCTCCATAAAAATAGTCATGAGTCTAGAGTCAGGAATCCAGAGTCAAAGGCACGTCTACGCTTTTGACTCTGCACTCCTGACTCCAGACTCTAGACTTCTTGTTGTGATAGTTACAAAAAGATTGAAGCGAGCGGGGTATGTCGGACGCCGTGTAAAACCTTTGAAGATTGCTCCGCGAAGTTCCTTCGCTTAGTCGCTTGAGCATTGCGAAATTTGGTCGGAGGCCGTCAGAGTGCCCGATAAAGCACATCAACGCCCCTTCTCAGGAGCGTCGTGATAAAGGCTTAACCTGAACGAATTATAGCATAACCATCGTCAACCACTAGCGGCAAAGTGGCCCAATTGAGCGGCCCGCGCTAGCCCGCGCCAAACCGCCCGCAGTTAGACACCGCTCGCGCGCCCGTCGTATCATGAAAAGTCTTGAGTCTGGAACCCGGCTGTTTCCTTTGGAGAGAATGATGAGCGTTGCGGGACGGATTGTGCGGATTGACCCTGGGGCGGGAATCGCTGGCGGCGAGGTGGTCTTGGAGTGCGATGCATTCGACACGAGCCGCCCGCGATTGTGCCGCGTCTGGTTCGACTCCGTCTCGGATAGACTTGTCGCGGCCAACACCAGGCGCGTGCTGGCGATTGTGCCGGACCTCAACTTCGGCGGCGAAGTTGAAGTTTCGCTCGACAACGGGACGGAGCATTCCGCGCCCGCTCGTTTCATCGTCGGCGCGAAGCTCGCGGATGACCTGCACCCGGTCGCTAATCCGGCCTTCGACCCTGACGACGGCGCGCTCTACGTGACGCGCTCAGGCTCGCGCGGGCAGGAGTTGCCCGTCACTATCTTTCGTCTGGACACGAACGGCGGCCTCGCGGATTTCTCCGGCGATATCACGAACCCGACCGGCATCGCTTTCGATAAGTCCGGGCAGATGTTCGTCACGAGCAGATTAGATGGGACCGTTTATCGCGTGACGCCTTTCAAGGAGGCCGTGCCCGTCGCCGGAAGTTTGGGCGTCGCCACCGGACTCGCTTTCGATAGCGAAGGCCGCCTCTACGTCGGCGACAGGACCGGCACTATCTATCGTATCAACAGCATCGGCGAGGCCATGCATTGGGCCACACTCGAACCGTCAGTCTCGGCTTATCATCTGGCCTTCGGACCCGACGACGCGCTCTACGTGACGGGCCCGACCGTCTCCAGCTTCGATGCCGTGATGCGCATAGACGCCAACGGCACGGCCACAGATTTTTATCGCGGACTGGGCCGCCCGCAAGGGTTGGCTTTTGACCGCGACGGCTACCTGTACGTCGCGGCTTCATTGAGGGGACGAAGAGGCATCGTGCGTATCTCGCCTGATGGGCGAGAGGCTGCGATGGTCGCGGCGGGGATGAACGTGGTCGGGCTGGCCTTCAGCGCGGCAGGCGAGATGGTCATCGTCACGACGGAAGCCGTCTATAGCCTGCCGCTCGGCATTCACGGCTTACTTCTGGGATAGCCCGATAGCTTTTTGACACCCGTAAATGCACATGATACTTTGGGATGTTTTGCATGTGACGAGTAACTCTCTGGTATTGTAAAGAGCACTGAAATGCCTGGCACTGAACTCATCGGACAGTTGATTATTTACATGGTGGTGCTGGTCTTTGCGATTTCAGCCCACGAGGCGGCGCACGCCTGGATGTCTTACAAGTTCGGAGACGATACGGCGCGCCTGCTCGGTCGCATCACTCTCAACCCCATCGCCCACACGGACCCTATCGGCACTCTCCTGATTCCCATCGCGGCCTTCATCTTCGCCCACATCGGTGGAATCGCCGCCGCGATTCCGCTCATCGGATGGGGCAAGCCGACGCCCGTCAACCCTCTGCGCTGGCGCAACAAGGACGTGGCGAACGTGATGGTCTCGGTGGCGGGCATTCTGGCGAATCTGACCATCGCCATCTGCGCGTTCTTCGTCATCAAGGTCTTGCAGTATTCGGGCCTCGGCTCGCATCTGCCGGAAGCATTGTCAGAGCCTTTGTCGTTGTTTCTGCTCTATGCTCTAATAATGAACGTCTCGCTGGCGGTCTTCAATCTACTGCCGTTTCCCCCGCTTGATGGAAGCAAAATTTTATGGACCTTTTTGCCCGCCAGCATGCAGCCCGTGCTTGAGATGCTAGAACGCTACGGGTTCATCATCCTGCTGTTGGTTATCAAGTCAGGATTGCTGGACGCGATTTTCGACCCGATTATGAGCATCATTTATCGCCTGCTCGATTTATAACCGGAAGGCGACGAAGGCGGACCCTTCTTTTTCTCTCGCGGCGCGCGTTGATGGACATCGTTGCCGCCGTTGAGAAGCTTTGCGAGAGCGCGCATGCCAAAGGTTATTGATATACATGCCATCATCCGGGCGTCTCGACTGACATCTCTGGAGAGCGCGGAGCTACTACTTATGCAGACCATGAACGAGATAACAGAGACGAAGGGGCCGGATGCAGCGCAGGCTCCGACCCAGACGTTGAGCGTCGCCGGGGCGCAACCCAGGATTAGCACGGCGGTCGGCGGCGAGGAGTTGAGACTGGTCCTCGGAGAGTTCACAGGCCCGCTCGACCTCCTGCTCTATCTCATCAGGCAGGAGCAGGTGAGCATCTACGATATTCCCGTGGCGCGCATTACGGATGAGTACCTGCGCTACTTGCAGTTGATGAAGGAATTGGACATCGCCCTGGCAGGCGATTTTTTAGTGGTCGCCGCGACACTCATCGAAATCAAGTCGAAGATGCTCCTGCCGCGCGACCCGAACGCGGGCGGCAACGAAGACGAAGCGGACGACCCGCGCAGCGAGCTTGTCAATCAACTGCTCGAACATCAGAAGTACAAGGCCGCCGCGCAGATGCTCTGGTCGCGCGCGACGGTCGAGCAGGCAGTCTTCAAACGCGGCGAACTTGAAACGGACAAGACCAACCCGGAAGTCGCGGTCGGCCTCTTCGACCTTCTGAAAGTGTTTCAGCAGATACTCGCGCGGCACAAGGAAGAGGTGCTGATGGAGATAGAGCGCGAGGAGATTTCGCTGGCCGAGATGATGGAACGCCTGCGCAATATGGTCCTCTCTGCGGGCGAGTTGAACCTGCGCAAGTTTTTCGAGCGCGCCGGTTCGCGCCGCGAATTGGTCCTGGCCTTTCTCTCTCTTCTCGAACTCGTCAGGACCACTGAAGTCTCTCTCTTCCAACCCGAAACTTTCGGCGACATCATCGCCCGTGTCAACGCCTGAAACTTTTTTTGATGAACATGAGTGACCAGACCACAGAGCCAATTCTTGATGAAAACTTGCAGGCGGAGGACGCCGTGGAAGAGGTCTTGATTCACGACGCGGACGCCGAAGACGCTGCGGAACAGGCCGCGCGTCTTGCCCTCGAAGATTCGTCGGGCACGTATGCGCCTGCCGTTTTGGAAGAGCCGTACGATGACCTGACGCCGACCGTGCGCAGCATGGCAGAGTTGATGGGAATAATAGAGGCGCTCATCTTCGTCTCCGAAGAACCCCTGACCATCAAGACGATGGCTAATGTGATAGAGGAAGGTCTCGGCTGGATTGAAGCGGCGGTCGAAGAATTGGCCCAGGAATTCAACGAGCGCAACAGCGGCCTCCAACTGCGCGAAGTGGGCGGCGGCTGGCAGATTGCCACGCGCCCCGAATATCACGAGTACGTGCGCGCCTATCTCAAATCGCGCCCCAGCGCCAAGCTCTCTCTGGCCTCACTGGAAACGCTCGCCGTCATCGCTTACAAGCAACCGATTACCGTCCCCGAAATTTTAGAGATACGCGGCGTCCAGTCTCCCTCCGCCATCAAGACGCTGCTCGACAAACGCCTCATCGTCGCCAAAGGCCGCAAGGAGACCATCGGACGACCCATGATGTACGGCACATCCAAAGAGTTCCTCCTCCAATTTGGCCTCAAGGATTTATCCGAACTCCCCAGCATCGAAGACTTCGAGGATTTGGCGGGCGGGTCGTAGTTATCCTTCATCATTATTAAGGAGCGCGCGTTTAGTTGACGTAAATAGTTCTTATGGTAGAGATGGACCGAATAATAAAACTGAGTGAGTGTATTGCGCGGGAGTTTCAACCCGAATACATCATCCTGTTCGGTTCATACGCCTACGGCACGCCCGATCAGAACTCCGACATAGACCTTCTGGTTGTCTTGCCTTATGAGGGGAAGTCCGTGCGCAAAGCTTTAGAGATTCTCAACAAAGTTAATCCGTCAATGCCCGTGGACCTACTTGTGCGAACGCCTGAACAGGTCGAGGAGCGGCTGGCTAATAACGACTGGTTCATGCGTGAGATTATGGAAAAGGGGCAGAGGCTTTATGCAGCCAATCACAATTGAGTGGGTCTACAAGGCAGAGGGGGATTTCGCTACCGCAGAAAGAGAATTTCAAGTTAAGGATAATCCGAATTACGATGGCATATGTTTTCACTGTCAGCAATGCGCCGAGAAATATTTGAAGGCTCGCTTGCAGGAAGCAAATATCCCCTTCAGTAAAATGCATGACCTCTCTGCTTTGCTTGACCTGACGCTGGCAGTTGAGCCGAACTGGAATATTTTGCGCGGAGATTTGCAGTTGCTGAGCGCGTTCGCCGTTACATAACCCTTATCCTGGCGATACGGCGGATGAAAGATGACGCGCAAGAATGCGTAATGCGCTGTCGCCACTTTCGCCAACTCGCACTTCAGTCTTTAGGTCTATAGATACGTAGAATGGAAGAGCGTTTACAAAAACTTATCGCGGAGGCTGGCATCGCGTCGCGTCGTCATGCGGAGGAGATGATCGTGGCGGGGTTGGTGACGGTCAACGGTCGTGTGGTGACGGAGTTGGGGACCAAGGCAGACCCGGCGCGCGACCATATCAAGGTGCGCGGGCGTCTTATTAATCCTGCGCTTGAGGCGCGGGAGAAGATTTACGTTCTGCTCT
Organism: Blastocatellia bacterium; assembly: GCA_034665545.1. Classification (GTDB taxonomy): domain Bacteria; phylum Acidobacteriota; class Blastocatellia; order Pyrinomonadales; family Pyrinomonadaceae; genus DASYML01. Next base: position 9,297 of record JAXDFO010000495.1, read on the forward strand.
ACAAGCCGCGCGGTTATCTGACGAGCCTCGCGGACCCTGAGAAACGCCCGCTCGTGACGGACCTGCTGCCGGAATCCTTCGGTCGCCTGCATCCGGTCGGTCGCCTCGACTTCAACACAGAAGGCTTGTTGATTCTGACCAACGACGGCGAGTTGACCAACTTCATCACTTCCGCGCGGAGCAACGTCGAGAAAGTTTATGAAGTGAAGGTCAGCGACGTGCCGCCGGAGGACTCAATCGAACGGCTGCGTCGCGGCATCGTCATTGACGGCGAGCGGACTGCGCCCGCGAAGATTAAGAAGATTAACGAAACGAAGTCTAACTCCTGGTTTGAAGTGGTCCTGCACGAAGGGCGCAATCAACAGATAAGACGTATGTTCGATGCCATCAATCATCCGGTCTTGAAACTGCGCCGCGTGCAAATCGGATTTCTCAAGGATGAGAGGCTCACTCCCGGTCAATGGCGTTTTTTATCCGAGGATGAGGTCTCGCGCCTGATGCGCAAGAAGCGCAAGGCGAAGCCCGCGCCAAGCAAATCCAGGACTCGCAGCGCGGGTCACGGCGGACAGCGTGATTAGGTTACAATTGTTTCAGCTTTAAGTAGGGGTTGTTATGGAATTCGATTTAACGGAAGAGCAGCAGCAGGTGAGGATGAGCGTGCGTGAGTTTGCCGAGGGCGAAATCGCGCCGCACGTTCTTGAGTGGGACGAGACACAGCATTTCCCCGAAGAGTTGATTCCGAAGTTGGCCCAACTCGGATTGATGGGCGTCATCTTTCCAGAAGAGTACGGCGGCGCAGGCATGGGCTATGTTGAATACGCGACCATCATCGAAGAACTCTCGCGCGTTGACGGCTCTGTGGGCATCTCCGTCGCGGCGCACAATTCGCTCTGCTCGAATCACATCTACCAGTTCGGCACGGAAGAACAGAAGCGAAAATATCTGGTCCCGCTCGCGCAAGGACAGCATCTGGGCGCGTGGGGATTGACGGAGCCGGGCGCGGGTTCGGATGCTTCGGGCACGCGCTCTACTGCGGTCAGGCAGAACGGAGGTTGGGTCGTCAACGGCTCGAAGAATTTCATCACGCATGCTATTCACGCTGACACCTGCGTGGCCGTCGCCGTCACGGATAAATCGAAAAGGAGCAAGGGCATCACGGCCTTCATCTTCGAGAAGGGGATGAAGGGATTCGCGCCATCGAAGAAGGAGAACAAGCTGGGCCTGCGCGCGTCCGAGACGGCGAGCGTTATCTTCGAGGATTGCTATGTGCCGGATGAGAATAGGCTCGGCGACGAGGGCATGGGCTTTGTTCAGGCGATGCAGATTTTGGACGGCGGGCGTATCTCGATTGCCGCGCTCGCGGTTGGGATAGCTCAGGGCGCGTATGAATCCGCCGTGCGCTATGCGAAAGAGCGCGAGCAGTTCGGCAAGCCTATCTCGGAGTTTCAGGCGATTCAGTTCAAGCTCGCGGACATGGCGACGCAGATTGAGGCGGCCCGGCTGTTGATGTACCGCGCGGCCTATTTAAAGGACCAGGGAAAGAAGACCACGAAGGAATCTTCGATGGCGAAGCTGTACGCCTCTGAGATGAGCGTGCGCGTGTGCGAAGAGGCGATACAGATACACGGCGGCTACGGTTACACGAAAGACTATCCGCCGGAGAAGTACTGGCGCGATTCCAAGCTCTGCACCATCGGCGAGGGCACTTCCGAAATTCAACGCATCATCATCGCCAAGCAACTGCTCGGATAGCATGGCTTTCATCAACCAGACCAGATGAGTTTAGCGGTCAACAGTCAGACATTAGTCGAGCGTCTCTTTGCGGGTGAAGCACGCGCCGTGGCCCGCGCCATCTCTAAGGTCGAGGACGGGACGGAGGATTCCGCCGCCTTGATGAAGGCCGTCTTTCCGCGCACGGGGCGCGGCCTTGTCATAGGCATCACGGGTTCGCCCGGCGCGGGCAAGTCTTCGCTCGTTGATAAACTGGCCCTTTATTACAGGCAGCGCGAGGAGCGCGTCGGCATCATCTGCGTTGACCCGTCGAGTCCGTTTTCGGGCGGCGCGATTCTTGGCGACCGCATCAGGATGCAGACGCTGGGCCTGGATAAAGGCGTCTTCATACGTTCTATGGCGACGCGCGGAAACCTCGGTGGCCTCGCGCGCGCGACCGTTGATGCCGTGGCGATACTCGATGCCGCAGGCTTTCAGAAGATCATCGTCGAGACGGTCGGGGTGGGCCAGGATGAAGTCGAGATAGTCAAGACGGCGGATGTTTCCGTGGTCGTGCTCGTCCCCGGCATGGGCGATGACATACAAGCTATCAAGGCCGGGATTATGGAGATAGGCGATGTCTTCGTCATCAACAAGGCCGACCGCGAAGGCGTCCTGCGCACGGAGAAGGAGTTGGAAGCCTTGCTCTCTCTGGCGATGCGCTCCGATTTGTGGGAGCCGCCCATCGTGAAGACCGTCGCCACGGAAAACAAGGGCTTGGATGCGTTGGCCGAAGCGATTGAGAGCTACTACAAATTTCAGCAGCAGACCAATAGCTCGGCGGAGAGACGCAGGCAGATTGCGCGCTGGCGTATCCTTGAACTTTTGCGCGAACGCCTGCTGGCGCAAACCCTCAAAGCGGATTCCGCATCTGAGAGACTTGACCAATTAGCCGCCGAAGTCGCAGCCAAGCAACGCGACCCCTACTCGGCGGTCGAAGAAATGATGAACGCAGGAGTCAGGAGCCAGGAGTCAGAATCCAGCATGGGCTAACGCCCAAAAAGCTTTTCTCCTGACTCCTGGCACCTGACTCCTGACTCCTGTTTTGATGATGAAGATTGAGCATATAGGGATTGCGACGCGCGGGCTGGATGAGGCTTTGGAGTTCTGGCGCGGGGCGTTGGGGCTTGAGTTGGAGGCGACCGAAGTGGTTGCGGAGCAGCGCGTGCGCGTGGCGATGTTGCACATCGGAGAGTCGCACGTCGAGCTCCTTGAGCCGACGGATGCTGATTCGCCGGTCGCAAAGTTTTTAGAGAAGCGCGGGCCGGGCATTCATCACATCGCCGTGCGTGTGGATAATATTCTGGCTACGCTTGAGAGTTTGAAAAAGCAGGGCATGCGTCTGATTGATGAGAAGCCGCGCATTGGCGCGGGCGGGTGCCTGGTCGCCTTTGTTCACCCATCGTCGGCACAGGGAGTTTTGCTGGAATTGGTCCAGCATGTGTAAGGCCAACCAACCTTTTGAAAGGATAGTAGTATTTTGAGTTCAACAACCAAAGCAATCATTGCGACTGTCGTTGCAGTCGCATTCTCCGCCGCCCTCATAGGTTGGCAGGTCAAGGCCCATCGCGGGAGCATCAGTAATATCACGGCTGAAGACATGGCGCTCATCGCCGCAGACCAGCCGCCGCAAGTGCGCGCGCAACTCGCTTCGGATGAAAAGAAGCGCAAGGAGTTTGCCGAAGGGGCCGTTAAAGAGCCGCTCGCCCTCGCTGAAGCCGCGCGCGCAGAAGGCATCGCCGACAAGCCGGAAGTGAAACGCCAGCTTGAGTTGATGCGTTCTCTCATCATCGCGCAGTCCTACTTGATGAAGCAGCGTGAAAGCAATCCAGCCGCGCCGCCGACGCCCAACGTCCCGCAGGAAGAGATTGACGCTTTCCTCAAAGAACCCGGACAGGACCAGAAATTCACGCAGTTCATAGAGGATGCTCAAGGGCTCAACTTGCTGCAACCCGGACCCGTGCCGGATGAGCAGAAGGAGGAGTTGAAGAAGCAGTGGGCCCAGATTCTCATCACCGAGCGCAAGGGCGTTCAGTCGGGTGTGGATAAAGAGCGTAAGACGCAGTTGATGATTATGCTGCAACAGGCGCGCGTGCTCGTGATGAACTACGGCAAGCAGCTTGAGCCTAAGCTCAAGGCGACCGATGCGGAGGTTGACGCTTATATCGCGCAGCATCCTGAGCTAGACCCGAAGCAGGCGCGCGCCAAAGCCGAAGATGTCCTCAAGCGGGTGCGCGCGGGCGAGGATTTCGGCGCGCTCGCCAAAGAGTTCTCATCCGATCCGAGCAATAAAGATAAGGGCGGCGACCTCGGCTGGTTCGGTCGCAACCAGATGGTCAAGGAGTTTGAGGACGCGGCCTTCGCGCTTCAGCCCGGACAGGTCAGCGATATCGTCGAGACGCCCTTCGGCTTTCACATCATCAAGATGGAAGAGCGCAAGACGGAGAAGAAGGACGGCAAGGACCAGGAACAGGTCCACGCGCGCCACATTCTCATCTCTTCCGGGTCGGCGCAGTCCAACCCCTTCGCGCCGCCGCAGTCTGGCCGCGACCAGGCGCGCGCCGCTCTTGAGAAGGAGAAGCAGGACAAACTCGTGAAGGACATCATGGCGCGCTCAAGCGTTAAGGTCGCGGAGAACTTCACGGTCGAAGCGCCGCCCGCGCTGCCCAAAGGCATGCAGGGGCTGCCGCCTGGAGTCGGGCCGGTCGAAGAGGGCGATGAAGGCGAAACGCCCGCCACGAAAGAGACAGACAAGGACCAGCCGCGCCCCAACGGGAAAGCCAAACCCGCCGCGCCTTCAGTCAAGCCAGCGCCCTCTCATCCTTAAGGATGAGAGGCTCGCTTTTGGTGTGCGCAGGGTGAAGACTGATGCGGTTCGGTGATTATCGCGTAGAGGTTGTGCCGGATACTTTCTTTCGTCTGGATGGCGGGGCGATGTTCGGCGTCGTCCCGCGCAATCTCTGGTCCAGAACCTGCCCGCCCGATGAACATAATCGCATCCGTCTCAACATGAATTGCCTCTTCATAGAGGCGGGCCGCGAACGAGTCCTGATTGAAACCGGCATCGGCGATAAATGGTCCAGTAAACAGGCTGACCTCTACGGCATCGAGCGCGAACGTTCCCTTAGCGAATCTCTCAAACTCATCGCCGGAGTTGGACCAGAAGAAATAACCATCGTCGTCAATACTCATCTGCATTTCGACCACGCGGGCGGCAATACCAGTCTTGATGATGAAGGACGCGCTATCCCGACGTTCCCGAACGCGCGTTACTTCGTCTCGCGCGGCGAGCACGAACATGCTGAAGCGCCGCATGAGCGCGACCGCGCCAGCTATCTGCCGTCAAACTGGAAGCCGGTCCAGGAATCCGGCCAGTTGGAATTGAAGGATGAGCAGTACGAAGTCTTGCCCGGCCTCTCTATGGAGACCGTCGCGGGACATTCGCGCACGATGCAGTGCGTTCGCCTTCAGCAAGGCGAGCGAACTCTCTACGGTTTCGCGGACCTCGTCCCGACACGAGCGCATGTGCCGCTCGCCTGGATTATGGGCTACGACCTGTACCCCGTGGAGACGCTCGAAGCGAAACGGCTGCTGCTGCCAGAGGCCGCGCGCGAAGAGTGGCTCTGTCTCTTTTATCATGACCCGGACGTGCCTCTGTGCCGCGTGGTTGAGGAAGATGACGGAAAGTTGCGCGCGGTCGGTTACGAGGCGCGGCAGGACGGATTCATCCCCGGAGAGTGAAAACTCGTACGGGCTATTCCAGAGGATGAGGGAAGAATAATAGGACCGATAATGACGACAGCAAAGATAGGCATCATCGGCGGCAGCGGCCTTTACCAGATGCCGGAACTCAAAGAGATTGAAGAGGTCAAGGTCGAGACGCCGTTCGGCGATCCATCAGATGCTTTCATCTGCGGGACGCTCGAAGGCGTGCGCGTCGCGTTCTTGCCAAGACACGGGCGCGGGCATCGTCTACTGCCGACGGAGTTGCCGTTCCGGGCCAACATCTACGCGATGAAGCTCCTCGGCGTCGAGCGCATCCTCTCTGCCTCTGCTGTGGGTTCTTTGCAGGAACGTTACGCGCCGCTCGACATAGTTATCCCGGACCAATTTTTCGACCGCACGAGGGCGCGCGCTCACGAATCAACCTTCTTCGGTGAAGGCATCGTCGGTCACGTCACGTTCGCGCATCCTGTGTGCGGCGAACTCGGCGACGTGTTGGAAACTGCGTGCGGCGCGGCTGATGTCAAAACTCATCGCGGCGGCACATATCTCTGCATGGAAGGGCCAGCCTTTTCGACGAAAGCGGAATCCAACGTCTATCGCGCCTGGGGCATGGACATCATCGGGATGACCAATTTGCAGGAGGCCAAGCTGGCGCGCGAAGCCGAAATCTGTTACGCCACGCTCGCGCTCGTCACGGACTACGACTGCTGGCACGAAGGGCACGACGCCGTGACGGTCGAAGCGGTCATAGAGTATTTGAATAAGAACGTGCGCAACGCGCAGATAATTATGAGAGAGGCGGTCAGGGAGCTTAACGAAAAGCCGCGCGGTTGCGCCTGCGCTTCCGCTCTCAAGAACGCCATCTTCACGGCCCCCGACCTGTGGCCCGCAGCCACCAGGCAGAAGCTGGATGCAATCGTCGGTAAATACGGTAATAAATGACGAATGACGAGTGATAAGTAAAAGCCTATCTCTCATCATTCGTCGCCATTCTCAGGAGATGAAGTTATGAAGAAAGTCGTTTTGGTATTCGGTGTGTTGATGTTGGTCGTAATCTGTGCCGCGCCGCTTGAAGTGGGCGCGCAGGGCAGGGCGAAGAATGGGCCGGATGCTTCCACCGTGCGCGACCCTGAACTTGAGAAGGATTCGCTGCACAATTTGGAAGTCGCGCGCCACTATTTCAAGTTGAAGAAGGCGTACGTCGCGGCCATCAAGCGTTGCGAAGAGGTCATCGCGGGCAACCCGACCTTCGCGCAGATGGATGAAGTCCTCTTCATCGCCGGAGAAAGCAGCCTGCGCCTCGCGGACAATCGCGGCAAGCAAGCCCCCAATCTTCCCGCAGACAAACTGCGCGACGATGCCCGCGAATATCTTTCGAGGCTGGTCCAAAAATACCCGCAAAGCGCATTCACCAAACAGGTCGAGAGCGACCTTCGCGCGCTCGGTGGACCGAAAAAGGCGGAAGAGACCAACAAGCAATAATCCAAGTATAGAGTCAGGAGAGGCAGAAAACATGTCATTGTTAGTGGTTGGGTCTGTGGCGTTCGATGCGGTCGAGACGCCTTTTGGCAAGCGCGAGAAGATGCTGGGCGGTTCGGCGTCACACTTTTCCATCTCGGCCAGTTATTTTACGGACGTGCGCGTGGTCGGCGTCGTCGGCGGCGACTTCAGCCGCGAAGAAGAGCAGGTCTTCGAGCAGCATGGGATTGACACTTCGGACCTTGAACGCGTGCCCGGAGGCAAGACGTTTCTCTGGCGCGGGCGTTACGAGTACGACTTGAACACGGCGCACACACTGGACACGCAACTCAACGTCTTCGCGGATTTTCAACCGAAGCTCTCGCCCGCGTCTTTAAGTTCGCGGCTGGTCTTTCTGGGAAATATTCAGCCGGACTTGCAACGCGGCGTGCGCGACCAGGTCAAGGGCCACGCGGAATTAATCGCGCTCGACACGATGAATTTGTGGATTGAGACGACGCGCGAATCGCTGCTCGAAACCATCAAGGGCGTCAACGTCGTCATCATCAACGACGCGGAGGCGCGCCAGCTTTCGGGTGAGCCGAATCTCATCAAGGCCGCGCGCAAGATAATCTCCTGGGGGCCGAACGCCCTCATCGTCAAGCGCGGCGAATACGGCGCGGCCCTCTTCACAAAGGAGAGCTACTTCGCCATTCCAGCCTATCCTCTGGAATCTGTCTTCGACCCGACGGGCGCGGGCGACACCTTCGCGGGCGGCTTCATGGGATACCTGGCGAGCCAGGATACGCTGGACGATGCGGCGATGCGGCGCGCGATGATCTTCGGCTCCGTAATGGCCTCATTCAACGTCGAAGAGTTCGGCACGGAACGCGTTCAGCGTCTGACACACGAAGAGATTAACGAACGCTTCCGCACCTTCAAGCAGATGACCTACTTTGAAGAGATACCCTTCGAGCGCGCCGTTCGGGCCACTCGATAAAACTTGTTTCAGGTTTGAAGTTTCAGGTTTAAGGTTTTAGACTGGCTTGAGTCTCTTAAACCGGAAGCTTCAAACCTGAAACTTTTTTGATGGAGAATATATGTTCTGTCCCGTTTGCGAATCGGAATACGAGCCGGGCATTGCGAAGTGCCCGGATGATGGCGCGGAGTTGGTCGAACGTTTGAACGCTGAAGACGGGGCGCACGATAATAGCGAGGCTCGCTTCGTGGCCCTGCACAACGTCGGCTCTCCGGCTGAGGCGGAGATGGTCAACGATATATTGGCCCAGAACGGCATTCGCTCCGCCGTGCAATCCGGCGGTTCCGATGCCTTCTCGCCCCTGCTTTCAACGACCTCTCCCGGCGCGCTCGTGCTGGTTGATGAGCGCGACTACGACCGCGCGCAAGAGCTTTACAACGCCTTCTTCGGACAGGACACGACGCCCCTCACGGGCGCGACCAGTGATGAAGAGGAAGAGCAAGAATGAAGCGAGTTTTGCTATGAGCGAGCAGGCGGCGAGCGATGCTATCTTGGTCTTGATAACAGCCGGGAGCCGTGAAGAGGCCGCGCGGCTGGCTGACCTGCTGGTGGTCTCGCGCCTGGCCGCGTGCGTGCAGATTATGCCTGAGATGGAATCCGTCTATCACTGGAAGGGCAGCGTCGAGCGCGCGGCGGAAATCCTCTTGATAGCCAAAACGACGCGCGCCAATTTTGATGAGTTGGAGAGCGCGGTGCGTGCCCTCCATAGTTATGAAACGCCGGAGATCGTCGCGCTGCCTGTGGCGGCTGTTTCCGCGCCCTACCTCGAATGGCTGACCACGACGGTCAAGCCGCACCTTCCATTACCGGACCAATCCGAATAACACAGAGGCGCGGGCCTAAATATCATCCGAGACGGTCTGGTCCAGCTTGCGCAGCGAGTCCTGACTTTTGACGATTATCTCTACGACCTCCGCAGGCGAGTCCGTCATGTGCAGGAGGCGTAGGTCTGCGTCGGAGATTTTGCCCTCCTTGAAGAGCGTGGCCTCGGCCCACTGCAATAATCCGGTCCAGTAATTTGAATCGAAGAGGATGACGGGAAAGTTTTTAATCTTCCGCGTCTGGATGAGCGTCAACGCCTCGAAGAGTTCGTCGAGCGTGCCGAAGCCGCCGGGGAAGATGATGAAGGCGGTGCTATATTTGACGAACATCGTCTTGCGCACGAAGAAGTATCTGAAGTTCATCACGCGCGTCAAGTACGGGTTGGCCTTCTGCTCGAAGGGAAGTTCTATGTTGCAGCCGATGGAAACGCCGCCCGCCTCGAACGCGCCGCGATTGGCTGCCTCCATGATGCCGGGCCCGCCGCCCGTGATGACCGCGAAGCCCGCGCGCGCGAGTAACGCGGCGGTCTCCTGCGCCGCCTTGTACTGCGGGTTGTCCGGCGAGGTGCGCGCGGAGCCGAAGATGGAGACGCCGCGCGTGATGCTCGCCAGGTCATCGAAGCCTTCGACGAACTCGCCCATGATGCGAAAGACACGCCAGGTATCCGTGTGCGTGAACTCGTCATACTTGGGTGTTTCGAGGAGTTGTTCGTCCTGTGTGACTTGCGCTTCGCGCGGGTCTTGCGGTTCTTGTTTGTTGTCTGTGTCGGCCATGTAATTTGTGGACCAGTATCAGATAGCCATGATGTTATAGCCGCAGTCTACGTGAATCACTTCGCCAGTGATGGCGGAGGCGAGCGGGCTGCACAGGAAGAGAGCCGTATTGCCGACCTCGCGCGCTTCGACGTTGCGACCGAGGGGCGCGCGTTCCGCGTGATGCTTGAGCATGGTGCTGATGTTGGCGACGCCGCGCGCGGAGAGCGTGTTGAGCGGGCCCGCGCTGATGGCGTTGACGCGAATGTTGCGTCGGCCCACGTCGGCGGCCAGATAGCGCGTGCTCGCTTCGAGCGCGGCCTTCGCCACGCCCATCACGTTGTAATTCGGAACCACCTTTTCCGCCCCGTAGTACGACATCGAAACGATGCTGCCGCCTTCGGTCATCAAGGGCGCGGCGGCCCTCGCCAGTTGCGAGAGCGAATACGCGCTGACTTCGAGCGCGGTCAGGAAAGCATCGCGCGAGGTGTCGAGAAACTCTCCTTCGAGAGCCTCCTTCGGCGCGAAGGCGATGCTGTGAATGAGAAAATCCAGCCGCCCGAATTCCTGGCCCACACGCGCGAACGTCTCGTCAACCTCCTCCTGCCTCATGACATCGCAGGGCAGGATGAGCGCGCCCTCCAGCTCTCGCGTCAAGCCCTCTACGTTCTCCTTCAAACGTTCGCCCTGATAGGTAAAGGCAAGCCGCGCGCCCGCTTCGCTCAAAGCCTGCGCCGTGGCCCATGCAATCGAGCGTTTGTTGGCAACACCGAAGATGATGCCAAATTTGTTCTGTAGCATATCTCTCGTCTCAGGGTTAAGAGTTTGAAGTTTCGGATTTGAGTTTGAGAGTTTAAGGTTATAAGAGTTGACCAACCTTAAACTCTCAAACTCAAACCCGAAACTTCCGCATCATGCTGCCGCGCTTTGCGGCTCGCCTGTCATCAAGCGTTGATACTCGCCGCTGTCCACCCACTTGAGTATTTCGGAGACGCGCCAGACGGGGAAGGGATGCGACATGCCGGAAGTGATGATGTCGGCCCAGAATCGGTCCAGAGCCTTCTCGTCGTAGTTCTTCTGAAAGTCGCGCGCCTGGACCAGGAATTGTTCATAGTCAACTTTGGAAGCGAACGTGCCGCCGCAGAGTTTCATCATCGTGCGTCCGATGATGTGCGGGTCTTGAGTGACGAGCAGGGCGGCGCGGTCGCAGGAGAGTTCGGCGCGTCTGGCCCAGGCCAGGAGCGCGGCGCGCATCGTGCCCGTTAGTAGTTGCGTGACGATGGCCGCGATGGGGGCTGCGGCGAGGGCCGCGCCCGCGAGCGCTTCTATGAGGCGAGCCGCCGTCAGATACAGCACGTGCTCCGCGTGTATATGGCCCACCTCATGCGCGACGACCGCCAGGACTTCTTCATCCGTGAGGCGTTCGATGAGAGATGAGTGAAGCACGATGACGGGTCTCTTGACGCCGCCCGTGAAGGCGTTGACGATAGGATTTTGCTGGACGAAGAGTTCGGGCATGTCCACGCCGAGAGTCGTGCATGCGACTTGAAGCTTGGCGTAGAGGTCCGGGCATTGTTGCGGCGTGACCTTGACCGCGCTCGCCGTGAAGATGACGCGGATGGCGGACTCACCAGTCACTTCGAGCAATTTTTTAAGCGCGGAATCAATCCCCGGAATCGTCCGCAACGCGGCCAGCGCGCGGCTGTCCGCAGGGTGTATGTATTCATGCTTATCAAGGTCGGCGAATTTCTTGTGCGGCTCGCCGGAGAGTGGCAGGCGGCAACGCCCGCACTTGGCCGCGCCGTCCGCATCGCGGCGTATCTGGTTGCGCTGGCCGCAGTAGCGACAGCGCACGGAGTCCTGGTTGTTCTCACCTGAAGTTGAGTCGAAATCTGACATTACTCTATTCCTTAATCTAAAGATGGTCGGGCCAGCATTCCCGGAAGACGAACTTGAAAGGCCGGGCCGTTCTGCGACTGCTCATGATTATAAGCTAAAAGAGTCTGGAGTCTAGAGTCTGGAGTCAAAAGCCAGGCAAGTGTTTTTTGTCTCCAGACTCTTACTCAGTGTTTGAAGTGGCGCACGCCTGTGAAGACCATCGCCAGGTTGTGTTCGTTAGCGGCGGCGATGACTTCATCATCTCGCACGGAGCCGCCGGGTTGAATGACGGCGGAAATGTGGTGGCGCGCGGCCTCGTCAACCCCGTCGCGGAAGGGAAAGAACGCGTCCGACGCGATGACGGAATTTTCAAGCGGCAATTGCGCGCGCATCGCGCCGAGCTTAACAGAATCAACCCTCGACATCTGCCCCGCGCCGACGCCGACGGTCTGCCCCTCGCGCGCGTAGACGATGGCATTGGACTTCGTGTGCTTGCACACGGTCCAGGCGAAGAGTAGCGCGCGTATCTCTTCTTCACTCGGCGCGCGGGCGGTCACGGCCTTGAGGTCTTCTCTCTTGAGCATGTGCGTGTCGCGCGACTGGACCAGCATTCCCCCAGTCACCTGCCTGTGCTCCATGCCACCCGCGCGGCCAGGTTGGCCCATGCGCAGGACGCGCAGGTTCTTCTTCGCGCGCAGGGCCGGGAGCGCGGCCTCTTCGTAGTCCGGCGCGATGATGACTTCCGTGAAGATTTCCGTGAGAGCACGCGCCGCCGCTTCGTCAATCGTGCGGTTGAAGGCGACGATGCCGCCGAACGCCGAGACCGGATCGGTGGCGAGCGCGCGCCTGTAAGCCTCTTCTGTAGATTGGCCCAACGCGACGCCCGCCGGGTTCGTATGCTTGATAATCGCGCAGGCCAACTCATCGAAGTCGCAGACGAGTTGCCACGCCGCGTCCGCGTCAACGTAGTTGTTAAAGGACATTTCCTTGCCGCCCAACAGTTCAGCGCGAGCGACGCCGTTTACAATAGCTTGCTCTTCATCAACAACCGCGTAGAGCGCGGCGCGTTGATGCGGATTCTCGCCGTATCGCAAATCCGAAAGCTTCTCAAGATGAATCATTATGTTGAGAGGCAAGCTATCCTCCCGTTGCTCTTTGTTCAGATAAGAGTAGATGGCCGAATCATAAAGCGACGTGCGCAGGAAGGCTGACTTCGCCAGACCCTTGCGCGTCAACAGCGTCAGAGAACCCGCATAACGCTCCATCTCACTGATGATTTTCTCGTACATTTCGGGCGAGGTGATGACGGCCACGTCTCTCCAATTCTTCGCCGCGCTGCGAATCATTGATGGACCACCAATGTCTATTTGCTCCACGGCCTCTTCGAGCGTGACGCCTTCGCGCGCGATAGTCTGCTCGAAGGGATACAGGTTGACTACGACCATATCAATCGGCTCGATGTCGTGTTCACTCATGGCCGCGACATGCGCGGGGTTCTCGCGCAACGCGAGCAGCCCGCCGTGGATGCGCGGGTGAAGAGTCTTCACGCGCCCGTCCAGCATCTCCGGGAATCCTGTGACATCCGAAATCTCAAGGACTTCGACGCCAGCCTCGCGCAACGCCGTGGCCGTCCCGCCCGTGCTGATAATCTCCACGCCCCAGCCGCGCAACGCGCGCGCCAACTCTACAATCCCCGTCTTGTCCGACACGCTTAAGAGCGCGCGTCCTACCTTGCATAATCCTTCTGTGTTCTCGTCGGTCATATGCTCACTGGTTACTATTTCAAAGTGTATTCCTCGCGCAATGTTTGCACATGGAGTTTGCGTTTGTCGCGTGATGTCAGGTTGATTTCGATGCGATGGTTGAGCATCTCGCGTGTGGATTCGTCAGGGTAATAGCCTACGACGTACTGGCCCTTTAAATCGTCTTCGATGGCCTGGAAGACCGGTGCGAGGTCGTCCGTGGCGCGCGGGTCTAGCGAGGATTTCGCGTCGCCCACCATGAAATATTTCCCGCCCGTCTGCTCCGCCAGGGCGCGAAAGCCTTTGGCGGGCGGGCGCGGCGAGAGCTTTCCGTCGCGCGGCGAGAAGAGCGGAAGGTGAATCACGTAGAAGGAGACGCCGCGCGTGCGCGCTTCGTTAATCACTTCCGCCGCGCTCGTCTTGCTGATGGTGTCAAGCCCGTCGCTGATGAGAATGATGATGCGCCGCTCCGTCGTTGCGAAGCCGAGAGCGGCGAACGCGTGCGTCGCGGCGGCGGCGGCATCGAAGAGAGCGGTCCTGTGATTCTGCACGGCAGGAAAATCAAAGCCAGCGAGCGCGCTTCCGGCGTCCGTCGTGAACGGAACGACGAGACGCGGGCTTTCGCTAAACTGAAGGACGGCAACGCGTGATTCTTTTCCGAAACGAGAGAAGAGCGAAAGGGCGGTTTCGCGTTGGCGCGCGAGTATCTCTCGCACGCTGCCGGAGGCGTCGAGGGCGAAGGCCAGCGCAACGCGCTCCGTGCCCGCCGCGAAATATTCAAGGCGAACCGCGTGCCCGTTATCGCGCACCGCGAAATCTGTTTGAGAGAGTCCGTGGACGCGCTGCCCGCGCGCGTCCTTCACGATAACGGGCACGGTCACGAGGTCCGTGCGGACGCGCAAAACTTCCTCGTCATGACGGCTCGCGCCATCTTGCGCGAAGAGAGTTAGTGGACCAATTATCAGCAGGAACAGCGCGGCCAGAAGAGACGAGCCGAAACGGGCCGAAGCCCAAGCGTAGGGCAGGGCGCACGACGAAGTGTGACTTCGATGAGGCGCGTCTTGATACAGTGGCATACCGCCGGGTCAGTGCTAAAACAGAAAGCGCCCGAAGAGCAGTATGCTCAAGATCAGGATGAACGCGATGACGATGATTTTGACGAGACTCACGGCCAAAATTCCTTATGCGACGGGCGACCTAATGCCCTCAAACGGAAGGCGAAGCGACTAAACGAACGAGCCTTATTTTAGTGTCGCAAGTCGTAAACTGTCAACGCAAAACGAAGTCGGAAGTCCAAAGTGGGGTACCGGTTTTAG
>JAXDFO010000496.1:0-12425 GCA_034665545.1 Blastocatellia bacterium
AACGCATCCTGATAGTTGGCCCACACCACAAAGGCGAAACATCGTCGCTAACTATAGAGAAATTGGCCGACTTCGGTTACAAGTGAAAGCCTGAAGTTATGTTTGGAAAGATGTCATGGTCCACTAATTAAAATCTCTCTTCACGAAGGAGCACAGAGATGTCAGATACTCCCAAACCCATCCTTGAAAAGATACAAGAGGCCAAAGAGAAGCAGCTTAAAATATTAGATTTGAGTAATGAAGTAGTTGCTCCCAATAAAAAAAAGTTAACCCGGATTCCCCCTGAAGTTTTTGACCTGGACCAGTTAGAAGTTCTAACTCTATCTCGTAATTTGTTGACTGTCATTCCTGCTTCGATCTCTAAACTACAGAATCTGACCTCTCTCGATTTAAGTTACAATCTATTAGCCGACTTGCCTGATTCAATCTCCGAATTGCAAAACTTGAAATCGCTTGTAATGAGGAGTAATAAATTAAGGACAGTTCCCATTTCAGTATCACAACTGCGAAATCTAACATCTCTTAATTTACATTTTAATCAACTCACAACGGTGCCTGATTGGATTTCTCAACTTGAAAGGTTGACTTATCTTGGATTAGCCGGAATTGAATTGACGGCTGTCCCTGAATTTATTGTTCTACTAAAGAATCTGGAGATTCTTATCCTGGGAGGTAATCATCTGAAGAATGTTCCAGGATGGATTTCTCAACTGACAAAGTTAACTAATCTAGGGTTACTGAATAATCAGTTGACCGATCTTCCCAAGTCCATCTCTCAACTAAAACATTTGCAAATTCTTGGCTTAGGTGGCAATCCTCTTACAGCCATCCCTGATGATATTTATGAACTCCCTTCACTGGAGGTGTTGGATTTAAACGCTTACACAACTCGCGATAATCTAATCAAAGAAATATCCCCCAAAATATTGCAACTTAAAAATCTTAAAGAACTGAGATTAAGCGGTTATCACATGGATCTTCCGCCACCGGAAATCCTCAATCTAAACGATAAGGGCCTGGCGGATATCGAGGGGATCAAGAATTATTTCCAACAACTTGAAGCAGAAGGTAAGGACCATCTGTATGAGGCAAAGCTACTAATTATTGGTGAAGGAGGAGCGGGGAAAACTACGCTGGCTAAGAAGATTGAGAATCCGGAATATCAGCTTCAGGAAGAAGATTCGACTAAAGGTATTGAAGTTATCCAGTGGAACTTCATGATGGAGAACGGGCAGCCGTTTCGGGTGAATATTTGGGACTTCGGGGGGCAGGAGATTTATCATGCGACTCACCAGTTCTTTCTGACGAAGCGGTCGCTGTATGCGCTGGTGGCTGATACTCGTAAGGAGGATACGGATTTTAATTACTGGCTCAATGTGGTTGAACTCTTGAGCGATAACAGCCCGTTGTTGATTGTGAAGAATGAGAAGCAGGAGCGACGGCGAGAGATTAATGAGGGCCAGTTGCGCGGGCAGTTCTCCAGCCTGAAGGAGACGTTGGTAACTAACCTTGCCACTAATAGAGGGCTGCCGGAAATCTTAAAAGAGATCAAGCATTACATCAGCAGCCTGCCTCACATCGGCACGCCTTTGCCGAAGACTTGGGTGAAGGTGAGGGAGGCTTTGGAAAGGGATGCGCGCAATCACATCAGCCTTGAGGAATACCAGCGCATCTGCGAGCAGAACGGTTTCGCGGAGCAGAAGGACCAGTTGCAGTTGAGCGGCTACTTGCATGACCTGGGCGTGTGCCTGCACTTTCAGGCTGACCCGTTGTTAAAGAGGACGGTGATTCTGAAACCGAAGTGGGGGACGGATGCGGTCTACAAGGTTTTGGATAATGAGAGGGTGAGGAGGAATTTCGGCAAGTTCAACAAGGATGATTTGGCGGACATCTGGCACGAGGCGGAGTACGCCAACATGCTGGATGAGCTTTTGCAGTTGATGATTAATTTCAAGCTGGCTTATAAAATTCTCAATAGCGAATTTTACATCGCCCCGCAATTGTTGACTGGGAACCAGCCCGCCTATGAGTGGGATGAGACGGACAATCTCATCGTGCGCTATACCTACGAGTTCATGCCGAAGGGCATCGTCACGCAGCTTATCGTCGCCATGAATACTTTGATTGAGGATCAACAGCACGTTTGGAAGAGCGGCGTCGTTCTGGAGAAATATCAATCGAGGGCGGAGGTCATAGAATATTACGGCAAACGTGAAATCAAAATCCGCATCGCGGGCAGGCGCAGGAAGGAGTTGCTGACGGCTGTGACTTACGAGTTTGATAAGATTCATGAATCTTACAGGCGCTTGAAGTACAGCAAATTGATTCCGTGTAATTGTGTGAAATGTAAGGATAGCCAGGATCCGCATTTTTACCCGTTCGAGGTTCTGCTGCAATTCATAGAAGACGGGCAGGAGCGTATTCAATGTCAGAAGAGCTATCAGATGGTGGATGTCAGGGGATTGATTGACGATGTAGTTGATAAGAGGCGGTTGGCGGGCCATCTGATTGATAAAGGCAAGTCCTTATCACCCTTTACACGGGACCGGGTGTTCGTTAGTTATAGCCATCAGGATAAAGAGTGGCTGGATAAGCTTCAGATAATGTTGAAGCCGTTGACGAGCGGGAAGAAAATATCAGTGTGGGCTGATACGGAGATTGAGGCGGGGGCCAGATGGAGAGAAGAGATAGAAGGGGCGTTGGCCTCGGCGAAGGTCGCGGTGTTGCTGGTGAGTCCGAATTTCCTGGCGTCGGAATTTATCGTTAATCATGAACTGCCGCGCCTTTTGAATGCCGCAGAGGATGAGGGGTTGACTATTCTCTGGGTGGCGGTCAGTCCGTGTATGTACAAGAAAACAGAGATTGGGGATTATCAGGCGGCGAATGAGCCCGCGAGACCGTTGGACAGCTTGAGCGGCACGGAGTTGAACCGGGCACTGGTCGGCATTTGCGAAGAGATAGAAGCGGCGGCCAATCGCTGGTGATGTGAAGGCATGGCGGCCCGCCCTGAATCCCGGCCTTTCGTGTGTCGCAAAAAAGATGGCTTTCGGGTAACATGATGAGTGTTATTTGTGCCTGCTCCCCGACATCTTAAAGTTGAGTAAAACTGTGATGCCATTCGCTTCGATTGAGGACGCCGCCGCAGACATACGCGACGGTCGCATGATTATCATCGTGGATGATGAAGACCGTGAGAACGAGGGCGACCTCGTCTGCGCGGCTGAGAAGGTGACGCCGGAAATCATCAACTTCATGGCGACGCACGCGCGCGGCCTCATCTGCATGCCCTTGACGGAAGAGCGTTGCGATGAACTGCACCTGACGATGCAGGTCGCGGATAACACTTCGTTTCTCGGCACGGCCTTCACCGTCTCGATTGAGGCGCGCAAGGGCGTCACGACCGGCATCTCCGCTTCCGACCGCGCGACGACCATTCTGACGGCTGTAGACCCGCAGACGCGCCCGCAGGATTTGGCGAGGCCCGGACATATCTTTCCACTTCGCGCGCGCAAGGGCGGCGTGCTCGTGCGGCCCGGACAGACCGAGGCGAGCGTTGATATGGCGCGCATCGCCGGACTCTCTCCGGCTGGCGTGGTCTGCGAAATCATGAACGCTGACGGGACGATGGCACGCTTGCCGGACCTTGAAGAGTTTGCGCGGGAGCATGGTTTGAAGATTATCTCTGTCGCGGACCTCGTGCGTTATCGCATGCGCAAGGAGGTGCTCGTGCGTCGTTCAGCCGAGACAGACTTGCCGACCGTCTACGGTCGTTTCCGCGCCGTCTCTTTCGAGAACGTGATGAACGGCGAGACGCACCTGGCGATGGTGATGGGCGATGTCGAGACGGACGAACCCGTGCTCGTCCGTGTGCATACGGAGAACGTCACGTTCGCCATGTTCGGCTCGCTCATCGGAGACACAGGGTTTCAGCTTCAAACATCTCTGGAAAAGATCGCGGCGGCGGGCCGTGGCGTCGTGCTTTACTTGCGGCAGCGCGAGCACGGCCTCGACCTGGTCCATCAATTACGCACTTACCAGTTGATGCAGGAACGCTCCATGAGTTTGACGGAGGCGAGCGTCGTGACGGGCTACGGCATGAACAGAGATTATGGCGTCGGCGCGCAGATTCTGCACGAACTGGGCCTGCGCCGCATCCTGCTCCTGACGAACAATCCGCCGCGCGTCGCCGCGCTCGAAGGCTTCGATTTGGAAGTCGCTGGCAACGTGCCGCTCGGCTCGCCCGCGACGGAAAAAGAGCGCGTGTAGCTTCAGGTTTGAGGTTTAAAGTTTAGGGTTCTTCTGTTTTTAACTTGAAACTTTAGACCTGAAACCTCAAACTATCCCTGAACAGATTTCGGGAACTCTCCTTAACTTATCTTAACTTTGCCGCGAGCCATTTTCGTGACGGCTCGAATGTGTACGTCTTATGCCCGTTGATGACCGCGACGACGCTGCCAAGAAGGGCGCATCGTCCGAGAGCCAGAAACAGAACGTCTCCGACGCTCTCCAGTCGAAAACAGACGAACCACTTCCGCCCGCCGCCGAACGCCTCGCAGAGCGTGACGCGGATCGCCCGGAGCCTGTCACGCCTCAAGGGCAGCGTCGTCGCTGGCTCACCCGCCGCAACGCTTTCCTGGCGACGCTCGCCATCGCCGCCGGTCTCGTCCTGCTCATCATACTGCTCATCGCGGGTTATAAACTCGGCTATGTTGACCGCTACGTGGCGGGCCAGATTAAGGACACGTTGGCCCAGTACGGAATCCGCGCCGAGATAAAAGAGTTTCACACGGCCATCAGTCCGCGCACCGTCGAGATGCGCGGGATAGAGCTTTACGACCAGCAGACCGGCGCGCAGGTCGGCAGGATTGAACGCATGCTCGCCACCGTGCGCATCGAAGACCTCTATGCCCTCAACCTGCGCCGCAACGTCAACCTCGAATCGCTCGTCATAGACAACCCGGAACTCTGGGTCGCCTTTGACGAACAGGGCAACTCAAACTTTCATAACTTCAAGCTGCCGCCCCCAGACCCGAACAGCCGCATACTCTTCTCCTACTCCACAGCTTCCATCAAAATCAACGGCGGAGTGGTCCACTACGGCGACAAGCAACACGACCTCTCAGGCGAAGCCCGCCAGCTTGCGCTCACCATCCAGCCAGACGACCCGAACGCTCCCGCAGCGAGTTGGATGAACACCGTCAACTTCTCTTCGACCAATTCGACCCTCACGTACGACGGACGCCCCGCCATCAACAACATAGACGTGACGGCGCGTGGCCGCGTCAACCAGACGCGCGCAGAGATACAGGAATTGACCTTGCGCTCGCCGCTTGCCGAAGCCCGTTTGCAGGGCACTATGGACGACTGGCGCAATCTTCATTACAAGATGCAGGTCAACTCCACCGTTGATTTGACGCAGGCTTCCGACATCTTGCAGACGGGCACGGCCCTGCGCGGCGTCGGCAACTTCAACGGCTCTCTCAACGGCGAGGGCGACCGCTATGAGATTGACGGCCAGATAAAATCCGACGCTCTGGCGGCTGACAATATACGCCTGCGCGCCTTGAACGTGACGGCGCGCGGCACGGGCCAGGGCAAGACTTACGACATGAACGGCAAGGCCGTCGCGGAGCTTTTAACGGCTGGCGATTTTCAATTGAACACAGTCCAACTCGCGGGCGGCGTGATGGGCACGGGCACTGACTTTCGTTTTCTTGGAGACTTGCGCGCAGCCGCCGCGCGCTACGCGGGCACTGCCAGCGTGGCTAATCTGATACTCAGCGACGTGGTCGCGGAGTCGCGCGATAATACTCTGGTGGCGCGCGTCGCGCGTGCCTTCGCGGGCGGCGTCAATACGGCGAAGGCTAACCTCGGCGGCGTGCAGGCGTCGGACCTGCGCCTGCGCAACGAGAACGGCGTCACGACCGGCTCAGCCGCGAGCGTCCAGGCCGGAACCATCAACGCTTCGGGCGCGCGCATCAACGGCCTCAACGCGACGGGCATTGACTTCGTTGACCGCGACGGCACGACCAACGTCGTCTCAGATAACTTGCGCGTCGGCGGCATCAACGCGGCGGGCGCGCAAGTGGGCAGCCTCAACATCGCTGGCGTGCGTCTGGCGATTCACGCCGGACGCATTCAAGGCTCATCCGGCGACATCAACGCGGGCACGGTCAACGTCGCCCGCTCCGCATCCTTTCCGGGTGGACGAGTGGAGAACGTGAGACTCGCTCATCCCGTCTTCACCCTTGAGCCATCTGGCGGCTACCGCGCGAGCGCGGACTTGAGCCTCGGCGGCGGCGTGCTCGGCCAGGTCAATTTAGGCGCGGCGCGCGCGGCCCTCTTGGCTACCAACAATCAGGTCCAATTAAACAACTTCAACGCGGACATCATGGGCGGACGCGCGACCGGCAACGCGACTATCGCGCTCTCACGCGGCGGCGCATCGCGCATCGCATCAGAGTTCGCGGACCTGGACATAGGCAAGCTCGCTTCGCTCGTTTCGGGCCGCGCCGTGCCCGTGGCTGGCAAGGCGACGGGCACGGTTGATCTGGCCTTCCCCGGAACAGACTTCGGCGCGGCGAGCGGCAGCGCGCGCGCAGAGTTCACGGGCGAGACGGGCGATGAAGCGAGCGGGCGCACGCCTCTCACGGGTTCCGTCGCGCTCACGGCGACGCGCGGACTCTTCAACATAGAGCGCGCTAACCTGCGCACCGCCGCGAGCGAGTTGAATGCGTCGGGACAGTTCGGGCTGGACCGCGCGGATTCTAACCTTCAACTCAATCTGACCTCGACCGACGCGAGCGAATTGCAACGCGTGCTCGTCTCCTCCGGCCTCTTCCCCGACGTTGAAGATAAACTGAGCGCGTACGGCATCGAGCTCGCTGGCAACCTCTCTTTCAACGGCACGATTCGCGGTAAATTGGACCAGCCGGAAATTGACGGTCGCGCCACTCTCGCCTCCCTGCTCGTCAACGGGCGCGACGCTGGCGCGCTCGCGTTCAATCTCAATTCGACGCCGACGGAGCTACGCGTCACGGACGGTCGCTTGACGCAACCCGATGGCGGCGGCGTGCAGTTTACCCTCAACGCGCCTTTCGCGGGCACGGACAATATCGCGCTGGATGCGACGCTCGACCGCGTCAATTCGCAGAACCTGCTCACCATCATTTCCGGCTTCAAAAGCGGCGGCGGCACTTCCACCTCTACGGCTAACAACCTGTCGAGCATTGACATCAACTCTCCGCTTTCGGGCCGCATCAACGTGACGGGCATTCCGAACGCGATGAACGGCAACGCGGACCTGCGTTTCGGCGCAGGCACTCTGAGGGGCGAGCAATTCGAGAGCATCATCGCGCGCGCGACCTTCAACGGCTCTAACATCAACCTCGAAACGGTTGACGCGCACTTTAACGCGGGCCACATCATCGCCAACGGGACGTATAATACGACGACTAATGCTTTCGACTTGCAGGCGCGCGGCGAGGCCATCCAACTCGACCGCCTGACATCGCTCGCGGGTCGCGGCGGCGCGGCCCCGCAACTCGCTGGCACGGCCACTCTCAACGCCCGCGCCACTGGCATCTTCACGGACTTCTCCACCTACCAGGTGGACTTTAACGGCGAAGGCCGGGACGTGCTCATCAACGGTAGCAAGGCGGGCACGCTCTCGCTCGTCGGTCGCACGGAGAATAAGCAACTCAACATCACTTTCACGACCGGCCTCCTGGGCCAACCGCAGGTCATCGCCGCGCGCGTGGACCTCGGAAGCAAGGAGTTGGCGACGACGATAGAGACGACGCTGACGGGCGCGGACCTCACGCCGCTCTTCGCGGCCATCTTGCCGGGCACGGATGTGAAGGTCACGGGCCACGCGACGGGAACCCTGCGCGCCAGCGGCAACCTCTTCACCAAGAATGAGCAGGATGAGGATGTCTTCGGCCTCGGAGGCTTGCAGGGCAAGGCCGAGTTCACGGACCTCACCTTG
Source organism: Blastocatellia bacterium (assembly GCA_034665545.1). Taxonomy (GTDB): domain Bacteria; phylum Acidobacteriota; class Blastocatellia; order Pyrinomonadales; family Pyrinomonadaceae; genus DASYML01. The sequence continues at coordinate 7,988 of JAXDFO010000496.1, forward strand.
CAGATTCAAGACATACAGTTGACCGCCGTCTCGCCTTTACTGGTCCAATTTTCTGCGAAGGAAATCTTCTTCGAGAAGACGGAGTTTAAGGGACGCGACAGGGGCGCGGAGACTGACATCGTGTTCGGCGGGACGGCTGCGCTCGGTCCCGGCGGACGCCAGAATCTGACGATTGACGGGCGTTTGAACTTGCAGGTTTTGAACACGCTCTCGCCCAACATCTTTTCGACGGGCGTGGTGGATACAGCCGTGCGCATCGGCGGCACTTACGAACAGCCGCGCATCACTGGCACTGCTTCCGTTGACAGGGCGTCCATCTCGACGCTCGTCGGCGATCAGCGATTGACCCTAGCCAACGTCAAGGGCAGCGTCCGCTTCAACGCCAACCAGGCCCAGATAGATTCCCTCACGGGAACGCTCGGCGGCGGTCGCGTCACGGCGACGGGCGGCGTGCTGCTCGAAGGCTTCGCTCTCTCTCGCTTCACCATCGCCGTCAACGCGGATAACGTGGTCGTCCCGTTCCCCGAAAACTTTCGTTCATCGGCGGACGCGAACCTTGAGATTCGCGGCTCTCAGCGCGAGCAGATTATCTCAGGGACCGTCAACTTGCGCCGCGCAGAGTACACGCAGAACATAGAACTGGCGGACATCATCAATCGTCGCAAGGAGGCGTCGTTGACCGAGGGCGGAGGCGACGAGGGCGGGCTGGGGAGCGCGACTATCCTGGACCATCTGCTCGTGGTGGGCCGAGATGCGCTGGTCGTGCGAAATAATCTGGCGGACGTGGTCGGCTCCGTCTCGCTCGAACTCAATGGTCCTGTTGAAGACCCGATTATTTCCGGTCGTATCACGGCGACGCGCGGGACTCTGAGTTTCCGCAACGACCGTTACGAACTGACGCGCGCCTTTATAGATTTGCCCGGACGCCGCGACGCCGACCCCGTGCTCAATATTCAAGCCGAGTCGGAGATACGCGGCTATCGCGTCATCGTCGGGTTGACTGGTCCACTCTCGCAGCCGCAGGCCGTCGTCCGCTCGGACCCCTCATTGCCGCAGGCAGACGTGGTCTCGCTGATTACGACGGGCGACCTCTCGACGGGCGAAACGGGCGCGTCCACGTTGGCCCAATCCGGCATCGGCACGGCGACCAGTCTTCTGACCGACACGCTCATCAACGCGCCCGCGCAGAGAGCGACGAGCAAGCTCTTCGGCCTGAGCCGTTTTGAGATAGACCCCTTGATTGCCGGGCGCGGAGGCAGCAGCCCGACTGCGCGCCTGACCGTGGGCAGACAGATTAACAAGAACCTGTCCATCACTTATTCGACGAACCTGACTTCGGACCAGAATCAAGTCCTGGCCCTGGAATACCGCGTCTCGAATCGCCTGTCTTTCGTCGCGCAGTATCAACAAGGCTCTGTCAGTGGATTCACGACGCGCAATAACAATTTCAGTTTCGAGATAAGGTTTCATAAGAGATTTTGAAAGAGCAGTGAGCCGTGGGTGCAAGGTTGAGGCTTCGTTTCTTCGTCTTCATGATGGTATTGGTCGGCGCATTGGTTGGCGCGCCGTGGTGGCCTGTGCGTGCAGCGCGGGCGGCTTCATCTTTCGATGTGGGCGATTATGAAGGAAGACCTGTAGAGGCCGTGGAGGTCGTCATAGAGGGCGCGACGAACGATGCGACGGCGCAGGCCGAGTTCGCTTCGCTCATCACTGTGGGCAGGGAATATTCTGCCGTGCGCGTGCGCGAATCGCTGGACGCTCTCTTTCTTTCGGGTCGCGTCGCCAACGCGCGCGTAGAGATTATAGAAGGCTCTGGACCAGTAACTCCAACAACGGGCGCGGCGGGCAACGCGACGAGACCTTTGCGACTGCGCTTCGTGGTCAAGCGGCAAGTGCTTGTGCGCGACGTGGTCCTTGAACTGATTCCATCAACGGGCACGACCCTCTCCACAGATGAACTGCGCGGTCGCTTGAACATGCTCGAACCGGGCGCGCGCGTTTCCGAGCAGACCTTGAGGCGCAACGCGGACCTCATTCAAGAGTACTTGCGCGACCGTGGGTTCTTTCGCGCTGATGTTGACTTTGCGCAGCAACTCGATGCGAGCAACACGCGCGCGACCATCACTTTCCGCGTCACCCCGAATGAAGAGGCGCGCGTCGCTGCCTTCAACATACAGGTCCAGGGCTTTGACGCCGCGCGCGTGCGCCCCGTCCTCAAACTGCAAACGGGCGCGCCCTTTTCGCGCTCCACACTGGGCGAAGACATAGGGCGTCTGCGGCAGGAGATTATCAGCCTGGGCTATCTCGCGCCGCAGTTGGACGACCCGCAGGTCTCGCTCGATTCGGCTAGCAACACGGTGACGATTAATCTAACGGGCGGAGTGGGCCCAAAGGTTTCGGTGCAGGTCAACGGCTACGAGTTGAAGGAGAAGGCGGAGAAAGAGTTGTTGCCGGTCAGGCGCGAGGGCAACATAGACCTCTCCGCGATTGAGGAGGGCAGGCGGCGTCTGAATAACAAGTTGCAGGAGGAGGGATACTTCTTCGCGGATGTCACCTACACGTGCAGCTTGGACGGGCGCGCGCCCGCCGCGACAGCGACGACCGCAACGGCAGCAGCCGTAGCAACACCGGCAGCGACCGTCGCGGGCGCGAACGGCTCTCTGCAAATGTGTGAGAATCTGAACGCCTCGGAGTTGAGCGGGCACACGGTCGGGATTGTCTACAACGTGGAACGCGGACGCCGTTTCAAACTCACGGACATTCGCATAGAGGGGACGGACAAACTCAAGTATGAGGATGTGCAGGACGAACTGCGAACCCAGGAGGCGAGCGCGCTCGGCTTTATCCCGCTCCTCGGTTACGGGCGCGGTTATACGAGCCTCGCCCTGCTCGCGCAGGACCAGAATACTATCAAGAAGCGCATGCAAGACCTCGGCTACAGGCGAGCCAACGTCACCGTGCGGCAGGGCGTCTCCATCGCGGGTGAGAATCTCATCATCACCTTCGCCGTCACCGAAGGGCAACTGACGCGCATCGCCGGAACGGACATTCGCGGCAACCAGATATACACCGAAGCTCGTCTCAGGCAGGAACTAGAGGCGGCGGGCCACACTCGCTGCGATGCTCGACAAGAGATAACCACGCCCTGCTTTATCACGAGGGAGGGCGAGCCTTTCTCGCGCTCGCAGGCGCGCGCCGACGGCGAACAACTGCTCAACCTTTACGCGCGCAACGGCTACGTTGATGCTCAACTCGATTTCTCCATCCTCGAACTGCCGAAGCAGGGAGACGAAGAGCGCGTCCGTCTCATCTACACCATCAAGCAAGAGGGCGACAAGGTCTTCATCAATAACATCGTCATCAACGGCGTGACGGGCAGCGCGGACACGCAGAGCAATAAGCGCAAGGCCATCATGGAAACCATCTCGCTCAAAGAGGGCGACGTGCTGCGCGCCGACCGTATCAACGAGAGCGAGCGTCTGCTCTACCAGACGGATGCTTTCCGTCAGGTCATCATCACGACCGAAGCGGCGGGCGAAACGGCCTCCGGCTTTAAGAAGCGAGACGTGATGATTGATGTCGAAGAGTTGAAGCCGCGCGACCGCACCATCGGCGGCGGCTTCTCGACGGACAACGGGCCGCTCGGCATCTTCGAGCTACGCAACGTCAACATGTTCGGCAAATTGCAGCAGGGCGCGTTCCGCATTCGCGCCAGCCGTAACCAGCAGATAGTCCGTATCGAATATTCCAACCCGCGTTTTCAACGTTACGGCGAAAGGCAGTTCGCGCCGCTCAATCTCTCCTTGCAGTACACGAGGGATTCGACCGTCACGCGCTTTTTCCGCTCGACCATTGATAAGGGCAACTTCGGCATCGTCCAGCGATTGGACCAGGCGGGCAAGCCCATTGATGTCAACTGCACCAACGCCGACGAGACCAAGTGCCGCGTGGGCACGCCGACCATCAATCGCTTCACCTTCAACGCGGAGACCACGCGCGTGCTGGACCAGAAATCGCGCAGCGCGATTTTTCTTCGCTACAGCTACGAGGACGTGCGGCTCTTCAACATCGGCAGCCTGCTCATCGCCGACATCCTGAGGCCGGACAAAGCGATTCGCCTCTCGCGTCTCGGCGTGACCTTCGTGCGCGACACGCGCGATAGCCAGTTTGACGCGACGCGCGGCGAGTTCTTCAACATAGATTACGGGCTGGCCTTGAGCCAACTCGGCGGCAGCATCTCTTTTAATAAATTACAGACGAGCTATCGTCGCTACCAGCGATTGAGTATTTTGCGGGGCACGGTGCTGGCGGGCAATTTCACGCTCGGCGTGGCGAACCTCTTCAACCCGCGCGACCGCAACGGCAACGGCGTCATTGATGACGTTGACCGCACGCTTCCCATCAGCGAACGTTTCTTCTCCGGCGGTTCGACCACCAT
>JAXDFO010000497.1:0-6742 GCA_034665545.1 Blastocatellia bacterium
TCAATCTAAGGCGCGCAGTTTCCGGTCTGTATTTGAGAATCGGACTCAAAGCGGGTTAATATCAGTTTCGTCTTTAACATACTCTCCACAAATGTAGAAAGCACGTCTGAAACATGACTTTACACGGACGCTCTCCGGTCGCCGCGCTGGCGTTGCTGCTGCTCCTCTTCCTGCTTCTCACGCCCTTCACAGTTCTGGCCCAGCGTGATGATTCCCGCTTCGATTTTTACGCGCGCGGGCCGTACCGCGAATCCGTCCCGCGCCCGCAGAGCGTGACGCGTTTCGAGGTCGGTGAATTTCACACCAACTACGCGACGATGGAACGTTACCTGGAAAAACTGGCGGCGGCGGCCGGCGACCGCGTCCGCGTCATGGACATAGGCGAGACCAGCGAGCATCGCATGATGCATCTAGTCGCCGTCACCTCGCCTGAGAATCTGCAACGACTGGACCAGATTAAGGAAAGCATCGCGCGTCTCTCGGACCCGCGCACGCTCTCTCAGCAGGACGCGCAGGGCATCGTCAACGGGACGCCGCTCATCGTCTGGCTCGCTTACACGATTCACGGCAACGAGTCTTCATCCTTTGAGGCGATGATGCAGGTGCTCTATCAACTCTCGGCCTCGAACGAGGCGGCGACTATTGACATCCTGAAGAATTGCGTCGTCCTCATCAACGTCTGCGAGAACCCGGACGGGCACGAGCGTTTCGTGACCTGGTACAACTCCAACTCCGTCGGCAACCCGGAACCACTCGCCGGAGAGCACCGCGAACCCTGGTCCGTTTATGGTCGCTTGAGTCATTACCGCTTCGACCTCAACCGCGACAACATCGCCTCCACGCAAATCGAGACGCGCCACATGCAGCGCGCCTACCTCCAATGGAACCCGCAGGTTTTAGTGGACCATCACGGCCAGCCCTCGCAGTATTTCTTCCCGCCCGCCGCGCTCCCCATCAACCCGAACCTGCCGCAGGAACAGACCGCGCGCTGGCTCACGGCTTTCGGCAAGGCCGACGCCGCGCAGTTCGACGCGCGCAACTGGGATTACTACGTGCGCGATGTCTTCGACCTTTTTTATCCGGGCTACTGGGATTCCTGGCCCAGTCTCAACGGCGCGACCGGGATGACTTACGAGACGGACGGCGGCGGCTTTAAGGGCATCAACTGGAAACGCGATGACGACACCATCGTGACCCTGCGCTCCTCAATCGCCAAGCACTATATCGCTTCGCTGACGACGCTTGAGACGGCCTCTCAGAATCACGCGGCGCGTCTCAAGGATTACTACGAATTCAGGCGCAGCGCGGTCGAAGAGGGAAGAACGGAACGCCTCAAACGCTTCATTATCCTGCCCGGCAAAGACCCCTTGCGCGCGGCTGAATTAGTGGAAGTGCTGCTTCGCGCAGGCGTCGAAGTGAGCCAGGCCCGGCAATCCTTTCGTTCCACGAGCGCGCATGATTACTGGTCCAATTCCGGCAACGGGACGACGAGAGATTTTCCTTCGGGCGCGTACGTCGTAGAGTTGGCCCAACCGCAGAAACGTCTGATTAAAGCCCTGCTCGAACCGACCACGGAACAGGACGCGGCCTTCGTGCGCGAGCAACTGGCGCGTTTCGCGCGCAATGAGCGGCGCGGCGCGAGCGGACAGAAAGAGGAGTACGGCTTTTACGATATCACGGCCTGGTCGTTGCCTCTCATCTTCGGCGTTGATGCTTACTGGACAGAGGATGCCGCGACGAATGCAAACGCGCGCACGCTCCTCCTGCGCGAAGGTGAAGCGGCGAGCGCGGCCTCGCAGGTCAGCACCTCGCGCGCGAGCATCGCTTACATCATTCCTTACGAACGCGACGCGGCGGGCGCGCTCGCCTTTCGTCTACAGCGCGAGGGCTTTCGCATCGCCGTCTCCACGCGCACGCTCAACGCGGGCGGGCGCGATTGGCCCAGGGGCACTTTCGTCGTGCGCGTCTCGCGCAACCCGGAAACTTTGCACGACGCGATAGCAAGACTCTCAAGAGAAACGGGCGTGCAGGTCACAGCCATCAATAGCGGTTTTCCTGAGACGGGCGAAACGGGCGTCGGCTCTGAGAATGTGATTTCGTTGAAGCCGCCGCGCATCATCGTCGTCGCGGACGAGCCTGTGGACCAGACCAGCTACGGCGCGATGTGGTATCTCTTCGACCGCTACGGGATAGACTTTACGCCCATGACGATTGATGCCATCAAGGGCGCGGAACTGGACCGTTACAATATCATCATCATGCCTGACGGCTCCGCCGGAAGATACTTCGCGGCCTTCGGCAAGCCCGGCATAGACACCTTGCGCGCGTGGGTCGAACGCGGCGGCACGCTCGTCTGTATCAAGGGCGGGGCCGTCTTCGCCGCGCTCAAAGATGTGAACCTGACTTCGTCGCGGCTGGTGGGCAGCGCGGAGGATGAACAGAAGGATGTGCCAACGGATGAACCGGAAGCCGCGCCCGCGCAGACTCCTGCGACCCCTGCGCCAACGGGCACAGCCGCGACCGTCCTGGACCAGAAATCCGCCGCCACGCTGAAGGGAAGACGCGCGCCGCAGGCTGCGACGGACCAACGCCGCGCCGAAGCGGACCAGACGGAAAAGCTTGAGGGCACGCCCCCCGTCCTGCCCCCCATCGCGTCGCCTTCGGCCAGGCCCGGCAGAGTCCCTGAGGGAGTGCCCGGCGCGATTATGCGCGCGACCGTTGACCGCACGACTTATCTGACTTACGGCTATGAAGAGCCGAGCCTCCCCGTGCTCCTCGCCTCCGGCTTCTTCTTCCGACCGTCGAAGGAGGGAACCAACGCCGTCGTCTTTAGCCCGGACACGTCTCAGCCTTTGCGTCTCTCAGGCTTCGTCTGGCCCAATAATACGGAGAAGCTCTTGCGCGGCACGACCTACGTTTACGAAGAGCCGACGGGGCGCGGCCATGTCATCCTCTTCGCGGAAGACCCGAACTTTCGCGGCTTCTGGCGGGCGACGACGCGCCTCTTCTTCAACTCATTTTTATTCCCCACGGCATTTTAAAAACAGGAGTCAGGAGCGAGGAGCCAGAAGCCGGAAGAAAACCGATAGCATGCTCTTCATTAGCATGCTCTATGATTCTGGCTTCTGACTCCCGGCTCCTGGCTTCTTTCAGATTAGAGGTGATTGAGTGTTTACGATCAAGGCAGATTACAGCGAGCAGGTTGAGTTGAAAACGAGCATGGCGCGGGCGCGGGAATTTTTCGCGGAGTTGCGCAACTTTGTGGAGTTGATGCCGGGCATCGAGAGTATCAAGAACGGTGCGGGCGGCGTGAAGCTCTGGATGGTGAGCGCGGATGTGCCTCTGCTCGGACAGATGCGCGCGGCCTTTCCGCTCGCGCAGACGGAGGACCAGCCCGTCCTCATCGAGTGGTCTCCCGCGCCGGGCGAGAAGGGCAATCTTCTGCGCTACGTCGTGGAGTTTGAAGAGAGCGGCGCGCGCACTCTCTCGCGCATCGCGCTGCACGTAGAGATGCGCCGACGGCAGGCCAAAGAATTGCACCTGCTCGCGGGCTTCGTCGGCGAAGGCCGCATCAGCGCGGAGATGCAAAAATATGTGACCTTGATGGTCAAGACTTTCCTCCAAAGAGCGCGCGCTAAACTGGAAGACTGAGAGACAGCAGGCAGCCGAAAAGCTGTTCGGGACTCATAGCTTAACGGACCAGAATCCTGGCCCGAAAATTCTCGCGCATCCTCTGTTGAATTGAACGCGCGGGCTTACTTGCGCGCCGCTCCTTGGCCCGTGTGACCGTAAGAGATCATGTTGGCGAAGATGCGGTACGCGCCTGGGACGCCCGCGCGCAGTTGCCTGTACCAGACCATGCTCGTGTAGATGTATCGCCCGCGCCCGAAATCTGCGGCCAGCAATCCGCCGCGCAAGGGTTGCTCGCCCGTGTCGCCCGAAGAGAGCGGCGCGCTGTAATGCGCGTCCCAGTCTTTCGGATAATAGAGGCCGCGTTCCTGGACCCAGTCTTTAAAATCGTCTGGTCCAATCGTGTTGGGGAAATTGAGCAGAGAATGCTGCGGTTCGTTGAAAGCGACGGGCGCGTTCTCTTCCGTGACGCGCGCGTTGCCGAGCGTGATTGGATAAGGCGCAAGCTGCGGGCGATTTTTCTGCGGGTCAGGATTCCACTCGAAATTTTTGTGATAGAAGACGATGAGCGTGCCGCCCGCGTTCGCGTATTCGAGCAGGCGCGCGTTCGCGGCGACGAGTTCAGGGTGCGCCTGGTAGCCGCGATTATCTATGATGATAGTGTCGTAGCCCGCAAGCTTGCCGTCGCGCACATCATCAATCGTCAACTCGCTCGCGTTCACGCCGAGCGCGGCGAGCGCATTCTTCAAAGTGTCATCATAACTCGGCACGTAGCCGACGCGCAGACCCTGCGCGACTCGCGCATCACTGTAAACAGCGCGCACAGAGCCGCCTGTGAGAGAGCCTTTAGAACCGCCGGGCCTGACCACGAAGGGCACATACTCCGCGACCGCTTGCGCGTTAGCGTTGGAACCGTTGCCCAGCGTGCGCAAGGTAAAGCTCACGCGCTGCTCCGCCGTCTGACTGCCCTTGATGGTAAAAGCTGGACCGGGGATTATGCTGTGGTCCAGAAGACTGCCCGTGATGAGTTGGCCCGTGAAGGGCGCGGCCAGATGATTGTTGAGACGCACCGTGAAGGTTGAAGGCGAGCCCGCCGTCGCCGGAGTCAGGACCAGTGTTGATGGAGTGATGCGTGCTATTTCGACCGGCGGCACGACATCCAGCCGCGTCGTCGCGTTCAAGGGAAAACGCGCGCCGTCTATTTCGAGAGTGATTTCCTCTTTGAACTCATGGCCGAACAACTGGCCGTCGTAGAGATGAGAAGCATGCGGCACATTGACGACCGCATCCGCAGGCGTCAAGTACTCTTCTGTAAAGACGACCGGATGCTCAGGCTCGATTGCCACATTCATCTCCCCCTTGCTGCTGACCTCGCGCCCGTCCACGCGAAAAGAGAGACGCTTGACATGTACGCCCGCGCGTTCGTTATTGGGCCCGCGCCCTCGACTGTTCACAGTGACCTTGAAAGTGATTGGCGAGCCGGGTATCAGCGCGGGCTGAGTCGTGGGCGTGAGCGTCGCCGTTATTCCACTGGCGACGGCCAATGCCTGGTCCAGTCGCGCGCTCATGAGACGCGCGCGTGGCTGGTCCAGGAATGTCGAAGGCTCGTCGAACATTCCGGCCTTGCGCGTGCCGATGAGCGGGTTGAGCGCATCGTGCAACTCGTATCCGTTAGCCGCGTAGACGGGCAGGATGGCTTTGGCGGCCAGTGGCGCGAGTCTCAACGCGACGGGTTCGGGCAGGACCAGACCATCAAGCACGTTGGGCGCGTTGGCCGGAAGCGGCTGTGCTTGCGGGGCGTGTCGCGCGAGGCGATAGCGAATGGGCGGGCGGCCTCCGGGCGGGAGCGTCTGCGGCCACGGACCTTGAGAGGCATGCTGGTGTAGGGCTTCAAGGGCTTGCTCCGCGTAGGTCTGTCCGCGCATGGGGTCGCGTTCGTTGATGTTGAAAGTGACGATTGTGCCAGCGCGTTGCGCTTCATCTTCAACAGCTTTGCTGCCGGTCCCGCCTTCGTAGTTGACGCGGACGAAGAGCCTTTGCGGTTGCCATGTGGCGAGGCCAGCAGTTAGTTGCTCTGGAAAACGCGTGGGGTCTGCGGCGGCCTCGAAGGCTTCTAGGGCGAGTCGGCCAGTCGCCTGATGATGGCCGTGGCCGCTAATCGTGTCGTGGTTGGTGATGATAACGTCGGGGCGCAGTTCGCGTATTTTTTGGACCATTCGACGCAGAGCTTCCGTGTGATTCCAGACGCGGAACGCTTCATCCGCAGACTTGGAAAAACCGAAATCCTTGAGGCCCAGAAAGTGCGCCTCGGAGCCTTGAATGGCTGCTGCCGCGACAGTCTCGCGCGCGCGAATCGCGCCGAGTTCTTCATAAAGCTCCGGGCCGATAGCGTTCTGCCCGCCCTCGCCGTAGGTGGAAAAGAGCGTCACGGTATGCACGCCGTACTTGCGCCTGAGCAAAGTCAGCGTCGCTCCGTCCTCATCATCCGGGTGCGCGGCGATGCACATCACCGTCCAGGGATTTTGCAGGTCCAGTAATGCTTGAGAGAGTTCGACCTTTTCCCGCTCGCCCTGCGCGCTGGCGGCGCAGGAAGCGGGCGCGTGCTCGCTTAATAGAGGCGAGGCGAAGAATGAGAAGACCAGCAGGAGCATCAATCCGAATCTTGCTGGTCCATAATTGGACGAACTTTTTATCGCTATCATATTAATCCTCTGTGCGCATCCTGAATGAAATCTTACCCTTCAAATATACAATCACGGACGGAAAAGCGACAAAGCGCGCGAGCGGGACTGTTAATGCTCTTCGCCCCGGAGCCTGGCGGCGATGAGCATGCTGGCGGCGATGATGAGGATGAGAAGGCAGCCGTAGGCGGCGGCAGTGCCGAGGTTAAAGTCGCGTAGCTCTGACGCAATCTTGATGGAGATGGGTTGGTTGGAGGGGACGAAGACGAGCACGCTGGCGACGTATTCGCCGAGCGCGATGACGAACGCGAGCAGGGTTCCGGCGACCGCCCCGGGCCAGACCAGAGGGAGGCGCACGCGCAGGAATCTGCGCCACCAGTTTGCGCCGAGGCTGCCCGCCGCCTCTTCCAGTGCCGGGTCCATCTGCTCCG
>JAXDFO010000498.1:0-11661 GCA_034665545.1 Blastocatellia bacterium
TTCCCTCTTAACTTTTGCCTTTGACCTTTTTACTGCTGCCTTGAATTATGGTCCACAATCGCGGTTGGTGGAGGTAACGATGGAACTGAAACGCTCCTGGTACTCGCGGGAGGTGAGGAAGGCGCAGACCATCGCGCGATAATTGCCGGGCACTTTGTTATCGAGCACGTTGAGCCAGAAGAGGAAGCCGCCTTCCTCCGGGTCGCGCCTGAGATAACCGAAGTACTGCATGAGCACGAACGCCTTGTTGTACTCGGCCTGTGCAAAGGCTGGATTATCCGCGACCTCGCTGACGATACGAGCGCGACACACGTTGACGGATGGTCCGGTCGTCAAGCAGTTATTAAGCTCTGCCGTGAGCGTGCTGCGCTGGCTCGACAGGTCCACTTGAGAATTGAGCAGCACGTTTTGCAGCAACGCATCTACGAATTCCTGGCTGCCGAGGCCAGCATATTTTTGCGTGAACTCCGCGCGCTGTACCCAGGCGTTCGCAAACTCCACTTTGCTCGCCGCCAGATTCGCGCCGCCGACGACAAGGCTGCGGTCGGGCATGAACTCGTTATAAGTCGGCCTGCGTCCGAGAGATGATTTGTAGAAACGATAGACGAAGTTGCCCGTCTCCTGAAATTCAGCTTCGATGAAGAAGGCCGCGCTGACGCTGATGCGTCGCTGGCGTTCGCATGATGCATCGCCGCTCTGGCATGGCGCGGGGTCGTTGGCGGCGTTGCCTGTGATGCGGCTGGTCCAATAATCCAGGCCGCCCTGGTCCGGCTGGCGGCTGAGAAAATCCATGTAGTGTTGACGGACGAAAAAGCCCGCGTCATTAATCGGATTGACTGTCGGCGCGCTCGCGTCGTTGTCAATTATCGTCAGGACAGCCGACGCGCCCTGCGCGGCCAGGCAATCGCTCAGAGTTCCCTGCGGATTGCTGAGGCTCAGATTGATAGTCTCGTTGCCCTCCACGTAAGCATCATCTGTGAGCAGTAACGTGAAGCTCTGTGCGGTCTCGCCTTGAGCGAAGTGTAGCGTCCCGCGCGTCGTCGTATAGTCTCCATGCTCTGTCGCCGTGCCGTCCGTGACAGAGTAATCCACGCTGCCTGCTGCTGCGGGATTGCTGTTGGCGACGCTGGACCTGTTGACGGTGATGGTCACGCTGCCCGCGCCTTCCGAGATGCTGTAAGCGGGCTGCGAGAAGGTGAAGCAGTAAGGCTCCGGCGAGGGAGTCGGCGTCGGACTCGGCGAAGGCGTTGGTGTCGGTGATGGAGTGGGCGTTGGTGTCGCGGTCGGAGTCGGACTGGGACTCGGCGTCGGGTCCGCTTCCGGCGTCGTCTTCAGCGCGTTGCCCGCGTCAATGCGTGGCGGAGTTGAACTGCTGTGATTGGAAACGGAAGTGTCCTCGATTTGCCTGACGACCTTATCGTTTCTCAATGTGGGGAAGGCCGCGCGGACCAGCGCCGCTTCGCCCGTCGCAATCGGCGCGGCCATAGAAGTCCCGCTCCATGTGCCGTAGAGCCCGCCGGGCACTGTGCTCAGAACCTTTTCGCCCGGAGACATGACCTGTATCCATGAACCGCGCGTGGAGAAGGCGGATAATTGGTCCTGGTCGTTGCTGGAAGAGACGGCGAGCAATCCTTTGATATTTTCTGCCGCCGGATACTGCGGAGTATTGGGATTGGAGAGGCCGCCGTTGCCAGCCGCCGCGACGACCACGAGGCCGGTATTGCCGACGCCGGGGAAATCGTCGTCCGCGCCGCCCGGCACTGTGCTGCAAACTTTGTCCAGCATGGCCTTCAGCAAGTTCGTCCGGCGCACCGTGCTGAGGCTCATGTTGATGACTGTCGCCCCGTGGTTGGAGGCATATTCCAGAGCCTCCGCCAGCACCCAGGCATTGCCAACGCCATACCGGTCCAGCACCCTGATGGGCATAATCTTCGCCTTCGGAGCGACGAGCGCGACCAGTCCGGCGACGTGCGTGCCGTGCCCGTATGGGCCAGTCTCACGACTGCCTGCTTCGCTCGGATTATCGTCGTCGTCAACGAAGTCATAGCCCTGCACTAGATGTCCCGCGAGGTCCGGGTGCGTCAAATCCACGCCTGTGTCCAGGACGGCGACGGTAACTCCGTCGCCCTGCGAGATGGCTTGCGCGTCCGAGAGATGAATCATCTGCGGGAACCACTGCGCGCGATACGCGCCCGCGTCGCCGCCGACGGTCCAGGAAACGCCGACGGTCCAGGAGACGCCACTGCTCTCCGGCGATTCCTGTAGATAGTTAGGCTCCGCATAGACCACGCGCAAATCGGTCGTGAGCGCGGCGACCTTGTCGTTGACGGGGCCGCCGTCCGCGATTTTCAGCCTGTAGATGGGCCTTGAGCCGAACTGCGCGCCGGGCGGCAGATTCGGGTTGAGTCCGTACTGTGCCGCGATAGCCGGAAGGTCCGACGCGCTCGCCAGTTTGACGACCACCTCGCCGGGCACAAACTGGCTGTCGCCGCCGCCACTGGCCTGGGCCACAGGAGCCTCCCTGCCCAACCAGGCGAAGGAAAGGACGATACATAACAGGGCCAATAATGTGAAAGAGGTGCGGCGCATGCTCATTTTTGAATCGCGTGTGGGAGATTTTTCAGGCATCTCTTTTAGCAGTATTTATGGTCTCGAAGGACGGCACAACCCTCAGTCAAAACAGATTAACTCAAGTCGTACTGCCCCGCATAAAACGGCCCCCTGTGTGGACAGTGCGGGCAGGTGGAATAAAAATACATCTTTCGGTCGGGAATTTTCGCGCCGGTTTGGGCGGGGGAACACCTTTGATGCGCCTGAACGCGCGAACGCTTGCTGGCAGCGAGCAATAATGGCGTTTTAGCTTCTGAAAAGCAGGCGGCGCGGTCGGACGCCTGGCCTCCGCCGCGCCGTGGCGGGGCTTCCGCATCGCATGGCGGGACTCCGCCAACGAACGCCGGGACTCCGCCAGCGCGTGGCGGGGCCTCCATCGTGCGTGGCGGGGCTTCCAACGCGCGTGGCTGGTCTCCCCTGTGGCATGGCGGGGCTTCCGTGACGCGTGGCGGGGCTTCCGCACGCGGCGCGGGAAGTCCCGCATGACGCGGTGGAACGGCTCCGGCGGGTGGCGGCCTTCCCGCTAGCCCTTTATCCTTCAACAACTTGGAATTTGACGGGGGAATCTTGCCATTCTTCTCACCAGCGTCCGACGAGGACGAAGGGGGACCAGAAGAAGGGGTGCGGCTGCTCTTTGAGGAGTTGGAGTTGGGCGTGGCGGAGGGCGGCGGCGGGGCGCGCGCCCGCGCGCAGGCGGGTGTAGAAGTTGACCATGAGGGCGGCGGTCGCTTCGTCGTCCACGGTCCAGAGGCTCAGGAGCAGTGTGGGCACGCCGTTGGAGAAGAAGCCGCGCGCCAGCCCGATGAGTTCATCTCCGGGCGCGACCGCGCTGACCCCCGTCTCGCACGCGCTGAGCGTGACGAGGTCGCAACGCAGGTCCAGGTTATAGGCGTCTCGCACGGTGAGCCAGCCGTCGCCCAGGCGTAAGGATGAGAAGAGCGGGTTGTCCGGTCGAAACTGCCCGTGGCAGGCGAGGTGTAGGACATCCGCGACCGGCGCGCCCTGCCTGACGGCATCGAGCGTGGCCCGCTCGTCGAGCAGGGCCAGCGATTGCGGAAAGAGCGGCGCGATAGCTTTTATCTCATCACGCACGCGCGGCGTCTGCTCGTCCGCGACGCCTAATAGTAACGCGCTCTCTAAAGGTCTCGGCGGCCTCGACAGGCAGTGCCGCAGGACAGCCGCGCTCGGAGCATAGGCGACCTCCCGCTTTTCTATCACGTAACGCTCGCCGTCATGCAGCGCGTGAAACGGAACGTAGTGCAACGCGCGATAGGGCACGACGACAAGACGACGATTTCCTATCCGCTCCTCGATTCCCTTGAGCAATAATCCGTAGAGCTTTTGCAGATGATGAAGGACTCGCTGTGTGAGACGCGGGAGATGCTTGCGCAGGCGCGACGCGCCGTAGCGCAGGGCGTCCGTCTGAAAGCGAAACTGTTCGAGCGTGACGCGCACTTCCTCTTCACAGCCAAGATGACGAACGACCTCCACGCTCTCATCCGTCAGGACGAAGGCCAGGAGTTCACCATCGAGGCTCGTATATTCGACGAGCGCGGTCTCCTTGCCGAGGTCTCTTTGAAGCTGCGCGACATCGAGCGGTTCTTCGCGCGTGAGGATACTCTCGCCGCGATGCTGTAGCTGGCGCATTATCTCAAGCGTCTTCTGCTCGCGTTCGCTGACGGCTTCGTGTAGGGCGGCCATGTCGTTCGCGCCGCGCGTCGCTTCTCCCTGTAAGGGGCGATTGATGCGGCTGTAAAACCAGTTCAATTCTTCGCGCAGTTCGCTGAGGCGCGCGAGCAGTTCCGTCTCGAAGAGGTCGCGCGGCTGCGTGCGCGATTTGAAAGCCCCGCCCAGCATGTCAACCAGAGCGCGGGCGCGCGCACGCTCGACCAGGCAGAGAGCTTCGGTCGCCCTGTCTCTCGTCTCGTCCGAGAGGCAGAGGCGCACCAGTTCGTCATAGGGCACGAGTTTGTCAGCGAAGAAGGCCGTGCGGAAATCTTCCGCAGGCAGGGGCGCGCGCATCTCTTCTATGAGCGAGACGGCGCGCTTGAAGGAGGCTTCGGCGGCGTGCGCGTTGCCCTCCTTCTCCGCCAGCAGGCCCAGAGAGGTGTAGCAGCGTTGGGCCACTTCCGGCTGTCCTTGAGTTTCCGCTTCGCGCAAGGTCGCTTCCATGAGAGCGCGCGCCTTGCTGATGTGGCCGCGCGCGCGGTCGGACTCTCCGCGCAGCCAGCGCGCTATCAACAGGTGTCTCAAGATGCCCGCCGCCTGAAATGGCGCTTCGGCCTTCAACGCCGCGCGAAAGGCCAGCGCGTAGTTTCCTTCCTTGTAATGAAGCTGCGCCGTCGTCAGCGTCACGAGGGCCGCCCCCACGTTGTTGCCCTCCGCCGCGTAGAGCTTGCCCGCTTCATCAAGGAGCGCGTGGGCCTGGTTGATGTGGCCTTGCAGCATCGCCGCGCGCCCGTGTTGGGCCATCGCGCGCGCCTGCTCCGCTCGCATCCCGAGTTCCGCGAAGGTGCGCGTCACGCGTTCGTAAACGCCCGCCGCTTCGGGAACCAGATTCAACTCAAGATAAGCGTCCGCAATCTCCTGTTCAGCGATGGCGGACTGGTGCGGCATGCCGAGCGCGGAGTACTTGCGGCGCGAGCGTTCCAGGTAATCCAGCGCGCGGTCGTAGCGTCCCTGAAAGAGCGCGAGGTTGCCCATGCTCGCTTCTATCTCGGCCTGGCGCACTGACATCCCTGCGGCCTCCGCGCGCTGTAATGCCTGCTGGTAGAGTTGCTCTGCCGAGCGGAATTTATGTTGGACGGAGTGTATGTTGGCGAGGCAGTTGTCTATTTCAGCGAGTTGCTTCTGGTCGTCCAAATCAGCGTAACGTTGGCGCGCGGCGCGTTGAAACTGCTCTGCCTCCTGGTAACGGTCGCGCCGGAAATAGACGAGTCCGATGTTGTGCTCAATCTTGCCTGCGGAGAGCGTGTCGCCGTGCTCGACGAGGACCGCGCGCGCCCCCAGGCCGCATTCGATGGCCTCTTCGTAACGGCCCAGCATCGCCAGCGCGATGAGCTTGCTGACCTGCGTTGCGGCTGCCGTGTGCGGGTTTCCCAGAGCGACGAAACGCGCCTCCGACTCATCCAGATGAGCGATGGCGCGTTCCATTTGTCCGTCAACGAGAGCGGCGATGCCTGCGGCCCAATCGGCGAGCGCGTTAATCAAAGGCTCTGCCGTGGTGTCGGCCAGCAGTTTGAGCGTGGTCGCCGCGCCGATGGCGCGCGCGGGGTCGCTCCCCCAGCCATCGAGGCAGATGTCCTTGAGCAAATAGGCCAGCGAGACATCCGCAAGCGCAGAATGGTCGCGCAACAACGCGACACGTTCCGCATCATCCGCGACCAAGAGACGCGCCGCCAGTTCCGCACGCTCCATGCTTTACGCTCTTAACTCAAATTCGGGAATCTCTATTTCCAGATCGCTGATGCGCAGGCGCAGCCTGTAACTGCCAGATGCGACGGGCGGCAACGTAAACTCGCAGAGCTCGTTCAACTCCGTAGCCGCCGCGCTGCCCGCCTCGCTTGCCAGGCTGAACAGGCTGACTTCGCCCCCGGCGCACTGCTCCCGTCCAAGCACCTGCCCTGAGACTATCCATGCTTCCTCGCCCGGCGTGATGCGCAGGTCCAGGTCATTTTCGCCTGTGCTGTAAAGCATCTGCCTGGTCGTCGTCTGGCCGGAGCGCACTCCGTAAGCGGGCGTGAGGCTCGCCGAGTCGAAGCTGAGCGCGGCCAGGACGCGCCGCATGAGGCTCTCTGTCGCCTTCGTCTCGCTCCTGGGGAAGATGCCCACGGCGTTTGAGATAACATCGCGCGGGGCGTCCTCAAGATTATCTGCGCGCATCAGGTTGACGACCTGCGCGACGCGCTCAAGCTGTTTCGAGCAGCGCGAGCAGGCTTGTACATGGGCCAGCGAGGCGTCGCGCTCTTCGGCCCTCAGGCTTCCTTCGGCCAGGTCGGCCAACTTTGCGAATGGTATGTGTTGAGACATTAGATTCATCTTTTCTGCTCCGGTTTGGAGGAGATGCCAACCGTCACTCAACACCACAGTGCGCCAGAGAGCGTGTTAAATACATATGAAAATCATTTTTCGAGTTGTTTGAGCAATTTTTGCAGGCAGCGCGCGCGGGTCGGGCCGATGCTGCCCTCGCTCGTGCCCGTGGCCGCCGCGATTTCCGCATAGGAGGGCGGCTCCGCGTTGTAAAAAAGCATCGTCAAGAGCTTGTTGCAACGCTCGTCCAGGGCTTCCACGCCCGCCCGCACCCTGTGCTGCTCTTCCAGTCGCAACATGATTTCGTCAGGCAGAGGAGAGTCGTCTGGCACTTCATTGATTCTGGATTCGCCCTCTTCCGTCTCAACGTCGTCAAATCCCTGATAGTTGCGCTCGCGGCTGATTAAACGCCAGGTCTTACGCCGGGCCGTCGTCACCAGCCAAGCTTGCAGGCGTTCTGGCTGCTCTATGTCGGCCAGCTTCTCGAAGAGAGTTGTGAAGACTTCCTGGAAGACCTCCGCCGACTGGTCTTCGTCCAGACCGGCGCGGCGTGGAATCGTAAAGATAAGACGCTGGTAACGATTAACGAGCGTTTCCCAGGCCGTCTCATCGCCGCGCCTGCACGCCAGCAGCAACTCCTTGTCGCCCTCTCCCATGCGCCTCCCCGCCAAACTCGATTAAGCTGTCAGAATAGGCTGCCCCCCTTTGATTTGTCTAGCGCAAAGAAAAATTTTCGCCGCCACGTATTTTCCCGCACCCCTCTCGGCACTGTTGTGTGTGCGACCTTTGAGATTAGCTGCGCGCGGCAGGATTGTTTTGTCACCCGATGGGGAGAGGGTGGCAGGAAGACCGTGGGGGGGCGTCGCTTAGTGGTCAACGCCTCCCTTCCGGTCTCTTTTATTTGCTGAAGTTGGCCCAATTATTTTTTCGCCTGCATGTATTTTTACGAACGCGCGCCGGACTGTCTTGCCGAAGTCGAAAGTGATTCGCATCTTTCATCGAGCATGGGGGGATTTGTCATCAGAGGGGAAAATTTGGTGACAGGGAACCAAAGGGAGGTATTCCGAGGGAGACCGAGGCTGCCTCCCTTCCGTCCGTCTTGGCGCGAAAAAACATTTATGTATTTTTCGGATTCCCGCGCGCACTGTTTGCTCAGAACGTAAGTAGTCCCGACGTTTACGTTTCCCCTAAATTCAATTTCAGGATTTCGCTATAGAGCACGGGCGTGCTCTCTTCCGTTTTCGACCCTCATCAGGGGAGGCACAAGATGAAAAATAAGGTGAAATACGTTGTGCTGGCGCTGGCCTTCTGCCTGGGCATCGCGTGGATAATCTTCCGCGCAGATTTCCACGCCAGCGCGAGCCAGGAGCATCAGATGCTTTCGGCTTCGTTCCAGCATAAAGTGCTGGCGACAGAGGCGGAAGCGCCGCTCGCATTGCGCCTCTTCGAGACCGCCGTCAAGACGGACTCGCGTGGCCGCATCATCACAGGCGAACAGAGCGACCCTGTCAAGAACATCACGGGCGCGGAGTCTGCGGGCATTCGTGCCGGTCTCGAACGCTTCACCAAAATCATGTTCGGCGCGAGCTATATTGACGGGCGACCGGACCCGGGCACGCGCATTGACCCGAACAATCCGCAGGTCAAGAGCGGCAATCAATTATGGCCCAATCGCAAGCAGCCGTTTCGCAGCGAGCCGCGCTCGCTGGCCCTCACCGCCGACGGCAGAAAGCTTTACGTCACGCTGCCCGGCAGAGAGGGCTACCCGGACTGGCGCGTGGCCGTCGTTGATACTGGCATCCGTCGCGTCACGAAATGGATTGACCTCAGACCGCCCGGACAGACCAGAGGCTTGCGCCCCATCGGCGTCAAGGTCTCGCCGCTCAACCAGGGCATCTATCCGAATCCGTACGCGGTGGTCCTCAACCAGTACGGCAACTTTGCGAGCGTCATTGACACCGCGAACGACCAGGTCATCGGCGAGTTTCAAACAGGCTTCTACGGCGAGAAGCTCATCTTCAACAGCAACGCCACGCGCCTCTACATCACGGATCGTTTCAAAGACGAGGTCCGCGCCTTTCGTATTGATGCTGGTCCAACATTCACGCAGATAGCAGAGATACCCACGGGCACGACAGAGCTCGAACGCGCCAACCCGCGCGACCTGGACCTGAGCGCGGACGGCCATACGCTCTATGTCGCCAACACGCTCGGCCACACCATCGCCGCCATCAACGTTGAAAACGATGCCAACACCTTCATCAAGACGCTGCCCGTCGGCGGCCTCTCGACCGACGTGAAGATTGCGGGACGCTGGGGCATCGTGAGCGGGCAGGAGACCAACACGAAATTGAACGGGAGGGAGACGGGCCACGGCTTGCCCACGAAGGATGCGAACGGCAACGCCATCAAGAACAACGGTCAACCCCTCGGCTATACTCCGGTCATGTCGGATGCGACGAAGGCCACGACCTTCGACGACATCGGCAGCGAACTGAACATCTTCGATACCAGCACGAACCTCTTCGTCTATCGCTACGTTGACGAGGGACGAGACATCTCTCAACTCGTCACGCCGGGCCAGTACGTTGACCTGCACGACCACGCCGACGCGCAGAAAATCATCAAGGGCAGCGGTCCCGAACAGATGACCATTCGCGGCAACATTCTCTTCGTCACCTACACGCATTCGGAAAAGGTCCAGGCATTCCGCATCAACCAGAACGCCTCTGACCCCTCGCAGATTCTCTCGCCGCTCGGCATAGAGTTCACGGGCGGCGTCTCCCCGCAGGGCATCGAAGCCTCGCCCGACGGCAAGACCGTTTACGTCGCCAACTTTCAGACCGAAGACGTTTCCTTTCTAGGCGTGGATGCTAACGGCAACTTGCAGCGACAGGTTTATGTGCCCGTCGGCGTCACGCCCGTCACGCCCGACCCGACCACCGGCGGCAACGGTCAGAACCTCTTCGCCACGGATGAGGAAGTGGGCCTGCGCTGGTTCTTCTCTTCTGCCTATTCGGATGACGGGCACAAGTCTTGCGGCTTCTGTCACTGGGATGGAAGGCAGGACGGCTGCCAGTGGAACGTCGCGGCTAACGCCGTCGGCGGCGTCAAGGTCTGCCCGCAGAACAAGGACATCTCCGATAACTGGCCCGAATGGTACGAAGGCTTGAACAACGATTTCATGGCCTACGCTTCGGCCTGCAACGGCGAAGTTCTACTTGGCGAACGCACGCCTACGCCGCTCTTCCCGCAAGCCAGCGCGGTTGACCGCTTTCATGCGCGCGAAGATTACGTGCTCAACCAGACCGCCGCCAACTCGCAGGCCATCGGACGCCCTGAGTTGAACGGCAAAGCAGCTAAGGTCGGCTATTACGATATGGCCTACCTGCAAATTCTCTGGTCGCAGAACGAGACTCGTCGGCTGCCCAACCCTCTGGACCAATTCCCGGACGAAGCCGAAGCGGCGAAGATAGCTCGCGGCAAACAGATTTTCTCAACCGGCGTCGCGCAGGGCGGCGCGGGTTGCGTCGAGTGTCATCACAACGGCAACAAGCTGACCAACGGGGTCAAGGATGACACCTTCCAGGATTTCAACATCCACGAGCCCGGCGTCATCAGCGAATCAACCGTGGACGGCAACGGCCCCTTCTATCGTCCGACCAACGATTACTTCTTCATCAAGTTCGGCGCGCCGCAGGATGTCGGCACGCCGCAGAATTTCAGCAGCCGCAACACCAAACACCTGCGCACCTTCTGGGACGCCGTGCCGCGTTACCTGCATTATGGTTTCGCGCACACGGTCAGGGAGATACTGCTCCCGCCCGATTCGCCGCTCCTTCAAACGGGCGAACGCGGCTTTAACTTCCGCACGGTTCGCACGGACCAGCGTCGTGGTCCAAATAACCTGCCGACCGAAGTGCCCATCACTGCTGGCGATAGCTCCGGCGGTCTCGCGGGCGATGGCAAGGGGCCGCTCTACGTCAGCCTTGACAGCCCGTTCGACAAGGATGCCAACGGCAAGCCTTTGATTGACCGCCTGGGGACAAGCAACGTCGCGCCGCTCATCGTCGGCGGGCAGATTAACCCTGAACTCGCGGCCAATCACATACAGGTCATCAAGGAGACTCACGGCAGGACATCGCAACTCTCTGCCGCAGACCTCGACGCGCTCATCCTTTATCTCAAATCCTTAGCGGGCGACAAGAACAAGGATTCGCAGGACAATTCGCCTACGCCTTCACCGTCGCCGACTCCATCAGCGTCAGCATCACCGACGCCGAGTCCGGCTGCCGTCTCTCAATCCAACGTGCAATTCAGCGCGCAGAGTTTCAGCGTCCCGGAGAACGCGGGGAGCGCAATCGTCACCGTCACGCGTTCGGGTGACACAAGCGGCGAATCCGGGGTTGATTATTCGATAGGCGACGACAGCGCGACGCAGAAGGGCGACTGCATGGCGACGGCTGGCAATCTTCGCTTCGCGCCCGGCGAGACGACGAAGACTTTCAGCGTGCCCATCATTGACGATGCTTACGTTGAAGGAAACGAGACGCTCACTCTCGCCCTCAGCAATACGAGCGGCGCGGCTCTCGGCAATCAGGGCACGGCCTCGCTGACCATCGTTGATAACGACAGCACGCCAGCCGCTACGAATCCAGACGATGACTCGCGCTTCTTCGTCCGCCAGCACTACCTCGATTTCCTGGGCCGCGAACCTGACGCGGGCGGACTCGATTACTGGAACTCTCAACTGGCGAAGTGCGGTACGGACGCGGACTGCATCAGAACACAGCGAACCGCCGTCAGCGCAGCCTTCTTCATCGAAACTGAGTTTCAAGAGACGGGCAGTTTCGTCTATCGTCTCTACAAGGCATCGTTCGGTCGCCAGCCCGCTTACGCCGAGTTCATGCCCGACCGCAGCCGCGTCGTCGCAGGCTCCGACCTGGAAGTTGACAAGCAAGCGTTCGCTGATAACTGGGTCGCGCGTGACGCCTTCCGCCTGGCGTACCCGGACTCTCTGAC
>JAXDFO010000499.1:0-6268 GCA_034665545.1 Blastocatellia bacterium
GGTCGCCGTCGGTGACGACGAGGTTGGCTAGCTTGCCCGCTTCTATAGAACCCCTGCGGTCAGCGACGTTCATAATCTGCGCGGGGTAGAGCGTGACGGCCTTGAGGGCTTCCGAGCGTGGCAGCCCGAAGGCGGAGGCGAGGCCAGCCTCGTACGGCAGGTCGCGCACGTTCGCGCCGCTATTGCCCGTAGAGATACAGAAGCGCACGCCCGCCTGTTGCAACTTCGCGGCGTTCTCATATAGCGTGTCGTAAAAATCGTCTTCGAGCATCGGCAGGTTATAGAGGCCGTTGAGAATGACGGGGACGTTGTGCTCCTTCAAAAAGCTGGCGGCCTTCCAGGCGTCGTTACCTCCGAGAATGATAGGGCGCAGGCGCATCTCTTCCGCGAAGCGGACGGCGGCGCGAATTTCCGTTTCGCGGTCGGCGCGCAGGATGACGGGGCGCGCGCCGCGCACGTATGGGACCAGCGATGCGAGCACGACGTTCTGGTGCGGCCTCGGCAAGCGCGGGTCGCTCGCGTAAGCGTCCTGCGCGCGGCCATAGGCTTCCGCGTCGCGCAGTAGTTTGCGCATCTGCTCGACCTGCCGCGTCACGGTCGCCAAGGCTTCTGTGAGATTCGGACCCTGTTGTTGTTCGGAGAAGAATTCGCCGCCGGACGCGCTGACGCGCGGGAAGTTGATGACGAGCGCGGCGGCGGGCACGACGGCCATCTCACGCGGCGTCGTGCCGTTCAAATTGATGAGAGCCGCCTGGCCGGAGATGAGTCCGCCGAGAGGCATCGTGATGACGCTGGTGATGCCGTTGACGCGCGTCACGGCGACGTGCGCGCTGTGCGGATTGACGGCGACGATGGCTTGCGCGTTCGGGTTAATCTCCCCGACTTCCGCGAGGTCAACCGAGCCGGGCGCGCCCGAAGCGATTTCGACCAGGCCCATTGATGTTCCAGCATCAATCATGCCCGGATAAACAATCAGGCCGCGCGCGTCTATCTCCTGCGCGCCGTTGGGAACGGTCGCGCCCGCCCCGACCGCTTCAATCAAGCCGTTGCGGATAACGAGCGTGCCGTTCTCTATTTCTGGACCACTAACGGTGACGATGCGCGCGTTGCGAATCGCGTAGACTCCCTGTGGGCCCACTACGCCCTGCTGCAACGTCACGCTTCCGGCCTGCTGCGCGCGCACGCCTGAGACGGCGATGAGTAAGACTGTCAAGCATGCGAAGAAAAATTTCTTTGCTCTCATCGCTGGTTATCTCCTGCGTCCCACTGGTCGTCGTCAACGTCTGAGGAGACGGGCGCGCGGGGGCGCGGCGGCGACGTGCCGCCCTGCGCTGGCGGGCGGTTGGGTTCGGCCTGTTCGAGAGCGGCGCGTTCGCGCACGAGTTCGGCGCGGCGTGCCTGGTCCTGCTGGCGGTCGAAGAAGATGTCGCCGTCAATGAAGGTGGTCTCGACGCGCGAGTAGATGCTGAAGGGATGGCCGTTCCAGATAACGACATCGGCATCCTTGCCGACATCAATCGAGCCGACGCGCGTTTCGATGCCGAGTTGCTGCGCAGGATTGAGCGTAATCATGCGGAGGGCTTCCTCTTCCGTGAGGTCGCCATACTTGAGCATCTTGGCGGCTTCGATGTTGAGACGACGGGCGCGCTCGTCCGAATCGGAGTTGAGCGAGACGTTGACGCCTGCGCGCGTGAGGATGAGGGCGTTGTAGGGGATGGCGTCATAGGCTTCTATCTTGTAGCCCCAGAAGTCTGCGAAGATGGATGCGCCCGCGCCGTGCTGCGCAATCTCCTTCGCCACCTTGTAGGCTTCGAGGCCGTGCTGGAAAGTTCGCACTTTAAAACCGAACTCGTTCGCCACGTTGATGAGCATCAGAATCTCATCCGAGCGATAACTATGACAGTGAACGTATCGCTTGCCTTCGAGGACTTCGACCAGAGGCTCAAGCTGTAAATCCCTGCGCGGCGGTATCAGGTTCTTCTCGCCGCGCGACTGGCCCGCGCGGTATTCGTCCCAACTCTTCTTGTAATCGCGTGCGCGCGTGAAGGCGTCGCGGATGGTCTCTTCGACGCCCATGCGTGTCGCGGGGTAGCGGGGAGCCGTGACGCCCTGCGGCGTAAAGTTGGACCGCTTCGGATTCTCACCGAGCGCGAACTTGATGCCCGGCATCGCGCCCGGAAAGATAAACTCTTCGACGGGCCGCCCGTACTTAATCTTGACCACGGTATTCTGTCCGCCGATGGAATTGCCTGAGCCGTGCAGGACGTTCAAGGTGGTCACGCCGCCCGCAAGTTCTCTGTAAAGGTCCGGGTCGGTCGGGTTGAGCACGTCGCGTATGCGCGCCATCGAGGTGACGGAGAGAGTCAATTCGTTAATCACGTCAACCATAGAATGCGAGTGGCAATCAACGATGCCCGGCATCACAAATTTTCCGGTCGCATCAATCACGCGCGCGCCCGCCGCCGCGTTCAGGTTACGCCCGATGGCCGCTATCTTGCCGCGCCGTATCAGAATGTCAGAATCGGTGAGCGTGCCGTGCGAGGCCGTCAAGATAATCGCATGACGAATCAACGTCTCGACACTTGAAGACTCACGCTGGCCTGACCCTTGAGCGCGCCCCACGCCGATGCCTGCAACGCCCTGCATCAAAACCATGAGCACGAGAGCGAGTAATCTTCTCATCATCAACTTTCATCCTTACGGTTGTCTTGTCCCTGTGAAACTGGTCGAGCCGATTTCGGAGGAGACCAGTCCGCGCATCTCCCCGCCGCTTGTCGTGCCGGTGACTGTGATTTCGACCGTGCGGCCTTCGACGTTGGCCATCGTCGTGAAACGAAAACCGTCTGGTCCGTTTGAGCCGTTGCTCAGTTCGGTCGTCCCGAAGGGGCTTTGCAAAGTGCCCGTGAGCGTCGCGCCCTGCTGGCGCAACTTGAGAACGCCGGTCACTGTGTTCGGGCCAAACATAATCGCCAGCGTCCAATTGCCGGAAAGGTCCGCGCCCGCGCCTGGCGCACTGGCATTAGTCGCGCTGGCAACGGTTGAACTATTGCTCGGCGTGCGCGAGGGCGGCGCGGCGGTTGGGCCAACTGGCCGTGTGCCCGTGAACGTGCCGTTCGCGCGCCCGACTATCTGCACAGCGCCGCGCATCTCGTTGCCGTTGATTGTTCCAGTGAAGTTGGCTTCGGTCGTCTGTCCGCCGAGGTTGACGGGCGCGGTAAAGCGTATCTCGCCGGACTGGCTCGCGGACGCGCTGGCGATTTGCGCCGTGCCGAGTTCGCCCTGAAGCGAGCCGCGCAAGCGGTCGCCCTCCTGTTGCAGAACGAGCGTCGCTGAAAGATTGCCTTCGCCGAGGTTGACGCTCAGCGTCCATGTTCCAGCCGCCGCGCCAGTGCCCGCGCCGCCAGTCGCCGCGACGGGTTTGAGGTCCACGGGCTGGCCGTCTATGAAGACGTGCGTGATGCGAGAATTGCGGTCGAAGATGTCGCCGCGCGTGATTGTGAGATTGGCTATCTTGCCCGTCTCAATCGTTCCCAACTGGTTGGCGACTCCGAGAATCTCCGCCGGTCGAATGGTCAGGGCGCGCAGGGCTTCATCACGCGCGAGGCCGTTGTCAATCGCTTTCGAGACGTTCGAGAGAAAGTCCGTCATGCTCGTCATCGCGCCGGACTGGAAGGCGAAGTTGACGCGCGCGGCGGCGAGTCTCCCCGCAGTCTTCGGAGCATCCACGCGCTCGCGCAGGACGCGCAGGGGGTCCGGGTCCGCTTCGGTCGCCTGCGCCGTGGTGCGGCGCGGAAAGTTGAGCGAGAGCAGGACGGGCACGTTCTGTTGCCGCAAGCGGTCAGCGACTTTCCAACTCTCCGCGCCCCCCGCGATGATGACGCGTAGGTTGAATTCCTGGGCCAGGTCCAGCGCGCGGCGAATCTCTCGCTCGGTGTTGGCGTACATCACGACCGGCATCTCTCTAGTGATGACCGGCATCAAGGCCGCGAGCGAGCGGTCCTGTTCGGGTCGGCGCAGTCCGCGCGGCGAGCGTTCGTAGATAGCTTGCGCCGTCTGGTATCTCTGCGCGTCGAGCAGCATCTGCCTGAGCGCGGCGAAGACGCCCATCAACGAACCCGGATAACCCCCGTTTCGCAAAGGCGTGAAGCCCACATGCATCGCCACCGGCGAGCGCAGGATCATCTGCTGCGGGGTCTCGCCCGCGAGGTTGATGTAGGCCGATTGGCCCACGAAGATTCCCTCGCGCGGAATCGTCAGGGCCGACGTGATGCCAGCATTTCTCTCAGCCTCTATCCCTGCCTCGCCCGGTTGGATGAGACTCTCTGCGAGGACTTCCGGTTGAAGGCCGGGCGGCTGCGAAGAGTTTGGAGCGGAGAAGGCGGGCGCAGTCTGCGCTGCCTGGGCCGCACGATTCAGCCCGCCGCCCGCGCCGCGCCCCGCTAGAGGCGAGGGCGAAGGCTGCGGCATGCCCAGGCTCGTGTATGAATCAATCAAGCCGGGATAGACGGTCAGCCCCGTAGCGTCAATCACGCGCGCGTCCGGCGGAGCCTGGACGCTAGCCCCGACTGCGTTGATGAGACCGTTGCGAATGACGATTGTGCCGCGCTCGATTATTGGACCAGAGAGGGTCACGATGCGGGCGTTGGTGATGGCGTAGGTGTCTAACGCGTTGCGCTGCGCGTGCGTGATGAAGAGCGGCTGCGCAAGGCACGAGAGCAGCAGGCACGCGATGAACAGGGCCGCGTGCCGCGAACTGTTTTTGAGCATGTGCGTGTCAATCCCTGTAGGAGATGGCCGCCGGTCGAAGGTTCAAAAAGGGGCGGGAAGTTTCGATTCTCCGCCCCTTCAAATCTTGCTTGAACCAGAAAGGGGGCACGCGCGCCGTTAGGAAACGTGCCGCCGGATTAGTGCTTGTTGGCGTTCGCGTTGGCAGCCTTCGTGTTGGTGTTGGCGTTGGCATTGGCCCTGTTGGCGTTGGTTCCGTTTGCCGCCACCTTGAGCATGTTCTTGACGCTCTTGACGCCCTCGACGCTCTTGGCGATGGAGTCGGATTTCTTGACCTGGTCGTTGCTGGCGACATCGCCGCTCAGTGAGACGACGCCGTTCTCCACGTCCACGTTGATGGTAGAGTCGCGCAGGTCATCTGCGGCGGCGAGGTCGTATTTGGTCTTGACCCAGAGCCAGGTGTCGCTCGTGCCCGTGCCTATCTTGCGCCCGCTAGACTTGGCCTGCTGCCCGTAGGTCTCTTTATTCTTATCCACCTCTTCGCGGGTCGGGGCCTTGTTGGTGTTGGCGTTGGCATTAACGTTGGCGTTGGTATTAACGTTGGTGTTGACGGCGGCCCGGTTGGCGTTGTTGGTGTTGTTAGTGTTGTTGGCGTTGTTGGCATTGTCGCCGTTGCATGCTGCGACGAAGGCGGCGAGCGCGAGAAGGGCGATGAGTGCTGCGAGTTTCCGACTGGTCATAGTTCCTCCTAGAGAGAGAATGTTGTATGTCCGTTGGACATGTTTGCCGAAATTCTGATTCAGGCCAAACCGCAACGGCACGGCTCCTTCATGCCTCTTCACCACGCGCGCGCGTTAGCTTCGGACCTGACCTGTTGAAAAGAAAAATTGATTGGGGCTGACACCGGCTGAATATTAAATCAGTTGCTCGATTGGACGCAAGAGCAAGCCGGAAGGCGTTGGGGTGAATGATGAGAGACGAGCTATTCCGGGTTGAATAGTTATTCTCTCATCCTTCATACTCACTATCGAAATAAGTGTTCAAAGGGAAGGGAGAAGAGTTTGCAGATAACGGCCATCCTCTGGTTCGTCCAGAATGACGCGAGCAGTAGCATGATTCAAGGACCGGGCGCGGGCGCGGCGGAGAGCACGATTTTTAATGCCGTGCAGTGGCTCAGGCTGCTGGTCGAGACGACGGGCGCGTTGATTATCGGCCTGGGCGTCATCACCTCTGCCTATCAATTCGCGCGCGCACTCGTCCCGCCGCAGGTCGAAAGCTATAACACGATTCGGCTGACGCTGGCGCGCTATCTCGCCCTCGCGCTCGAATTCCAACTCGGCGCGGATATACTCTCGACCGCGATTGCGCCAAGCTGGGACCAGATAGGCAAACTCGGAGCCATCGCCGTCATCCGCACCGCCCTCAACTTTTTCCTCACGCGCGAGATGTCCGAAGAGAAGAAGGGCACGAGCAAAGACACCGGCGGCGCGCCACGAACTGAAGAGCAAGTCTGAAAGAACATCAAGCCGAAAGCGAAGAGGCG
>JAXDFO010000500.1:0-5526 GCA_034665545.1 Blastocatellia bacterium
AAGTAGAAGCTCCTGCTTTTCCGGCGATAGACCGGCGATGCGATTGGCTAGATCATTCATCTGAATACTCTTTCTGGTCCAACAATTCTCCGGCGGACGGCGTCCATTCTGTGGGCCCGTCTTCCAGCAATTCGACCTCGGCCAGGGCTTGCATCAACATCTCCTGATCGGACTGCTCAGCCTGCATTTGGATAATCGTCGTAGTCGTCTGGGCCACCGTAGGCTTTTCAAAAAAAGTGTCGAGCGACATTTCGACCTGAAAGGCATTCTGTAAACGTGAGAGAAGTTGGATGGCGAGCAGGGAATGACCGCCCAACTCGAAGAAGTTATCGTGAACAGAGACCCTCTCAAGCTTGAGCACCTCGGCCCAGATTCCCGCGACCTCTTCTTCCATGACAGTACGCGGCGCGATATAGGTAGCGCCGGGCGTCCTCCCCTCCGTGCCCGGCGCTGGCAGCGCTTGACGGTCAACTTTGCCGTGCGTCGTCAGCGGCATCTCTGCCAGCATCACGAACGAGGCTGGCAACATGTAGTCGGGCAGCTTCTCTCTCAGAAAGAGGCGTAACTCGCCGCTCGAAACAGCAGGCCCGGAACTGCTCACCACGT
The DNA here is from genome assembly GCA_034665545.1 of Blastocatellia bacterium. Lineage (GTDB taxonomy): Bacteria > Acidobacteriota > Blastocatellia > Pyrinomonadales > Pyrinomonadaceae > DASYML01. The sequence goes on from JAXDFO010000500.1 coordinate 607, forward strand.
AAGCTATCAAACGCTTGTCGCCAGGCTCGTCCTCGCGCAACAGGACCGAAGCTTCCGAGACTCCCGAATGTTGTTTGAGCACGGATTCTATCTCGCCCAATTCGATGCGGTAGCCGCGCAGTTTGACCTGCTCATCAAGGCGGCCTAGAAATTCCAGATTCCCGTCTTCCAGGTAACGAGCCAGGTCGCCCGTCCTGTACAAACGCGCGCCTGCCCTTTCGCTGAAAGGGTCCGGGATAAATCGCTCCGCGCTCAACTCCGGGCGATTGAGATAGCCACGGGCCAGCCCCTCGCCGCCGATGTATAGCTCGCCGGGCACAGTCACCGGCGTCGGCATCAAATGTTGGTCCAGAATATAAAGTTGCGTGTTGCTTATCGGTCTTCCGATGGGGGCCGCTCCGGCTGTCTCGGTCAGTTCGTTGACTTCGTACACGCAGCACCCGACCGTCGCCTCCGTGGGCCCATATTCGTTGACCAGCCTCGTCCGTGGCGCGAACTTGCGCCAGAAAGCAAGATCTTCAACCGTCAAAGCTTCGCCGCCAATAACCATCACTTTCGTCGCTCCGGCAGCCTGTGCAGGGGACAATTGTTGAGCGAGCATGTGCAAATGTGCCGGGGTGATTTTGATGAGACTAAAGCCGCCCTCGCCGCAGAGAGTTGCGCCGAGAAGGTCAGGCCCGTTGTTCTCCCTGACGACGTGAATTGTCCGACCGGCGAGCAGGGGTGAGAAGAGCGATGTCACCGTGAGGTCGAAAGCGAGCGACGAGTGCAGTGGAGCGCCGCGACCATCCGCCAAAGCGTAAGCCTGCGTACACCAGTTCAAATAATGGACCAATGCGCCGTGAGGAATCATGACGCCCTTGGGCTGGCCCGTCGAGCCGGAGGTGTAAATCACGTAGGCCGCATTCTGTGAGTGCACGACGCTGGAAATCTTCTCCGCGCTCTGCGTGGCGATAACGTCCCAGTCCGCATCCACAGAGACCATCAGAGAGGCATGTGTGGGGAGCACGTCGAGCAGTCGCTCCTGCGTCAACAGCACGGCGATCTGTGCATCCTCCAGCATGCACGAGAGACGCTCCAAAGGATATTGCGGGTCGAGCGGGACGTAAGCGCCACCGGCTTTGAGAATACCGAGCAACGCGACCAGCATCTCTACAGAGCGTTCCATACAAATGCCGACACGCATCTCCGGCCCGACCCCCAGGCTCGCCAGGTAATGCGCGAGTTGATTGGCCCGTCTATCCAACTCCCTGTAGGTCAAATGTTCTTCAGCGCAAAGGACCGCGACGGCCTCTGGCGTGCGCTCCGCCTGTGCCGCAATCAAATGATGCACACATTGTGCGCCGGTCAACGTCTCGGTCGGGGCATTCCATTGGACCAATAACTGCTGGCGCTCATCCTCCGAAAGTAGGGTGAAGTATTCGTAGCGTGCCAGAGGGTCTGCCACCATCGCGTCGAGCGTCCTGGCGTAATATTCTCCGATGGTCTTGACCTGTTGCTCGCATAATTCCGTCGCGTCGTAGTCAAGATTAAGTTGCACTTCGGAGGTATAGACATCCAGGTTGAATTTGGCCGTCAATGTGATATCCGTCGCTTCAAAAGAACTGCCGCCTCTGAAACCGATGCCTTCGAGCGCAGTCATGCTCCGGTAGACGTGAAAGTGATTGAGATTGAAGGCGCTCTCAAACAGTCGCCGCCCGCCCTGTGTCCTCTGTATCTCGGCCAACGGATAAAGACGAAACGGCAGCGACTCGTGTTCAAGCTCGAACGTCTCTCGAATAAGGTCCGACCAGGTTCCGCCATCTAGTTTCTGGCGAAAGGGCATCGTGTTGAGAAAAAGCCCGAGGACTCTTTCTCCGTCAATCTCCAACGGCCTCCCGTTCGAGACCAATCCGGTCAAGACATCCGTCTGACCGCTGACGAGACTCAGGACTCTAAGGTGCGCGGCCAGCAAGAGGCTTTTCAGCGAGACTCTCAATTGTTGGGCCAGCCCGTTGAGCTTCTTTGAGATGCCCGCAGTGAGCAGAACCTGTTGCACCATAATCCCTCTTGCCGTAGAGGTTTTCTGAGACGAGGGCCAGCGCGCCAGCGTCGTCAGAGAGCTTTCGTCAAGCCTTCGCCTCCAATAGTCGCGCTGTTCTGCCGAAACGATTGCGGCCCGCTCTGCGTTGACGAAATCCCTGTAGAAGACCGCCGGAGTTGGCCCAATAGGCGGAGCCGTTTCTTCAATCAGCGGCAGGTAAAGCTGAAAAAGTTCCGTGAGCATGACGGCGATGCTCCAACCATCAAGAATAGCGTGGTGGAAGCTGAGGACTAGCTGGAACGTTTCATGCGTGCGTAGATAAACTTGAACGCGCAGCAGCGGAGCCCTGGTCCAGTCAAAGTTTTGTCTCTTCTCGGCTTCGATGCGGGCCGCCAGGACTTCATCCTGCTCGACCGCAGAACGAGCGCGCAGGTCTTCTACAGAGAGCGGAACAGCGACCATTCGTTGGACCAATTGGAGCGGCTCGCTAAAGTCGCTGAGATTGAATGATGTTCGCAAGAGAGGATGCCGTGCCAGGAGTTCTTGAATCGCGGCGGTGAATTTTTCATGGTTGAAATGGGCCTTTAGATGAAGGCTCAGAATATCGTGGTAGATGGCGGAATCGGGTCGCCGCTTACTATGGAAGAGCATGCCGAGTTGAAGCCGCGCGAGTGGATACGCATCCTCTATGTCGGGCCCGAGGCGCGCTCTCTCCTCTTCTGAAATGAGGCTGAAAGGTTGGACCAAAGTGGTTGGCGCATGGTCGCCGCGTGCGGCTCCCAGTTGTTGGGCCAACTCGTGAATCGTCTGATGCCGGAAAAGCTGCGGCAAAGAGAGGCTCAAGCCCTGCTCTTCGGCCTGGGCCAAAATCTGAATGCTGCGAATGGAATCTCCGCCGAGAGCAAAATAGTTGTCATGGATTCCGATGTGGTCGAGTTGAAGAACCTGCGCCCAGATGTTGGCAAGAAGCATTTCTTCGGGCGTCCGTGGGGCCACGTAATCCTGGCCCATCCTGGGCCTCTCCGGTCCGGGCGCAGGCAAAGCTCTGCGGTCCACTTTACCGCTCGGCGTCAGGGGCAGCGCTTCCAGAAAGAGAAAAGCCGCAGGCATCATATAATCGGGTAGATACTCTTTGAGGAAATCGCGCGCCTCGTTGGTCGAGAGAGAAGCAGCGCGGCGTAGCGCCAGGTAAGCCACTAGCCGACGCTCTCCCGTCCGGCTCTCTCTGGCAAGAACGACCGCTTCTCTGATAGCCGGATGACGCATGAGCGCCAACTCTATCTCGCCCAATTCAATCCGAAATCCTTTGATTTTTACTTGCTGGTCATTACGTCCCAGGAATTCAATCTCACCATCCGGCAGATAACGCGCGAGGTCGCCGCTCTTATAGAGACGTGCGCCGGGACGCTGGCTGAAGGGGTCTGGAATGAAACGTCCGGCGGTCAATTCCGGTTGAGCTAAATAACCACGCCCGATGCCCGAACCGCCGATGTGCAACTCGCCGGGGACGCCTGCGGGAAGCGGTTGCAGATGTTGGTCCAGAATGAAGATTTCAGTGTTGGCAATCGGACGACCAATGAGTATGAGCGGGCTGACGGGCTGCTCACAAGCGCGAAAGGTCACGTCAATCGCCACTTCCGTTGGCCCGTAGAGGTTGTGCAGTTCCGCATTCAAACGTGTGAAGAAACGTTCCTGAAGCGCGGGCGTGAGAGCTTCACCGCTGCACATCACGCGCCGCAGGCTGCGGCAATTTCCCAACCCCCGTTCTTCAAGAAAGACCTGTAGCAGCGAAGGAACGAAGTGAATGGTCGTTATCTTTCGCTCGGCAATTAATTGGACCAGATAGGCCGTATCTTGATGCCCGTCTGGACGGGCGATAACGAGACGCGCCCCAAACAGCAAAGGCCAGAAGAACTCCCACACCGAGACATCAAAGCTGAAGGGCGTCTTTTGCAAGACGACATCAGACTGGTCCAACCCGTAAGCATCCTGCATCCAGAGCAGGCGGTTACAGATTCCCAGGTGTGTATTCATCGTCCCCTTCGGCAGGCCCGTCGAGCCGGAGGTGTAAATCACGTAGGCCAGGCTCTCCGGCCAAACATTATTCAAAGGGTTCTCAACACTCTCGGCAGAAATATCCGGCCATTGCGTGTCCAGACAAATCAACGTTCGCTCACTCGCGGAAAGCATCGGGAGCAAATGCTGCTTCGCCAGAATGATTCGCACTCCGGCGTCATTCATCATGAAGGCCAAACGCTGCGAAGGGTAAGCAGGGTCCAGAGGCAAGTATGCGCCTCCTGCTTTGAGCACGCCGAGGATGGCGACCAGCATCTCGACCGAACGCTCCATGCAGATTCCGACAGGCTCGTTCGCGCCCGCCCCTCGCGCTCGAAGACGATGGGCCAACTGATTCGCTCGACGATTCAATTCGCCGTAAGTCAGGTCGGTCCCCTCATCACTCACGGCGAGAGCGTCCGGGGTCCGTGCAACTTGCGATTCAAAGAGCCTGTGCAGAGGCTGGTCCAGTGCGTAGTCTGTCCGGGTGTCGTTCCACTGGACCAGTATTTGTTTGCGTTCCGTTGCCGTCAGGAGCGGCAATCTGGAAATCTGCTCTTCAGGGTCAGCCGTGACCTCATCCATCAATAGCTGGAAATGCTCCAACATGCGTCTGGCCGTGGCCGCGTCGAAGAGGTCTGTGTTGTATTCTAAAAAGCCAATCAACCCTTGCGGCGTGTCTACGGTTAGCAGGTTGAGGTCAAACTGTGACGCGCCGTTGTGGGCCTGTATATAACTGAACGAGAGGTCCGTCACTTGTAAGTCTGGCGTCGGCGCATTCTGAAAAACCAGCATCACTTGAAAGAGGGGCGAGCGACTCATGTCGCGCTCCGGCTGTAGCT
>JAXDFO010000501.1:0-40507 GCA_034665545.1 Blastocatellia bacterium
GCAGGACCGTCGCATGGAGTCCTATACGCTGAGAGACATCGGCAATGTTCTCAGTTCAGCGAAGGAGAAAGATAAAGCCCTGGATTATTACAAGCAGGCTCTGGTTCTGAGCCGGGATGTCAGAGACCGCCGGGGCGAGGCTTATATTATAAATAGCATAGGCTCTTTGTATGAACAGGCGGGCAGCAAGCAACAAGCCCTCAACTATTATCAACAGGCTTTGCCCTTGATGCAGGCCGTGGCGGATCGCCGGGGCGAAGTCATCACCCTGTTCAATATTTCAAGGGCGGAACGAGACCTCGGACATTTAGCCAGCGCGCGCGCGCAGATAGAAAAATCGCTTGACCTCATTGAGTATCTACGAACGAAAGTAGCCAGCCCGTCGCTGCGCATCTCTTACTTGGAAACCGTCTATCAACATTACGATTTTTACGTTGACCTGCTCATGCAAATGAACAGGCAAGACCCTGCGGGGGGCTATGAGACGCTCGCGTTGGAAGCTAACGAGCACGCGCGCGCACGGACTCTGTTAGAGACGCTCATCGAAGCTCGCACGGATATTCGACAAGGCGTTGACCCCGGATTACTGGCGGAGGAAAGCCGGTTCCGGCAGCAGCTTAACCAGAAGGCAGACCAGCAGACGCGCCTCTTGAGCGGGAAGTCCACGCCCGAACAGGCTGCCGCCATCAAGAGGGAAGTTGAAAGTCTCCTGGCTCGGTATGAGGAGGTGGAGTCAAGGATAAGAGACACAAGCCCACGCTATGCGGCCTTGACCCAACCACGCCAACTCAGGCTGCCTGACATCCAAAAGGAACTTGACCAGGAGACTGTGCTTTTGGAGTACTCGTTAGGCACAGAGCGCAGCTATGGTTGGGCTGTGACGGCGACTTCCATCACCAGCTTTGAACTGCCGGGCCGCGCCGAGATAGAAGCGGCGGCGAGGGATGTCTACAAGCTATTGTCTGTCGGCAACGCTCCAGGGAAAAATGAATCTCTGGCAGGGCAAAAGGCCCGCATGGCACAGTCTGTCGCGGCCTACCCGGCGGCGGCGGCCAGGTTAAGCAAGATTCTGCTGGACCCAGTAGCGGCGCTCCTGGCGAAAAAACGTCTGGTCATCGTAGCCGATGGGATATTGCAATATATTCCCTTCAACGCGCTGGCGGAACCCGGCCAGTCAAAAGCAGACCTCGCATCCTGGCAACCGCTCGTAGTCAATCATGAAGTGATAACGCTGCCATCGCTTTCGACGCTGGCCGTGCTCCGTAAGGAGGTGCGTGGCCGCCCGCAAGCGAAAAAGGCGGTGGCCGTCATAGCCGACCCGGTTTTTGAAAGAGATGACCCGCGTTTTAAGTCTAGCGGGCATAAACGCTCAATCGCGTTGCCAGCTAATTCCGGCCAGAGCAACGAGGTCAGTCTGGCCCGTCGTCAATTGGAGATGGCGGCCAGGGAAGTGGGGACGGATGACGAGCCAGTGACCTTCCAGCGATTGCCTTTCACTTTGCAGGAGGCCGAAGCCATTTTCACCATCGTGCCCGAAGCGGAGACGCGCCGGGCCATAGGATTTGACGCTAATCTGAGAACAGCTTTAGACCCTGAACTTCGCCAGTATCGCATCATCCATTTTGCCACTCACGGCCTGCTCAACAATTCCTATCCTGAGCTTTCCGGCATCGTCCTGTCATTGGTTGATAAAGCGGGACGACCGCAGGACGGATTTCTGCGTCTCAACGAAATCTATAACATGGACCTCCCGGCTGAGCTTGTCGTGCTGAGCGCGTGCCAGACCGGCCTCGGCAAAGAGGCCAGAGGCGAAGGATTGATAGGGTTGACGCGCGGCTTTATGTACGCGGGGGTGGCGCGCGTCGTGGCCAGCCTCTGGCGCATCAACGACCGCGCGGCGGCTGAGTTGATGCGCCACTTCTATGAGGCGATGTTCTTACAACACCTGACTCCGGCGGCGGCCTTGCGGGCGGCCCAGATTAAGATGTGGCAAACGGCTGAATGGCGATTCCCTTATTACTGGGGAGCCTTTGTGTTGGAGGGCGAATGGAACTGAGATAGGCCCGCCTTGTTGCGGGCCTCAATAGCAGTTTTTCCCCACCCCTGACCGCGTGAACTCAGGCTATTACAGGAGACTAGAGCAGGGTTGGAAATTAGGACCAGTGTAATTTCATGGAAGCTGATTTCGGTCAAACTGTCTTCACCAAGTTGTTTCAACTACTTGAGCCGGATGCGCAATCTATCAAGGAAGGATTTCAACGATGCCGCTATAAGCTCTTCAAGTTTTTCGCCTGGCGATATTGTGAAGACCCTGACAATTTGGCGGATGAGACCATCAGCCGTTTGCTTAAGAATGTGCGTGGCGGACAAGAGATTTTAGCCGATAATCCTTATAGTTATGTGTACGCCATCGCCAGCAATGTCTTTAAGGAGTATTTAAGAGCTAAAAAGAAAGGCGGGGTGCTACTCGATATTGATGAGGTGCGAGAGACCCCTGTTGCGGCAGCAGTTGACGACTGCCAGAAGCAATGCCTGGAACAACTCTCCCGTGAGAAACGCGAGTTACTGGCACGATATTACCTGGACGATGATGAGCGAGACGCTATCGCTCAAGAGCAGGGGCTGTCACTTAACGCGCTGCGGCTTCAAGTCCATCGCATCAAGCATGGATTGAGGCGTTGTCGGGAGGATTGTCAGAAACATTCGATGTCATGAGAAATTAATTTGCTTAACCGTCATATATCGGATGGGCCGATGAGTGTCAGCATGAATGCTAAAACGGACGATTTAATAACCCGCTTCCTGTTAGGCGAACTGTCCGATGAAGAGCGGACACGGGTGGAAGAGCGGTTCCTGGCCGACAACGAGTTCTTTGAAGAAGTCTTATCAGCCGAAGACGCTCTGATGGACCAATATCTTCTCGGTCAACTAAGCGACGAACATCGGAAACGCGCGCAAGCTCTCTTCCACTCCTCGCCCGGACAAAAGCGCGAGGCGCAATTTACCAGAGACCTTATAGCCTCAGTGCGCGAGGCTCATGTGGAGAGCAGTTCAACCGCTTCAGCCAATTCCGACATTGGAAACTCTGCCCGCGCCTTCTCGTTTATCCCGCCGGGCCTGAAGAACTTCTTGCCGCATTTCAACGCGACGGGCTGGCTCGTCATCTTGCTCGGCTGTCTCGCCTTGATGTCCTGCCTTCTCTATCTTTACTCTCAAAAAAAAGACTGGGAAGCGCAGCGAGCGGCGGTGGAACGAAGCAGCCAGGAGGCGCGAGAGAAGCTTTCGGAAGAAATGCTGAATAAAGCCGAACTCAGTCGGCAGTTAGAGATTGAAAAAGAAAAACGGGCGCAGGCCGAAGAGAAGGCCGAAGAGTTAGCCGCACAAATGCGAGCGCGGAAGCCGGATAAAATCAACAGGCCGGATACGATTACTTCCATCATCCTGGCCCCGACGACTCTTGAAAGGGGCGGCAACTCTAAAACCCTCACTCTCAAGGCCGAGACCGGGCGCGTCCAACTTCAACTCGAACTCGATGAAAGCCAACGCTACAGCCAGTACAATATCTCGCTGACCACCTTCGACGGGCGTAGAGTTTGGAGTAGAAATTCAATGGCCCCCAGCCAAATCAAACAGGGGCGGCTTAACCTGGTCCTGCCAGCTTCTCTACTGGAATACGAAGATTACAAAATCGAACTGAAGGGATTATCAGAGAACGGCGATTTCGTTCATGTCGCTGACTATCTCTTCAAGGTCAGAAGATAACTCCAAAAGTAAATCGTAGTCCGAGTGACCGTCTTCTGGTCCAGTTTCTGGTCCAGTTTCTGGTCCAGCAATCTACAGCCCTCTCCTCTCTACCTCCAAACAAACTCCGCCGGAAGAAAGAAATTGATCGGCCTTTGAAATTTCTCCCTTCTCTTTGTCACTTATACATACGCGCGATGTTCTGACCACACAGAAGAGAGGGAGATTTGAATAATGTCCACACTTGAAGATTCGGTAGAGTTTATCAACCAGCAACCGCGTTGCCCTTGCGCTCTCATTCTGGATACGTCCGGGTCTATGACCGGGCGTCCGATAGAGGCGTTGAATGCAGGGTTGCAGACTCTGCGCGATGATTTACAAAACGACAACCTCGCCAAAAAGCGAGTCGAGATTGCCATCGTGGAATTCAACAGCGCTGTCCGGGTGGTCCAGGATTTCGTGGCGGCGGCAAACTTCCAACCGCCAACGCTCACTGCTTCGGGCTACACCGATCTTGTCGGCGGAATCAATCAGGCTCTCGATCTGATTCAAAGACGAAAAAGCAAATACACCTCCAACGGAGTGCCCTTTTATCGCCCGTGGGCATTCCTCATTACTGATGGCAAAGTCACGGAGTATGAGCAGGTCGCCAGGCGTGTCCGTGAGGACGAGCAGAATAAACGCATCGCCTTCTTCGCCGTCGGGGTCCAGGGCGCAAACGAGGAATGTCTCAAGAACATCTCCGTCCGCGAACCCAAAATGCTGGCCGGTCTGAATTTCAGAGAACTCTTCCTCTGGCTCTCGGCCAGCATGAAGAGAGTCTCGCAATCGAAGCCGGGCGAGATGGTCCCTCTGGAAAAGGGAACCTGGGAGGCCGTCTGATGGAGCGGGCGGAACCTCAGATAGAAACTCACACGCCGTCAATCAACTTTCCGCGCTCCGGGGGCTGGCAACTCGCCGTGGCCCAACAGCGCGGCACGAGTCATGAAACGACCGGGGAAGTTTGCCAGGACGCATACAGCCTGGCGATGCTCTCGCCAGAGGTTCTGGTGATTGCGATTGCCGATGGCGCGGGCTCAGCCAGATATGCAGAGGCGGGTGCGAGCCTGGCTGCGAGCGCAGGTGTCGGACAACTCTGTGCTCGTTTGGGCGAAGCCGGGGCCGCTCTTGATGAAACGAGTTTGAAAGACATCCTGTATGAAGGGTTGGGCGCGGCCAGGAATGCGGTCGAAGCCGAGGCCGCCGCGCGCGAGGTGAGCGCGCACGAACTGGCGACCACTTTGATTCTGTTGATTGCCAGGCCAGAACTCATCGCCGTGGCGCAGGTCGGCGACGGCGCAACCGTCATCGCTAATCAAACGGGAAAGATTATCGGCCTGACCTTGCCCCCGGCAGGCGAGTACATCAACGAGACTACTTTCATTACTTCGGCGGAAGCGTTGCGGACGGCGCAGACCACTGTCTGGCATGGCCGCGCAGCACGCTTAGCTGCCTTCTCGGATGGCCTCCAATTGCTGTGTCTCAAGTGGCCTGAGTGTCTCCCGCACGAAGCTTTTTTTTCGCCCTTGTTTCATTTCATAGGAACCACTGCGGACGAATCACAAGCCGGGGATGAGTTGGGCAGGTTCTTGAGTTCGGAAAGAATTAAGGACTTGACGGATGACGACCTGACGCTTGTGCTGGCTTCTCTGACGGATTGCCCCGATGGATGTTAAATGCTCGATAGGCGGGAAGATACTTTCGCTCGATGACAGCCTGCGATTAGGTGTCGGCGGCGAAGGTGTCATTTACCGGCTGCCGGATAATACCGACCGCGCGGCGAAAATCTATCATCGAGACAAAATGAACGCCGAGCGGGTCAGCAAGCTCAAAGCCATGCTGGCGAACGCGCCGTTAGACCCGATGCGAGAGCAGGGTCACGCCTCGATTGCTTGGCCGGTCGAGCCAGTCAATGCGCTTGACGGCAACCAGGAAGTGATCGGCTTTCTCATGCCACTGGTCCAGAATGCTCATCCGATTTCCGACTTCTATGATGTCGAAACACGCCATGCGCAATTTCCCCTGTTCAGTTATCAGTCTTTATGTCGCACCGCCCGCAACCTTGCCAGCGCGGTGTGGGCCATCCACGATAGTGGTTATGTCATCGGCGATGTCAACGAGTCGAATATCATGGTCACGCACCAGACCCTCGTGACCCTCGTTGATACAGACTCGTTTCAAGTCATAGATTCGACAGACGGGCGGGTTTACCGTTGCCCTGTCGGGACGGAACTGTTCACCCCGCCGGAGCTTCACGGCAAAAACTTCGAGGAGATAGACCGCTCGCGCGAGCACGATTTGTTTGGAATAGCCGCGCTCTTTTTTCAGTTGCTGATGGAGGGCACGCGCCCCTTTGCCGGTAGCTTTCACAACCCGGATGAGACGCCTTACTATGTTGAATGTCTCATCAAAGGCTACTTCCCTTACGGCGGGCATCCACTGATTAACCCGTCGCCCCTGGCTCCGCCCTTTGAGATGCTCCATCCTCAATTACAAAAGTTATTCCGGCAGTGCTTTGTGGATGGACACGCCGACCCAAGACAACGGCCTGACGCTCATACCTGGTATCAGGCTCTGAAGGCAAGCGAGCGCGCGCTGATTACCTGCTCGCGCAACCAACAGCATTACTATTTCAAGCATTACACACATTGCCCTTGGTGTGCGCGTGCGCAGCATTACACGGAGCAAGGGTTGCGCGACTGGGATCCGTTTCCACCGGCGGAAAGAGCAGGAGAGTTTAGACAATACGACTATGCAGCCGCGCAATCGTCTGCCCGGTCGCATTGGTCCGTGCCCTCCAGCCCAACGCACGGAGCGGCATCAATTCCACACGCAGCGCGGCCCGCGCCCTCTTCTTTCTCTGCCAGCGCGACAACAATCGCGCTTGGTCAGGGTGTCACGCTTAATTGGACCATTCCGCACGCGCAGACCGTTCGGATTACGGACCAGTCGGGCCGTCTCATCTTCGCCGGTAGTTCTCCGAGCGGACTCGTCACAGATTACCCGACGAAAAACAAGACCTATCATATTGCCGCTTCGGGCGTCGGCGTCAGCCTCCCAAATCCCGTGACGATTTCCGTCGAGCAGGTTGCGCTCCCGGTCGCGCTCAGCGAGGCCAGCCTTGAGCTTCACCAACCGACTTCGCTCAAGGCGGTGCAGGGTGGGCTGCGCGCGGGGCTTTTGCTCAACGAGCTTTCCGTCAAACTCCGCTCTCCGTTAAGGCTCAAGCAATATTTGCCCTTGAACTCATACGTCAAACTCAGGAGAGCTTCCGACGCTTTAAAGGACCACCCGCCGCCCGTTGCCTCAACGCGCGGATATTCTAACTCTCATGACGGCCAGAATAGCTCTTGGTCATTCATCAAAAGGTTCTGATTCGATGGAGCACTGTTTCGGCAGATTTATCCGCAGGAGGATGTTATGCAACTTTTCCGATTGATACAGCGATTCTTTCAGTTTCTCTCAAAGACGGACCAGGATGCCCTTAAGTCGGCTTGCTGCACGAGGGTGGCCCGGATGACGCAAACTTCTTTGGGCATCATGGTAGCCCTGACCGGCGGGCTCGCCTTCTTCTCCGGCTCTTACGCGATTTACACCGCCTTCGAGAACCACCCATGGGCCCCTCTGGTCGCCGTCCCGCTCGGCATTCTCTACAGCTTCATGATCATCATGTTCGACCGCGAGATTGTCGGAGCGCAGGACAAGCGGGCCGTGTGGTTTAGATTTCCGCTAGCCATTATCATCGGCTTCATCGTGGCCGTCCCGCTTGAGTTGAGGATGCTTGAGGATAGCATTAACAAACAGTTGACGGTCGCAAGCCAGAAGGACAATAAGGCTATCTTAGACCGGATGCAGGGCAAAGAGGACGAATTGGACCAGAGAAAAAAGGAACTGCAAGATTCCGTCAAACGCTATCGTGACGAGGTCAACCGGTGGCAAGCCGCGATGGAAGCGGAGACCGTCGGACGACAACTCGCAGGCCGGACGGGCAGAGCCGGGCAAGGTCCGGCCTATGAAGAAGCTAAGAGGAACTGCGAGTCGAATCAGGCAATCCTGGCCCGTTACGAAGGGGAACTGAGCAAGCACGAGTCTTCAGAGAATGAGGAGCGGCAACGCCTTGTTTCAGATTACCAGAGCGGACATATCCAGCAGGCCACGGATTTTCTTTCCAGATATGAGGCGTTGGACCAACTCAAATCACTATCAGGGGGAGCCTTTGCTATCTCTTGGGGACTGAGAATCTTCTTCATCCTCATCGAAGTCTTTCCATCCCTGCTGAAATTGTTTCTGCCATACAATGAATATAACGCCATCGTAGAGGCGAGGATGCGGTCCAAAGTCCAACTGGTCCACGCGATAGGCAATCAGCAGCTTGACGAATTGTCCAAGAATCCGCCGTCCTACCCGCAAACGTCATTGTTGGATGCCCTGAACAGCCCGCCCGGAGGTTCTAACTATTCTGTGTGAGGCGCGCCAACAGCCGCCGCCTCAAGAAGATAATCGCCTGTAAATCTCGCGCGGCGCGAGCCTCATCCGAATGACGCGCCGATGGCGCGGCTGCACCCTCGTGCGCTCTACCTCTCACTTTTGAGCGCAGCCCCTTGCCAACTCGATTGCGCTGGTCCAGTAGTTTGAAACTGGACCAGTAATCCGAATTGGACCACTAATTAATTGACATCATCCAGCGTCTTTGTATAATGACTCTCGCAAATCGTAAGCCATGAGCTTGCCTTTCGGCGCAATCCCGTTCGGCCCCCTTACAAGATTCTGACACAACCTTGAGCGCAGAATAGTATCTCCGGTCGCAGGACGATAAGCCCCGGCGCGAAGGAATAAGAGACTGACGGGCCGGGGTTGGACCAGCGCGATTCAAGCTTCGACGGGAACGGCACAGCGTTCAAGATGTGGCCTGGGATGTTGACAACTGTCCTTAACTAGCTCTCGTCCTAGCCCGACACTAGACATGAAAAAGAGCAATAGCGTCAAACTCAATCTTTTCTTCATCGCCTTCACTATTCTGGTGACTACGACGGTCATCTTCACCTGGGAACAGGTGTTTCGCGCGCCGGTCTTCGCCTGGATGGACGCGCATTTCAGCAACAAAGAGAGCAATCGGTTCGACTTCGAGCAGCGCGTCGAGCACTACATCATCTCGACGATGGTGGACGTGATAGTGGTGACGATCCTGCTCCGGCTGGTCAACCGGCAGCAGCGCAAGTTGGTGGCGAGCGAGGAGCGTTATCGCTCGGTGTTTGAACATGCCGTGGCGGGCATCGCCGTGCTGACCGCCGCAGACTGGCGGGTGGTCGAGTGCAATAACAAGTTCGGCGCAATCCTGGGCTACCAGCCGCATGAACTCATCGGCAGGGACATCCGCCAACTCGGATGGGGCCCCGGCGTCCATTCCTCACCTGAAGAGTTGGTCCAGGCTCTGGATGGCTCGTTCACAGATAAGAGAGAGTTGACGGTGCGAACGGCGGCGGGCATAGAGTTGCCGGTGTCCGTTTCATCCGGCACGCTCGCCACAGAAGACGAGAACCTCATCATCCTCATCATCCATGACCTTTCAAGGCGCAGACAGCTTGAAATAGAGAAAGAAGAGATGCAGCGCCAGCTTTTCCAGTCGTCGAAACTGGCTTCCATCGGCGAACTGTCGGCGGGCGTCGCGCACGAGATAAATAACCCGCTCAACGGCATCATCAACTTCGCACAGTTGTTGAAGGACGACGAGATAGCGCGCACGGAGACGCAGCAATTAATGCTCGACGGCATTATCAACGAAGGCGAACGCATCAGCGAGATAGTGCGCAACCTGCTGACCTTCGCGCGCCAGGACACTCACGAATCCACCCACGTCAACATCGCGGAAGCCATCACGACTTCCATGTTGCTCTTCGGCCACCAGTTGGAAAAGGACGGCATCACGGTCGAGATTGAGTTGGAAGAAAACCTGCCGCGCGTGCTGGCCGATAGCTCGCGGCTCCGCCAGGTCATGGTCAACATGATTAGCAACGCGCAGCACGCTTTGAAGCACTCGTCGTCTGATGAGAAGTTGCTGCGGATAACCGGAAGCAGTCTGGGCGAGGGGAGCGACCAGAAGGTCTGTATAGAATTTTTCGATAACGGCGAGGGGATACGCGAAGAGATTGTTGACAAGGTGTTCGACCCATTCTTTACGACGAAGCGCGAACATGGAGGAACGGGCCTCGGCCTGAGCCTCAGCTTCGGTATCATCCGCGCCTACGGCGGGACCGTCAAGGTTGAAAGCAAAGAGGGAAGCTATACATGCTTCCGCATAGAGCTACCGGCGGTCGGCGCGGCGCAGGACGCGGAGGTCGAGAGTTTAGCCGTATGACGACGAACGAATCAGCGACTATTTTATTGGTGGACGATGAGCCTAGCATTCGCTGGACGATGGCCGAGTTTCTCAAGCGCGCCGGATACTCCGTTGAGGCCGCGCAGGATTACGACGGCGCCTTGGAAATTCTTGACAGGACCAATATTGATGTCGCGGTGGTTGACATCTTCCTCCCGCGCCAGAGCGGCCTGGACCTGCTCAAGCATCTACAAACCCGCGAGTCTTACATTCCCGTCATCATGATAACGGGAGAACCCAACTCCTCGCAGATACCTGAACTGGTGCGATCCGGAGCCTACGACTTTCTCCCCAAGCCGGTGACGAAGGACGTGCTCATCAAAGCCGTCACGCGCGCGATTGAAAAGAAGCGTTTGAGAGATGAGAAATCCAGGCTCGAACGTCAGGTCCAGAGCCACACGGAGCATCTGGAGGCGCGCATAGAGGCCCGCACGGCTGAGTTGGCGGAGGCGCACAATTTTCTCAACACGGTCCTCGATAGCTCGACCGAGTACGCCATCGTCGCCATAGACACGAAGGGTCTCATCACGCTCTTCAACCGTGGCGCGGAAACGATGTTCGGCTATATATCCGAGAATGTCTTGGGTCTTAAGGCGGGAACGCTCCTCTCAAATTATGAGAACGGCGACAGCATGGAGCCCTTGCTCAAGTGCGGTCAGGAAGCACAGGCGCTCGGGCGCTACCAAGTGGAAATCGAGTTGAGGCGTTCTAATGGCAGCACGTTCGTCGCCTCTCTCGTGATGACGCCGCTCATCAGCAATTCGGATAAGCAACTGCTCGGCTATCTGGGCATCATCAAGGATTTGACGAGCGAGCGTGAGAACGAGCGCGCGCTCAGGGAGATGCAGGCGCGTCTCGCTCATAACGAGAAGATAGCCGCGCTCGGACGGGTCGCGGCGCAGGTCGCGCACGAGGTCAAGAATCCGCTCGCGGGTTTGCGGCTCTACGCGATGCATCTGAAAAACAAGGTCGCGGACAGGCTGGCCGAGAGCGAGGTCTCGCTCATTGATAAGATCATAGACACGATTAATAACCTCTCGAACACAGCCGAGCAGATACTCAACTTCGCGCGCCCGCTCACCATCACGCCGCGCGCGCTTGACCTCAACCGCGTGGTGACGGACACCGTTCACCTGCTCGAACCGCAGATATCAACCAACAAAGTCTCCGTCGAACTTGAATTGGACCAACCCGCAGCGACCGCCATGCTTGACGAAGCCTCTATCCGCTCCGCCCTGCTCAATTTGTTGCTCAACGCGGTCCAGGCGATGCCGGGCGGCGGCAAGTTGAAGGTCACGACGGGCACGCGAGACGACTCGCTCTATTTGGGGATTACAGATACGGGCTCCGGCATGACCGAGGAGCAAATCAGGAATGTCTTCGAGCCGTTTTATACTACGAAGAGTCAGGGTCTCGGCCTCGGCATGCCGTATGCCAAGAAGATTATCGAACAGCATCACGGCGAGATTAAGATAGAGAGTTACCAGCATCAAGGCACTACCATCGAGGTGAGATTGCCCGCCGAGTATGAATCCGAACTGACCGCCGCGCGATACGCGAGCGAGATGCGCCGTTGAGTTTCTAGATGTTGATGGAGGTAATGCTAAAGATGAGTTCACAAAGGGGAGCGAGACGACCGAGCGGCAGGATTCTCGTCGTGGATGATGAAACGAGCGTCACCGGCGCGTTGGAAATAATCTTTGGTGAGCAGGGCTACACCGTCAAAACGGCGCAGACGGTGGCCGAGGCCATTACCTTCCTGGGCGGCTCTCCGTTCGACCTGGTCTTCACGGACCTCAGGCTCCCGGATTCGAGCGGCATGGACTTGCTCGCCAGGGTCAAAAGCGACCAGCCCGACACCGAAGTGATTTTAATGACCGCGCACGGCTCGCTAGACATCACCATAGACGCCATCAAACATGGCGCATACTACTATCTGGAAAAACCCTTCACGCCCGATCAGGCTTTGATGCTCGCGGAGCGCGCGCTCCAGTTCGCCGCCGCGAACAGGGAGAACCGCACGCTCAAACGCACGCTCGCGGGTGAGAGCGAGGTCTTCGGCATCATTGGGCGCAGCCCGAAGATGCTGCAAATCTTCAACGTCATACGCGCGACCGCGCCCTCCGATGCCTCCGTCTTAATCGAGGGCGAGAGCGGCACGGGCAAGGAGTTGATTTCGACGGCCTTTCATCTTCAGAGCAACCGCGCGGATCGTCCCTTCATACATATCAACTGCGCCGCCATCCCGCGCGACCTCATAGAGTCTGAGCTATTCGGTTATAAGAAGGGCGCGTTTACGGGCGCGGACAGAGACAAGCGGGGTCTCATAGAGGCGACGCGCGGCGGCACGCTGCTGCTGGATGAGATAGCGGAGATGCCCATGCATCTACAGACCAAGCTCTTGCGCGTGCTTCAGGAACGCAAGCTGCGGCGGCTCGGTGATGAACAGGAGATAGAGGTTGACTTTCGTTTAATCTCCGCCACCAACCGCGATACGACCCTCCCCGCCAAACGCGAGGGCGTGCTGAGAGAAGACCTTTATTTTCGTATCAGCACGATCAAGATTAAAGTGCCATCGTTGCGCGAGCGGCTTGACGACCTGGCCTTGCTGGCCGAACGCTTCGTCCAACGTTACAGTGAGAAATATAAGAAGGGCATCAAGGGAATCTCGCAGCCCGCGTTGTCGCTGCTGATGCGTTATAACTGGCCGGGCAACGTGCGCGAACTCGAAAGCGTGATAGAGAGCGCGGTCCTGTTCTGCCAGGAAGAACAACTGACGCCCGGCAACCTGCCAGACCATATCCAGACGATTCAATCCGCACACTTCGCCTGCGTCATCCCTCCGCATCTCACGATGGAAGAGATAGAACGCGAAGCCATCACGCAAACACTCGAACGCACCGGCGGCAACATTAAAAGGACCGCCAAAATACTTAACCTGCACAGGCCGACCCTTTATCGCAAACTGCGCAGGTTCGGCCTGCATGGCGGTCCCGAAACTGAAGTTGAGCAAGAAGCCACAGTTTCGTGAAGCACTTCGGGCCAGCCTTGCAGCATAATAGCAAAAGCAGCCGAAACGTCTTTTCGTGCGTCCAAGGCTCAGGACGATTCGTTTTACAAAGGGGTGTCAACCAATGAGAGAGCGCGACGCAACTCGCCCGAACATCATGATCGTGGAAGACTTCGATGAGGTTCGGATGATGATGAGGACGTTTCTGGAAAGGAACGGCTATCGCGTCGTCGAAGTGGTCAATGGCCAGGACGCGATTGATGTTGCGCGGCGCGAACGCCCCGACCTCATCCTCATGGATTTGAGCTTGCCCGTGCTCGACGGCTTTGGCGCGATACATTACATACGCAAGCAGGCGGGCCTCGGCGATGTGCCCATCGTCATCGTCTCTTCGCACACTGAGCCGGAGATTCGCGCCGACGCCCTCGCGGCAGGATGCAGCGATTACCTGCTCAAGCCTTTCGACTCTCATCAACTCAAAGACACGATTGACCGTGTCCTTTCCAAATGTTAAGCCGAAACTCTGCAAACAATTGAAATTATTCAGGCATTCAAGAAGGCTGGCATAAGAGTTGCCAATTAGTCTAAAGTTGTTGCTAAACTCGATGCTGGGATTATTCAGGTGTCTAAGTTAATCAAGGTGACTAGAAGAAGCGGCGCGCATGATGGCAGAACTGTCAAGAGTAGAAAAGACTGTAATCCTGGTGATTGATGATGAGCCGAGCATTGCGGACGCTTTGAAGATAATTCTGGAAGATAAGGGTTACGATGTCCTGGTGGCCGGGACGGGCCTCAGCGGAGTTGAGCAATCGCGCCAGCATCACGTTGATTTAATCATCACAGACCTTCAGCTTCCAGATATCTCCGGCCTCGATGTCTTAAGCGCCATCCGCGAGCGAGACCCACAGAGCGCGGTCATCATGATTACCGCGCATGGCACACAGGAGATTAGCGCGGAGGCGACTCGGCGCGGAGCCTACACCGTCCTGCCCAAGCCCTTCCTTCCTTCCGAAGTTCTCCATCAGGTGGCCGCCGCTCTCTCGAAACGAAGGTCGCTCGCGCCTTAAGTTCGCTTCACACATTGAAACACCCCGCCCGCCATGTTGTTTCATCCTGAAACATGGGCCCAACTTGCTGCCCTTCCATTTAATTCCCGCTTGAACAACTGTTTGCCTCGTCTCGCCTCATCATTCTGATGAGCGGGCACAACGATTGCTATCGAGAGCCTTGCACACCTCTTAGCTCATGGCCCTGAGCTTCAGGTCACAGGTCCGTTTTTTCGATTTGTGTGCCTGCTTGAGATGGGCCACGAAGATTCACAACACATCAGCGTTTGGAAGGTCTGACGGGCAAGTCAAAGCAGCCTGTGCGGGCTGTTGTTGTGCCACCCGTTTCACTTGACATGTTAAGGAGAAAAATATGGAGAAGCGAAATAAAGACCGCTTCAACCTCCCCAGGATTAGTATTCGCCTCATCATGCTGCTCTGTATGATGTCATTGCCGTTGGCCATCGCCAACGCGCAAACGCCGCAAAAGACAACCACTACTGACCAACCTGCCGCCGCATCAACCGTTGATTCAGCCGCCGTCGTCGCCGCCAGTCCGACGCCGACGCCGACGCCCGACCCCGGCGTGTCGCAGACTCCGGTTGCCGACGCTAATTCTGAAACGCTTGTGGTTGATCAGGGGACGAAGGCTACGATGGACGTGGACACGACCCCGCAACCGGATGTCGCTCCGAACACCGATTCGGAATTGACGACGGCGGCCCCGGCACAGACGACCGGCGCGCAACCTTCAAGCTCAGCCGCTTCAGGCGGGGCGGCTGCGCCCGGTTCGACGGCGGTTGCGACAGACACACGGGCGGCTGCCAAAGTCGCACCCTCGCCCGTCTGCAACCGGACCATCACCGCCAGCGTGGTCTCCTTCGACCAGATTATTTTTTACAATCGCCTCGGCAGTTTCGATCCGGGCGGCATGATGTTCGCGCTCCAGCGCGATGTCATCGCTATTGACCCGAACAAACCTATCGGGCCTGGCAACGTCCAGTTCAGAGCGGACAAACGCCCGCGCCCGCTCATCCTGCGCGCCAACGAAGGCGACTGTTTGACGGTCACTTTCACGAACATGCTGGACCCTGTGCGCGCGGATGTTGACAATCTCAAGTTTGCGAACTGGCCCGCGCATCAACCCTATTTCGGTCTCGCGCCTGCGACGAAGGAAGATGGCACGACCGACAATGGCGATGTCAAACTTTCGGGCCAGAACAATCCTCCGCAGCAAGCGGCGGACACGCCCGCGACGCGTAACGCGGGAATGCACGTCAACGGCCTCAACTACAAGAGCATCAAGTCGGACGGCTCCTACGTCGGCCAGAACTCTGTTTCTTCGCTGGTCGCGCCCGGCAGCAGCATCACCTACACCTGGTACGCGGGCAAGCAGGGCCAGTACCTGCTCTTTTCAACGGCTGCCACTTCCGGCGGCGAGGGCGACGGCGGCCAGCTTGACCACGGCCTCTTCGGGATGGTCAACGTCGAGCCGAAAGGCTCCGTCTGGTATCGCTCGCAGGTCACTGCCGCGCAGATGCAGGCCGCGACCACCGCAACCAATAAGAACGGCACGCCGATTCTCAACTACGAGGCCGTTGATGCGAATGGCGACCCCATTCTCAACATCCTCAAGGGCACTGAGATAGTTCACGCGGACCTCAATGCCATCATCACGGACCCGACCGGCACGCTCGGCGAAGACTGCGCCAACGCGCCGCCGTCAGGCACATGCGGTCAACCCTTCCGCGAGTTCTCCGTCATCTTTCACGACGAACTTGAGACGGGCGCGCCCGCTTTCCCTGAACTTCTCAATCCCGTCTTTCATGGCGTGCGTGATGGCTTCGGCATCAACTACGGCTCGTCGGGTCTCGGGGCGGAAGTCATCGCCAATCGCAAGGGCGTTGGCCCACAAGCCAAATGTACCGAGTGCGAATACGAAGAGTTCTTCCTCGAATCGCCGAGCAACAGCGACCCCGCAACGCTCGTTAGCTACAGCACGGTGCTCACTAAGAGCGGCCTCGCTAAGGCCATCGCGGGACTCTTCCCGGACGACCCTTCAAACGTGCATCACTCATACTTGATGGACCCCGTGCGCTTCCGCAACGTCCACGCCGGACCGAAGGAGACGCACGTTTTTCACCTTCACGCGCACCAGTGGGTGCAGAGCCCGCGCGACCCTAATTCAACTTATCTCGATTCGCAGACAGTCTCGCCGGGCGCATCCTTTACCTACGAGATTCAGTACGGCGGCGGCGGCAATCGCAACCTGGGCTCGCCCGGCGATTCGATTTTCCACTGCCATCTCTACCCGCACTTCGCGCAGGGCATGTGGGAGTTGTGGCGCAACCATGACGTGTTCGAGGCAGGCACGCCCGACCGCAATCTGCCGGATGCGGAGATTGCTGCGGGCATTCCGCAACCCGCGCTCGTTCCCATTCCCTATCTCTATTTGAAAGACCCAAGCGGAACCAAGATAGCCGCCCTCGGCAATCTACCGATGCCGACCGCGAGCTTCAAAGGCTTCCCGTTCTACATTCCATTCCTGGCGGGCCATCGCACTCCGCAGGCTCCTCTTGGCCGTGAGCTTGATTCCACGGGCGCAGCTTATGGCGGCTTGCCGCGCCATCGCGTGATTACGTCGGTTGAGACGACGGGCATCGGGGCCGTTCCGGCGGACCAGTTAAGCGACCCCGTCGCGCAACGCGTCCAGGCCAACGTTCAGGCTCCTTTCGCGCAGTGGATTTACTTCTTTGCGAAAAAGATGACCTCGGCCAATCTGGAATTGTTGCCGGAAGACGGCACGCCGGAGGAGAAGGTCGCTATCGCGCATCATAACGGGCAGGAGCCAGGCGGCACGCCCATCACCATCTACCAGCAGGGCATCAGCGATCCAAGCTGGACTTCAGGCAAGAGCTACCCGACGTTTACGTCAACGGGCGCAACAGCCATTTTCGTCGTCAACGGGCGACCGGCGCAGCCCGGCGCGCCCTACTCAGACCCTTGCCCGGATAGATTTATTGACGACGCGCGCGTCTCTCGCGCCGTGCCGCTCAGGAAGTATCGCGCGGCGTGGGTCCAGTTGGATTACACGATTAACAATTTCGGCTGGCACGACCGCCAGGGACGCATCGCCGTTCTTGAGAAGGACGTTCCCAGTACTCTGAACGGAACGCGGCCCACGGAGCCGATGTTTATTCGCGCCAACTCCGGCGACTGCATAGACTATCGCGTGACCAACCTGACACGCGCCAACCTCAACCTCGATGATTTCCAGGTCTTCCAGGGAACGGACATCATCGGCCAGCACATCCACCTCGTGAAGTTCGACGTGACCAGTTCGGACGGAGCGGGCAATGGTTGGAACTATGAGAGCGGCGGCTTCTCGCCGGAGAAGGTGCGCGAGCGCATTGATGCCAACAACTATTGGCTGACCACGCACACCACCACCACCAGCAAGAAGCTCACGGCCACTTACAATCCGTCGGTCCCCATGACGCCGGAATTTCTGGGAGCGCAGACGCACATCGAACGCTGGTGGGCGGACCCGCTCATGAATCGCAACGGGCGCGACCGCACCCTTCGCACAGTCTTCACGCACGACCACTTCAGCCCGAGCGGCCACCAGCATCACGGTCTCTACGCGGGCCTTGTGGTCGAGCCGACCGACGCGTCTTGGAAGTTTTTGAACGGCACAGCGATGGGCGGCCCGGCGACTGCTCCTCCGGTGCGCGCTGATGGTGGGCCAACGCACTACGCGGCCAACATCATTACGGGCGCGGGCGGGGCCAATAGCTACCGCGAGTTCATGCTTGAGATAGGCGATTTCGCCATCGTCTATACGAAGGATGATATTCCCGTCAATCCTCCCAATCGCAAAGAGGCAGCCGATGTCCAGACGGCGATTCAGAATCCGGTCAAGTTTGACCCGACACAGGATCCGCATCCTGAGTCAATCTCAGCCGCAGACCCCGGCACGCAGGTCATCAACTACCGGAATGAACCGATACCCTTGCGCATAGGCACGCCGGGCGCGATTCCTCCAGGCGGGACAGTCCCGGAGTATCAGCAGAAGCCAGGCAGTAACGGCGACCTCGCCTTCGCCTTCAGCACGGACTTGCACGGCGACCCGGCGACGCCGCTTCTGCCCTCCTATCCGGGCGACCACGTGGAGATGCGCGTGTTGCAAGGTTCGCAGGAAGAGCAGCATGTGCTGAACGTTCACGGTCACAAGTGGTTCTTCGAGCCGGGCACGCCGCAGGACACGGCGGCGGTCAACAACTCCGGCTATACCAACGCGCAACAGATAGGTATTTCGGAGCACTTCGAGTTCGACTTCGCGGAGAAGACGCAGCCCATCTATAACAAAGAGAAGTTCGCGGACTTCCTCTATCAATCAGCCGCGACGGACAACTTGTGGGATGGCATGTGGGGCTTGTTGAGAACATACGGCAAGCTTGACACGACCGTTATCAGCACGTTGCCGAACAACAGTAATCCGTTCGCGCTTCCGGGCCATCCGCTCAAGGATGCTACTTACACGGGCGGCTGCCCGATAAATGTGCCCAACCTTCCGGTCAAGGATATTTTCGTGGAGGCATGGCTGGCGACGGACCTCGTCGGGCCGCAGGGCATTCTCTATAACAAGAAGTTCAACCTCCACGACCCGGCGGGCGTCGTCTTCGTGGAAGCTGGCAACGTGACGGCAATCAGGCAGGGCACGCTGAAGCTCGAACCGCTCGTCCTGCGCGCCAACGCGGGCGACTGCCTGCACGTTCACTTGAAGAACAACCTGCCCGATGTTCTGCCCGAATATGATAGCTGGAACACGGTTCCGCTCATCATTCCCGGCTTCAACTTCAACCAGGTGCAAACGTCTAACCGGGTCAGCCTGCACCCGCAGCTTTTGACCTACGACGTCGGTTCCGGCGACGGCGCGATTATCGGCAAGAATCCCAATACTACGGTTGCGCCCGGCAAGAGCCGCGTCTATACCTGGTACGCTGGGAAGATTACCTACAAGACGCCGACGAGCGTGACGGCCACTCCGGTCGAGTTCGGCGCGACCAACCTGCGCGATTACGGCGACGTAATCAAGCACAGTTCGCACGGGCTTGTCGGCTCGCTCATCATCGAGCCGAAGAATACGAGTTGGACGTTCGACGCGGGCACAACCGCCAATCCTTCTACGAGAGCATCGGCCACCATCACGGATAATTCCACGGGCGGTGTGCTGTTCAAAGAGTTCGTCGTGCAATATCAGGGCGACCTGACGATGAAGGATGCCTCCGATGATGCGATGAGGAACGAGGCTTCCGAAGACGACCCGGAGGAGAGCGGCCAGCAGGGCTTTAACTACAAACGCGAGCCTCTCTGGGCGCGGCTGGGTCTCCCGTCGGAGACCGGCCTCAAAACTCTCAACGATCAGGATTACACCAACACACTCAGTTCGTTGGCCTCTAATCCTGGTTGCGGCGGCGCGTGCGGAGACCCGGAAACGCCTATCTTCCTGGCGCAGGCGGGCACGCAGGTGCGCTTCCGCATTCTCGACGCGGCGGACCACCCGCGCCAGCACGGCTTCACGCTCTTCGGCCATCACTGGAACTTCGAGCCGTGGGCCAATAGTTCGCTGACTCAGGGTAACAATCCGACGACCTTTGAAGTCGGCTCTTACAGCGGCATCGGGCCGACCCGTCACCTCAACATTCTAACGGTGGCTGGCGGAGCCTTTTCCGCACCCGGCGATTATCTCTACAGGACGCAGGAGAGCTTTAAGTTCAGCGGCGGCATGTGGGGTATCTTCCGTGTCTCAGCGGCGACGGGCACAACTTGCCCGCCCAACGTGTTGTGTTCACCGACGAAATAATCGCGGTTTACCAACGGAGCAAGAGCATAGAGCGCAGCGCGGCCTCTCAGGAGGTCACGCTGCGCTCTACGTTCATAACAAGTCTTCGGCCTGTCGTTCGCAGAGTAACGCCTTGAATCACCGCCTCGCCCGGATGTTTCATCCTGAAACATAGAGAGCGAATCCAGACTCTCACCCGCCATTCGCATCAAACACTCTCTTGACTTGCCTTTAGCTTTAATCATATACGAGAGGCACGCGAGTTGCTCTTAGTCATGACGAACACGTTAGCTCATGGCCCTGGGCTTCGGACTTATTAATCGTTTTCCAGACAAAAAAAACCACCCGGAGATTGGCCCATCCCCTGGTGTTATATCTCTGTCCGAGGGTTTAAGTGAAAACCTTGGACATCTGCGGGGGGTCATCCTGGGCCAGGGATAACCCCCCGTGAGTTTTATTATGATGCGAGTTATTTCAGACAATCCAAACGACGAGAGAAGCAAGATGAACATAACTATCAATCGCGCCTCGCTGGTGTTACTACAGACGCTCCTGCTGCTGTTCACCACGGCCACGATTTCCAGCGCGCAAACCGGCAACCAGCAGGACAAACCCTTCTATCCGGTCACGGGACCGACGACGGAAAAGAAGGAGATGGCCCCGGCCAAGGCTCCCTCATCCATCGCGCAGCGATTTGAAAAGCAGGGCGTGCGGATAGATTTCTCTCTGAAGTCAACGCCGGACGGTAACGGCAAGGACGCGGGCCTGGTCGCGGGGGCCAACGCCGTGGCGACTTTCAACGTCACGGACGCGCGCACCGGGCAGCCTCTCGTCGGGCTGCACCCGAACGCCTGGATTAACACGCGCGTTGGCGAGCGAGTGCCGAACGAGGCCGAGTGCAAAGACATGGTACGCACTTTCCTCGGCGGACTCTTGAGCGCGCGGGCCGATGTTGACTTGAACAATTATCTGCTCTTGACGCTCAACCACGATGACACGGTCGCTTTCATCAACCCGCAAATCTCCTTCAACGTGACCAAGCTCGAAAGCATCGTGACGCTGCCCGGACACGGCGCTGACTGGGTGCTCTCGAAAAATAAAGACTTCCTTTACGTGACCCTGCCTCAGCAATCATCCGTCGCCATCATCAATACCATCACCAGAAAACTCGTCGGCACGATTCCGACCGGAGACAAGACGCAGCCCACGCGCATCGCCCTTCAACCCGATGGCCGTTACGTGTGGGTCGGCCTCGATGACTCCTCGTCAGTCGTCGCTATAGACACTGCGACTAACAAACCTGCGGGCACGATTACCGTCGGAGCGGGCCTGCATAACATAGCCTTTACCGGCGACAGCCGTTTCGCCTATGTCAGCAACAGCGCCGCCGATACGGTTTCCGCGATTGATACGAAAAAGCTCGCCAGGGTCTCAGACATCAGCGTCGGCAAGACGCCCGTGCCCGTCGCTTTCAGCGCGGCCAGCAACTTCATTTATGTCACCTCGATTAACGGCGCGACCATCAGCGTGATTGACCCCTCAAGGCAGCAAGTCATCAAGACGATTCCGACCGCGCGCGGCATCGTCGCCTTTCGCTTCGACCCAGAAGGCCGCTACGGGTTCGCGGTCAATCAGGTCGAGAGCAAAGTCTCCGTCATTGATGCCGCGACCAACACCATCGTCGCAACGACAGACGTGGTGAAGAGTCCAGACCAGGTCACTTTCACTTCCGGCTATGCCTACATACGCGGCACGGGCACTGAGAAATTTTCGCTGATAAAAACGGGCGACATCAGAACACAGAAGCTCGCGCCGATTGATATTCAGGCCGGTCGTCGCGCTGCCAGTGACGCGCCGGAAGACCTCGGCGTCGCGGACATGATAGCGGCGACGCCCGAAGGCAACTCCGTCATGATAGCCAACGCGCCCGACCAGATGATCTACTATTACGTTGAGGGCATGATGGCCCCTATGGGCACGCTCGACAATTACAAGCGGCGCGCGCACGCGCTGATGTTGATTGACCGCAGCCTCTCGGAAGTGGCCCCAGGCGTCTACTCCGCGCCTATCAGGCTGGCGAAGGGAGGCCGCTTTGATGTGCCCTTCCTGCTGGACCAGCCGCGCACGCTCAACTGCTTCCAGGCCGAGATAGGCGATTCGCCCGACGGCGAAAAGCATAAGCCCGCCGCCTCTCTCATCATCGAACCTTTATTCAAAGGGCAGACTTTCAAACAAGGCGAGACCGCCACTCTCAGATTCAAGATTACGGACGAAGCGACGAAGAAGCCTATGACCGGACTGCAAGATTTGCACGTCCTAGTCTTCGAGCCGCCCGGCATCTGGCAGCAACGCCAGTGGGCCAAAGAGGTGGGCGATGGAGTCTACGAAGTGACCCAGACGTTTCCACGCGCGGGAGGCTATCGCGTCATGACCAGCATCATGTCGCGCGGCATTCGCTTCGCGGATTTACCCTTCGTTCCCGCCAGCGTCGTCGCTGAAACATCGCCCGCCGGAAAAACCGTTGGCGAGAAGATAAGCAATCAATAACGAGTAACAAGATGAGAAACGTGATGAGACCGCTCAGTTTGATTATCCTCGGCCTGCTCTTGACGATGTGTGCCGCGACGGCCAACGCGCAGGGTTCCGCGCGCAAGCGTTCACAGGCTCGCAACGCCGCGCGCAAGACGGGCACGTACGCCTGCCCGATGCATCCTGAAGTCGTCTCCAACTCGCCCGGCAGGTGTCGCAAGTGCGGCATGGACTTAAGGGCCGTCAGCGCGAAAAAGGAACAACAGGTCGCCGCGAGCGTGACGACGATGACAACGAAGGCGACGATGACAGCGACGAAGAGCGAAGTTGATAAAGCTCCGTTGCGCATTCCGGACACCGCCGTCATTGACCAGAACGGCAGAAAGCTAAACTTTTACACGGACCTCGTTAAAGGCAAAACGGTCGTCATCAATTTCATCTTCACGACCTGCAAGACAGTCTGCCCGCCTCTGACCGCGACGTTTCGCAAGGTCCAGCAGGGACTCGGCGAGAGGGCCGGTCGTGACGTTGAGATGATTTCGATTAGCGTTGACCCGACGACGGACGTGCCGGAGAGGCTCAAGGAATTTTCCGCGAAGTTTAAAGCGGGGCCGGGTTGGACCTTCGTCACAGGCGACTCGATGGACATAGGCCAATTGCTCAAGGCTCTCGGAGCCGCGATTCCCGATGACAAGAGCAATCACACCTCTCTCATCCTGATTGGCAATGACGCGACAGGCTATTGGACGCGCGCTTACGGGTTGGCCCCGGCCTCGACCATCCTCAAGACCATTGATGAAGCGGAAGCCACCGGGAATAACAACCGCACGGCATCCGTGACCGTTCCCGCCCCAGGAGAAGGGAAGGCCGATGCCAGCGAGATGCAGAAGAAACTTGCGCAGGCGGCGTCGAAATATTTTCCTAACACGGTGCTCGTCAATCAGGACGAGAAGCCTATGCGCTTCTACGATGATTTGCTCAAGGGCAAGACCGTCATGATTAATTTCATGCTGACGCATTGCACTGGAGCCTGTTCGCCTATGACGGCCAATCTGGTCAAGGTGCAAAAGTATCTCGGCGACCGCGTGGGCAAGGATGTCGTCATGATTTCAATCAGCGTGGACCCTGAACATGACACGCCGGACGCGCTCAAGAAATACGCCGACGGTTTCAAGATACAGCCGGGCTGGTACTTCCTGACCGGAACCAAGGCGGACGTGCAAGGAGTGCTTTCCAAACTCGGCGGTTATACGGAA
Organism: Blastocatellia bacterium; assembly: GCA_034665545.1. Classification (GTDB taxonomy): domain Bacteria; phylum Acidobacteriota; class Blastocatellia; order Pyrinomonadales; family Pyrinomonadaceae; genus DASYML01. The sequence continues at coordinate 23,843 of JAXDFO010000501.1, forward strand.
GACCCGCAGCAGCACAGCACCGTTTTGATTATCGGTGATGAAGCGACCGGGCAGTGGATGAAAGTGCCCGCGCTCTCGCGTCCCTCCGAGATAGCGGATGCGGTCGCCAAGATATTGGCCGCGAAGAAGGAGCCTCAAAGCGTTAGCTCCACAGAACGCTGAAACGCGTTTCACAGTCTCTTCGCTTGAAACGAAAAGGAATGATGAAAGCTCATACTTACAAGCTCAAGTTAATTCTGATTGTCGCGGCGGCTTTGACCATCACATGGTTCGTCGCGGGGCGCGGGCGCGTCGCCGCGCAGGGCAAGAATGAACTGACCTCGCAGGAGATGCGCGGAAAGCAGATTTTCCTGAAAGGCGATGGCGGGCAGGCGGGCGAGATTACGGCCTTTCTCGGCGGCGATGATAACGAGATGCCAGCCGTCGCTTTCACCTGCGCGAACTGCCACGGCTTGAAAGGCGCGGGCCAGGACGAAGGCGGCCTGAGACCACCATCCATCAACTGGGACGCGCTCACACGCGCGCACACGTCCGGCCTCACCCGGCATCAGATAGCCCCGTACAACGAGAAGACCTTAGCGCGCGCCATCAGCACAGGCGTTGATTCCAACGGCGAACGATTGCACACGGGCATGCCGCACTACCAGATGACGGACGGCCAGATGGCGGACCTCATCGCTTATCTCAAGAAGATGGGCACGGCGGCGGACGTTGATTCGGGCCTCAGTGGCGAGACCATCAAGGTCGGCGCGGCGTTGCCCCTGACCGGGCCGCTCGCAAAGATTGGCGAAGATTTGAAGGCGGCAATGACAGCCGTCTTCGCGGATGTTAATTCGCAGGGAGGCGTCTACGGGCGTCAAATCAATCTCGTCGTGGAGGATTCAAGGGGCGAGCCGGAAGAGACCTTGCGCGCGACGCGCAAGCTGATAGAACAGGAGAGCGTCTTCGCGCTCGTCGGCAGCTTCGAGCCTGGGAACAGCGACGCGACCAATGAATATCTGAAACGCAGCGAAGTCCCGCTCGTCGGTCCAGCGACGCTCTCGCCAAAGGTCGCGGTTCCGCCCAACCCTTACATCTTTTACCTGCTCCCGACATTCGGAGACCAGGCCCATTCGCTCGTGGACTTTGCCGCCGCGCAGGCCGGAACTCAAAAGCCGCGTCTGGCCGTGATCTATGCCAACAGTGAATTCGACGCCGACGCGCTGGCCGGTGTGCGCTTCCAGGCCAGGCAGCGTTCGATACAGATAATCGCGGAAGAGGCTTTTGACGCCGCGCGCTTCGCGCCAGCCGCTATCGCAGACTCTTTAGTCGTCAAGAAACCTGACTACATCTTTTTCTTCGGCAGCGCGGAACAGATTAACGCCTTCGCGCGCGAGATGGAACGGGCCAAGCTCAACGCTTCCTTGCTCAGTTCCGTCGTCATGATCGGTCGCGGAGCTTTCAACCTTCCGCCTTCAATCGCCGCGCGGACCTTCCTCTCGTTTCCGGCTGCGCTGCCGAATCAGCAAGGCTTTTCGGAGTTCGTCAACATGATGACGAATGCGAAGGTCGAACTGCGCAATCCGGCTTTTCAAGGTTTGGGATATGCGGCAGCAAAGACTTTCATTGAAGCAATGAAACTGAGCAACAGGCAATTGAGCAGGCCGTCGTTTGTGGTCGCGCTCGAACACCTGACGGACTTCAACACGGGCGTCGTCCCGCCGCTCACCTTCGGCCCGAATCGCAGAGTCGGAGCCGTCGGTTCTTACATCGTGGGAATTGACCTGACCAAAAAACAGTACGTGCCAATGAGCGAACGCATCGCGCGAGACGGCCAGCCCTGAAGATTATCAAGAGAGATATGGAGAAATAATGAACAGACTATTAACAGCCATTTTCATCGCCGCCATCGCCTGCGCGCCTGCGCTGGCGCAGAAGCAAACTCCGGCGGCCACAGCAGACAAGAGCCGCAAGAGCGAGACTCCTGCGACAACCACCGCCGCCACGACGACGACAGCAGCGAAGCCCGCAGCCCCACAAACTCCCGCCGTCGCTCAAGCGGCGAAGGAAGAGGAAGATTGCGGCTGCGAAGTTAAGAACATCCCGGACACGCTCGCCGTCGTCAACGGCGTGAAGATTACTCGCCAGGAAGTGGAGCCGCAGATTCGCGCGCGCGTCGCCGAACTTCAACGTCAGGTCGTCGTCGCGCGCAAGCGCGAGCTTGACCTACAAATAAACTCAAGACTGTTGAGGGCCGAAGCGAAGAAACGCTCGACCACAGAGGGCAGGCTCATTGAAGAGGAAATCATCGCTAAGGCCAAACAGCCGAGCGAAGCGGATGCGCTCGCTTTCTATGAGAAGAACAAAGGTCGTATCCAGGGCGAGTTTAAAGATATACAGGCGGGCATCGTTAGTTATCTTCTCAATCAACGCCAGGGCGAGGAAGCCGCTAAGCTGGCCGAACGCCTGCACGCCGCGTATCCGGTCAAGATGCTGGCTAACAACGTCACCGCGCCGAAGAACGAACAGGAACGCGCGCGCGTTTTAGCCGAAGTCAACGGCGAGACGATTACCTCCGCCAACATCGAAGACTCTCTGCGCCCGCTCATCTTTAATGTTCAGCAGCAGGTCTACGACGTGCGCGCCGAGGCGCTTGAGATGAAGGTCAACCATATCCTGCTTCAACAGGAAGCGCAGAAGAGAAAAATCACCACGCAAGCCCTGCTCGATGCCGAACTCGCGCCGAAAGTCCCGAAGGTCACGGAGGACACCGCGCGCAAGTTTTACGAGCAGAACAAAGAGCGTCTGATGGGCGAGTTCGCCCAACTCAAGGACCAGATTATCCAGTACCTGCAACAGCAGGAGGTCGAAAAGGCCGGAGACGTTTTCGCGGACCAGTTGCGACAGTCCGCGACGTTGCAGATTTATCTGACCGCGCCGGAGCCGCCACGTTATGACATCTCGACCGCCAACCGCCCGTCGAAGGGCAATCCCTCGGCTCCCGTCACCATCGTCGAGTTTACGGATTATCAATGCCCCAGTTGCGCGCAAGCGCAGCCCGTCATCGAGAAATTGGTCCAGGAATACGGCAACCACGTGAAGCTCGTCGTGCGCTCATTCCCGTTGGCCCAACATGCGAACGCCTACAAGGCCGCAGAGGCCGCAGAGGCCGCTTTCGACCAGGGCAAGTACTGGGAATACACGTCCATCCTGATTCAGAATCAATCCGCGCTTGAGATTAACAAGCTCAAGGAGTATGCGACGCAGGTCGGCCTTGACCGGCAGAAGTTCGACGCCGCGCTCGATGCGGGCGTCTACGCTGACCGCGTGCAGCACGATATTCAGGAGGGCATCGGCTTCGGGATTAACGGCACGCCGACCGTCTTCATCAACGGGCGGCAGGTGATGGAGAAAAGCTACGAAGGTCTCAAGGCAGCCATCGAAGCCGCTCTCAAAAACAGCGCGGCGAAAAATAGCATGACCACGCCCTCGAAGAGTGAAGAATAATTTGAGGACCAGGTGCGCGTCACGTTCTGGATTGAAAGGTAGTACTGAAATGAGATTCTCGGCCCGTATGCGCTCGCTCTGTGGATTGATGTTGGTTCTTTGCCTGCTCGCCTCGCCGGTCGCGGCGATGGGCGGCAAGGGCAAGAAGAATTACGAGCGCGGCTTGCAGTTTGAAGCCGCGCAACAGTGGGAGAAGGCCGTCGAAGAGTTCATTCTCGCGGTCGCGGCTGAACCCGCCAACATCCAGTATCAACTGCATTACAGGCGCGCGATCTTCAATGCCTCGCAGGAGGCCACGAAGCAGGGCGAGGCTCTGGCCGAGCATCACGATTACCTGGGAGCCTACAACGCTTTTCGACGCGCCTATGGTTTGGATTCGACCAACGAGCTTGCACACTCCGAAGCCGAGCGCATGATGCGCTTGAAGAGCGGAGGCGACGGCGCAGGAACGGAAGGCGCGGAACAGGAGCAGAACGGCTCCGAAGCGAAGATGACGCCCACCTCAGCACGTCAGTCGAATCTGGAATCGCCTATGCGCCCGGTGAAGCAAGTCATGCAGTCCTCGCGCCCTGAGCAGCTTCGCGTGATTAATTACAAGGGCGACCTGAAGGGTTTCATTCGCAGCCTCGCTGACCAACTGCATGTTGACGTGCTCTTCGACAGCCAGTCGTTTCAAAAGTCTCGCCCGCTCGAAGTCAGTCTGCATAACGTCACGACGGCGAAGGCTCTCGATTTCATCTTCATGCAAGAGGGGCTATTCTTTCAAAAGTTGGACCGCAACACGATCTTCGTCGCGGACCAATCGAAACGCCCGCAGTATCAAGAGCTCGTCATACAGACTTTCTATCTTGCCAACATTGACCCTAACGATGCGCGCGCTCTGATACAGGCCGCGATACCCGCTCAGCAGGGCCGCCCCGCTTCCAATGTGATTCCCAACAAGTCTACGAACAGCATCACCGTCCGTGATACTGAGGAGAATATACGGCTCATCAGCAACCTGCTTGAGAGCATTGACAAAGACCTCGCGGAAGTCGTCATGGAAGTCAACATCTACGAGATGCAGCACAACGACCTGTTGCGTCTGGGCAATCAACTCGGTTCGAGCGACACACTGGGCACTCTCTTCGGGACGAGCGGCCTCGTCGCCTCTGTGGGCCAGGGCAAGCTACAGGCGGCGGCGGGCGCGGCCCTCGCAAGCCTCCCGACCGCTTTGGGCGCAGCCTTCTTGATACCCTCCTCGACCTTCTCCGCGTTCCAGCAAAGGGACCGCAGCCGCTTGATGGCTTCAACACAGATTCACGCTTTCGATAGAGAATCATCCAGGGCGCGCATAGGCCAGCGCGTGCCCGTGCAAACCGCGCAAGTCACATCGCTGGGATTTAATTCAAGCGGCAGCACGGCCCCGGCGGGCGGCACGAGCGGGCTCTTCGGTGGCACCGGTTATCCCGTCATCAATTATGAGCCGGTGGGTTTGACGCTGGACTTCACGCCGCAGGTTTTCCCAAACCTTGATGTGCAAGTCAAGATGAACATAGAGTCGAAGGACGTGCAGGGACTCGGCAGCCTGACGCCGACCTTCACCGAGCGCAGCATCTCAGGCACGGCGCGCATCAAAAATAATCAGACGATGATGATTGCCAGCGTCGCGCAGAATAATCAGGCCAGAGGCAGACAGGGCTTGCCGCTCGTCGGACTCGTTCCAGTGCTCGGTCGGCTCTTCTCTACTCCGACACAGAACGACTTTCAAACGGACATCGTCATCACGGTCACGCCGCACGTCCTGCGCGCTCCCGCCATCACGCCGAGCGATAAGGGAGCGCATCCGAGCGGCTCTCAACAAATGCCTATCTCAAGTTCGCTCGAAGCGATGATGAGGGAGTCGGACCAGGCGGACCAACTCGCCGCAGCATCCAACGCCAGCAACAATCAACCGAACGTTGCCCTCCCAACTTCATCCAATTCAACAAGCGGAGTAGCCGCCGCACAGCATCCCTCTGATGATGAACCACCGGCCTACGCGCCCGCGCCGAAAGCCTTGATGCAGCAGGGGAGCGTCAATCCGGCAACCGACACCCGCGCCGAATTTGCCAACGCGACCGCGAAAAATGTTTCCATCCCCGCGAGCCTCCAAACATTGCCGCAGGAGATTCCGTTGGCGATGGGCCAGGCCGTCAATGCGAGCGGCACGGGAGTGGCCGACACCGCCGCGAGTCCAGCGAAGCCTGACAACGCGCCCGCCGTCAACGTCGCAGAAACTTTGAAAGTGAAGAGCGCACCCGCGCTCGCGGCTGGCGGTGGAGAACTCAAGTTCGAGAGGGAAGCGCAGGAGATGCGCGTCGGAGAAAAGCGGCGCATAGGTCTTATCTTGAACACGGATGCGCCGCTCAGCATGGCCGTCATTCCTTTGCGGTTTGACCCGCGCGTCATTTCAGTTCATGCCGTGGCAAAGGGCTATTCGTTCTCCAACACGCAGGGCGGCCCGACGATTACGCAGAGCTTCGACCCGCAGGGAACCCTCCTTATCTCGCTCAGCCCGCCCGCGAATGCGACGGCGATAAACGCGCCCGGCTTTCTCATCTATCTTGACATCGAAGCGATTGGGATGGGCGACAGCGCCATCGGCTGCGAAGCCGGGACCATCCACCTGATGACCGCCGGAGGTCGCGACATCAACATGCAACTCATGCAAGGCCGTGTCTCTGTGAAATGAGCCTGGGCCTGAAACTGTGTTGAAGATGAAGAGACGCCGCGCGGCGTCTCTCTCATGAAATGTCTTCAATGGAGCGGCGCATCATCAACGATGCGCCGCTCTTTTTCCGTCTCGAATAATCATCCATCGGAAGCGTGCGTGCGTGCGGCCATGTCGCAGGGTGAATCACAGCGCACAAACTCTGTTTCACGATGAAACATGTTCTGCATACTTCAACTGCTTCCGCGAGCCTACGCAAACTCACTGCGACATAGCATTTGGCGAGAGAGATGCCCACTCTTTAAATCAAAAATAGAAATGGTACGGCAGTTGCGATAGAGACCCAACACAACACCTCTAAGCTCATGGCCCTGAGCGCTCGATTCTGCGGTTGGATTTACGGACCCCGGACTATCCAGAGGTGAAGTCCCACGTTCAATCACGTTAGAGAGCACGGCAACGTGCTGGCACGAGAGCGAAGCGTTCGCGGCTGCTCAAGGGTGTCGGCAAGAGCGCCGTCGTGTTGCTCTACGAGCGGCCTGGTATGGCTTCTGTTTGCCGGGGTTAAGAATCTCTCTTAATCCGGCTCTTACTGTTTCGCCTTTAAGGAAAGAACAATTTTATGAGGGAGCAGAACGAAATATCCACTAGCTTAATGAAGACGTTCAGCATGGGCCTCATGCTAGTTGGCTTATTCGCCTTGTACGTTATCACCGCCTCGGCGCAAACTCCGACACCGACGCCGACGCCCGGCCCTGTGCCCAATTCGGCCCCCGTCAATCAAGGCAAGCCGCCCGCGCAGGTCATCGTCGCGCCCGCGCCTTCATCTGCGCAGACGCCCGGTGCGGCCAGCGCGCCCGGTGTTAGTAATGGCCTCCCGACGCCGGTTCCGACGCCGGGTCCGCCGCAAGAGGCGACGCTTGGGCCGCCGGAGTGCGCCAGGACCATCACGGCTGACGTGGTGGCCTTCGACCAGATTATTTTCTTCAACCGTTTCGGCAGCTTCGACCCAGGCGGCATGATGTACGCGCTCAAGCGCGACGTGGTTGCCATTGACCCCTCGAAAGCTCTGGGCCCGGACAACGTCCAGTTCAGACCGGACAAGCGACCGCGCCCGCTCGTGTTGAGGGCCAATCAAGGCGACTGCCTGCTCGTCAGTTTCACCAACTGGCTGACGCAGAGTCCTAATGATGTTGATAACAAGGTCTTCCCTGTGTGGCCCGCCAACCAGCCCTACAGGACGCCGACCACGCCCGTCAAGCTTTCACACAACGACACGCCCGCGACGCGCACGGCCTCCATGCACGTCAACGGTCTGGACTACGTGGACGCGGTAAACTCCGACGGCTCTTACGTCGGCAAGAACACCTCTTCGCTTGCCCCCTCCGGCCAGACAGTGAGCTATAACTGGTACGCGGGCAAGCAGGGCCAGTACCTTGTCTTCTCGACCGCAGCCACTTCGGGCGGCGAAGGCGACGGCGGCCAAATCACACACGGTCTCTTCGGGATGATTAACGTCGAGCCGACTAACTCCATCTGGTATCGCTCGCAGGTCACTGCCGCGCAGATGCAGGCGGCCAAGACCGGCACGAACGCGAACGGCACGCCCATTCTCAACTACGAGGCCGTTGATGCGAATGGCGATCCTATTCTCAACATCCTCAAGGGCACTGAGATAATCCACGCGGATTTGAACGCGATTATCACGGACCCGTCCGGCACGCTTCAGGAAGACTGCACCAACGCGCCGCCGTCAGGCACATGCGGTCAACCCTTCCGCGAGTTCTCCGTCATCTTCCATGACGAACTCGAATCGGGCGCGCCCGCTTTTTCAGAACTGCTCATCCCGCTCTTCCACGGGGTACGCGACGGCTTCGGCATCAACTACGGCTCGTCGGGTCTCGGCGCGGAAGTTCTGGCTAATCGCAAAGCGGTTGGACCGGCGGCCAACTGCCCTGAGTGCAACTACGAAGAGTTCTTCCTCGAATCACCCGCCAACGGCGACCCGGCTGTGCTCGTCAAGTACGACTCGGCGGGCCATGCCATTGACGGTCTATTCCAGGACGACCCGGGGAACGTTCATCACTCTTACATCCTGGACCCTGTGCGCTTTCGCAACGTCCACGCCGGACCGAAGGAGACGCACGTTTTCCACTTGCACCAGCACCAGTGGCTGCAAAGCTCGCGCGACCCTAATTCGACTTATCTCGATTCTCAGACCATCTCGCCGGGCGCATCCTTCACTTACGAGATTCAGTATGGCGGCGGCGGCAATCGCAACGTCGGCTCGCCGGGCGATTCGATTTTCCACTGCCATCTCTACCCGCACTTCGCGCAGGGCATGTGGGAGTTGTGGCGCAACCATGACACGTTTGAAGACGGCACGATTGCGCTCAACAAGCAGGCGTGCAAGCAGACTCGAAACTGCACATTGACGGGCAAGAGCTTTGAGGGACGCAACCTCGCGGATGGTGAAGTGGCGACGGGTATTCCGCAGCCCGCGCTCGTTCCCATTCCGTATCTCTTCCTCAAGGATCAGAACGGGACTCCGATTGCGAAGGTCGGCAACCTGCCGATGCCGCGTCTAGACTTCGAGGGTTATCCCTTCTACATGGAGAACCAGGCGGGCCACCGTTCGCCGCAGGCTCCCTTCGGTCGTGAGCTTGATGTCAACGGTCTCGCGGTTGGCGGCTTGCCGCGTCACCGCGTTCACGGCGGCACGGCCTTGACGGGCACGGCGGCTGTTCCGGCTGACCAACTCGCAGACCCCATCGCGCAGCGCGTCAATTCAAGAGTTGACTCGACGATAGCTCCTTTCACCTTCGGCTTAGCCAAGAAATTGGACACGGCCAATCTGGAATTCTTGCCGGAAGACGGGACGACTGCCGAGAAGGCTGCGATGGCCCATCACAACGGGCAGGAGCCGGGCGGCACTCCCATCGTCATACGTCAACAGGGCGTAGCGATTCCGAGTTGGACGGCGATGAGCTATCCGACCTACACGGCCTGGGCTAGCGGTTCGGCGTTGCCCACTATCTTCGCCGTCAACGGCAGGATACATCAGCCGGGCGCGCCTTATTCGGACCCTTGCCCGGACACCTTTGTTGACGACAACGGTCAGACGCGCGCCGTGCCCTTGCGCAAGTATCGCGCGGCGTGGGTCCAGCTTGACGGCAGGATTAACGCGGCGGGCTGGCACGACAGGCAGATGCGCATCGCCGTGTTGGAACAGGATGTCGCCAACACTATTAACGGGACGGCGACGACCGACCCGACGCGTGCGACAGAGCCTCTCTTCTTCCGCGCCAACTCAGGCGATTGCATAGACTATCGCGTGACGAATCTCACGCGCTCAAACCTCAACCTGGATGATTTCCAGGTCTTCCAGGGAACGGACATCATCGGCCAGCATATCCATCTGGTGAAGTTCGACGTGACCAGTTCGGACGGAGCGGGCAATGGTTGGAACTACGAGAGCGGCGGCTTCTCACCCGAAGCAGTTCGTGAACGTATTGACGCCTTCAACAAGTACCAGCAAGTCAATGGCGGCAGCGCGAGGTTTACGGCGAAGGCCAATCCTTCAGTGCCGGACAAGCCGGAGTTTCTAGGCGCGCAGACGCACATCGAACGCTGGTGGGCGGACCCGCTCGTTAATCGCAACGGGCGCGACCGTACCCTCCGCACAGTCTTCACGCACGACCACTTCAGCCCTAGCGGCCACCAGCATCACGGTCTCTACGCAGGGTTGGTGATTGAGCCGACCGACTCGACCTGGACGACGCAGGGCGGAACCCCGCTCTACACCAGACCGGACGGTGGACCGACCACTTACTCCGCTAGAATCATCGCGGGGCCGGGAGGTCAGAACAGCTTCCGCGAGTTCATGCTTGAGCTAGGCGATTTCGCGCTCGTCTACACGCAGGATAATATTCCTGTCAATCCGCCTAATCACAAAGATTTCCCTCTTCCCGTGGTCATCGGTTTCCCTGTGTTGCTCGACCCGTCGCAGAATCCGAAGCCGGAATCAATCTCTGCTGCGGACCCTGGCACGCAGGTCATCAACTATCGTAACGAGCCATTGCCGTTGCGTATCGGCACGCTCGATGCGTCGAGCGGAAAGCTGGTCCAGAAAAGCGGCTACGCTGGCGACCTGGCTTTCGCTTTCAGTACTGATGTTCACGGCGACCCGGTGACGCCGATTCTGCCTTCGTACCCGAACGACAAAGTTCAGGTGCGTATCCTGCAAGGCGCGCAGGAAGAGCAGCACGTCATGAACGTTCACGGTCACAAGTGGCTCTTCGAGCCGGGCACGCCGCAAGACCCTGCGGCGGTCAACAACTCCGGCTATACCAACGCGCAACACGTCGGCATCTCCGAGCACTTCGAGTTCGACATGAGCGAGAAGACGTTGCCGCTCTTCAGCAACGCCAACACGGCGGACTATCTGTACAGTTCCGCCGCGTCGGACAACCTGTGGGACGGCATGTGGGGATTGATGCGTACTTACGCCACGGTGCAGCCTGGCGTGCTGACGCTGCCGAACAACACGGCCCCGTCCAATGTCCCCGCTTCGCCATTCAAGGGAAGCATTTGCCCGGACACGACGGCTGTGCCGAAGAAGGACTTCTATGTTGAAGCGAGACTGGCGACGGACCTCGCGGGTCCGAGCGGCATCGTCTACAACGACCGCTTCGGCTTCCACGACCCTGCGGGCATCGTCTACGTAGAGTCGCAGAACGTCGCGCCCATTCAGCAGGGCACGAAGAAATTAGAACCGCTCGTCCTGCGCGCCAACGCTGGCGACTGCGTGCGAGTCCATTTGACGAACAATCTACCGGCGACGCTTCCAGAATATGATAGCTGGAATTTCATGCCGCCGATTACACCGGCTTTCAACTTCAACCAGGTGCAGACCTCCAACCGCGTGAGCCTGCACTCGCAACTGCTCGCCTACGACGTGGGTTCTTCCGACGGCGCGACGATTGGCTCCAACCCGAACCAGACCGTTGCTCCCGGCGAAACCAAGACCTACACCTGGTACGCGGGCAAGATTATTAACATTGACCCGGTCAACAACACCGTCACGGTCACGCCGATTGAGTTCGGCGCGACGGGCCTGCGCGATTACGGCGACGTGATCAAGCATAGCTCGCACGGCCTCATCGGTTCGCTGATTATCGAACCGCAGGGCGCGACCTGGACGCAGGATGCAGGCACGACCGCTTCCGCCACGATTAAGGATGTCAACGGCAGCATGCTCTTCCGCGAATTCGTCGTGCAGTATCAAAGCGACTTGACGATGAAGAACGCGGCGGGGACATCCAGGTTCATTGACGAGAATAACGTGACGACGACCTTCACCAATTCCGGCATGAAGAATACTCGTGACGCGGACGATGCGGAAGACTCCGGCTTGCAAGGGTTCAACTATCGTAACGAGCCTTTGTGGGCGCGTCTTGGTCTGCCCTCGGACACGGACTTGAACACCTTGCGCGCAGAGGATTTCACCAACACGCTCAGTTCGCTCGAATCCAACCCCGGCTGCGGCGGCCCTTGCGGCGACCCCGAAACGCCTGTCTTCTTAGCGCAGGCGGGCACGCAGGTGCGCTTCCGCATCCTTGACTCTGCGGACCACCCGCGCCAGCACGGCTTCACGCTCTTCGGCCATCACTGGCAGTTTGAACCCTGGCTCAATAACTCGCAGACGTTGGGCGACAACCCAGACTCCTTCGAGGTCGGTTCCTATAGCGGCATTGGGCCCACACGCCATCTCAATATCCTGACGAAGGCGGGCGGAACCTTCGCGGGCACGGGCGATTATCTCTACAGGACGCAGGAGAGCTTTAAGTTCAGCGGCGGCCTGTGGGGCATCTTCCGCGTCAGCAATACCGCACCGGCGGTTGACGCGGCCCCGTTGGGACGGCCTAACGGTCTGACCGCGAATCTGACGCCGGGCGGGCAAGTCGCGCTCAACTGGACTCCTTCCACGAGCGGCACTGTGGACCACTATCAAGTCGAACGCGCGCAGAGCGTTTATGGTCCATACACGCCTGTGGCTTCGACGACGACGACGAGCATGACCGACGCGACGACGATGAACGGCATCGCCTATCTCTACAGGGTGCGTGCGCTGGATGCTGCGGGCAATCGCTCCTCTTCCAGCAACACGGACATGGCGACGACCATCGTCTTTACGGACAATCCGATTGTCCCCGGAGTGACCGTCATCAAGGCAGTGCATCTCACGGAGCTACGTCAGGGAGTTGACGCCGTGCGTGCGCTGGCCGGGCTGGATACGGCCACCTGGACAGACCCCAACCCGACGGGCGTTCCGATTAAGGCGGTCCACATTCAGGAGTTGAGAACGAAACTGGACGAGGCTCTCAGCCTCCTCAGCAGACCTCTGGCTCCTTACACGGACCCGAACCTTACGACGGCCATCAGAGTCCTCAAAGTCCATATAGAGGAATTGCGGCAGCGCGTGAAGTAAGAGGGGACGCGCGCACGCGGAGTGGGAAGGAACGCGCGTTGGCCGTTCCTTCTCACTTTCGATAAGAGCTAATCGCAAGGGCGGCAATCAAAAAGTAGAAAGAGGAAGAAGATGAACGCAAGCAATCAGGTCAGGGGTGGCGCAACGATATACTGGACCATCGCTACAGTCTTCATGGCACTGGCCTTTATCTTCGCGCAGCCCGGCAGCGCGCAAGGTCAATGGGCCACCAATGGAACCAACATTAACAACACCAACACGGGCAACGTCGGCATCGGCACGACGGCTCCGAACTCGCTGCTGACTATCAGTTCGAGCGACAGCAACCCCTACTCTGCTCTGTCATTCGGGGCCTCACGATTGACGATGCAGAATACAGACATGACTAACAACAGCATCAGCGAAATCTCTTTCCGTACCATGGATGGCGCAGGCAACGGTTGGACTGCTGTGCGACTTGCTACCATCTTTACCAACCACGGGGCCAACACGGTCTCCGGCGACTTGGCGATTCTCACGCGCAACGCCGGGAACATCGCGGAGGCCGCCCGCTTCACAGCTTCCGGCAATGTCGGCATCGGCACGGCCACGCCTACGACCAAGCTTCACGTCGTCGGTGATGTCACCGTGACGGGCAACATCTCTGCCAAGTATCAGGATGTGGCCGAGTGGGTTCCCGCCAACAAGATGATGCCAGCAGGCACGGTCGTCGTCCTCGACAAATCTCAGTCCAATCAAGTCCAGGCATCCTTCAAAGCATATGACACGAGAGTCGCGGGCGTGGTCTCCACACAGCCCGGCATCTCGCTGGGCGAAGGCGGAGCCAACAAAGTGCTGGTAGCGACGACCGGACGAGTGAAGGTGAAGGTTGACGCGAGAGCCGCAGAGATAGAAGTGGGCGACCTGTTAGTGACGAGCGATATTGAAGGTGTGGCGACGAAGTCTGTGCCATTGGACCTCGGCGGAACACAGATACACAGGCCGGGGACTTTAATCGGGAAGGCTTTAGAACCGATGGAGAAGGGGAAGACCGGAGAGATTCTGGTCCTGCTCAGCCTGCAATAACAGAGAAACAAAGATACATAGTTTTTAAGGAGAATAGTCATGGGTGAAGTAACAAAGCAGAGGCGTGGCAGAATTGCATTCTGGATGCTGCTGCCAGTGTTGACATTGATGATATTCCTGGTCCAGCCGCGCGAAGCGCAGGCTCAATGGGCCACTAATGGAAACAATATCAACAACACCAACGCGGGCAACGTCGGCGTCGGCACGACGACTCCAGGCTCTAAGCTGCACGTTGCAACCGGCGGCCTGAACGTTGGCCCACTCGCCATCGGCACGCTTGACGGCACGATTGAGGCTTCAGGCTCAACCGCAGAACTGGGCTTTGCCAGGCGCACGCTCGCCACCCTGCCCACTGCACTGGCCGCCGGAGATCGCTTCGTCTGGTACAACCCGAACGGCTCCGCCAGATTATATACGGACACCGCCGGAGACCTCTTGACCATGACCAGCGCAGGCAGCCTCGGACTCGGGACGAGCACGCCGGGCATCCTGAACGGCATCAACTATTCAAGTAGCATAGCGCTGCACATTCAGTCGACGGCTGGAAAATTCATCATGATTGATTCGGCCAACTCGAATTCAGGGTTAGCCTTCAATGACAGTTCGCAGCCTGCGGACAACCGCATCTGGGCTATCTCACAAGTCGCTGGCAGCGGAAAGTTGACCTTCTCGACCTACACGGACGCGGGCGCTACCTCGAATAAGTTCGTGATAGACAGGTCCGGCAATGTCGGCGTCGGCACGATGACCCCTGCGAGCAAGCTGCATGTGGCCGGGAACATCACGGTGGACGGCAACATCAATGCTAAATATCAAGACGTGGCCGAGTGGGTTCCCGCCAGCAAGATGATGCCAGCCGGAACGGTCGTCGTCCTTGACCCTGAAAAGAATAATCAAGTGATGACCTCTTCCAAAGCTTATGACACGAGCGTGGCCGGTGTGGTCTCCGCGCAGCCCGGCATCGCGTTGGGCGAAGGCGGCGCGGGCAAGGTCTTGATAGCGACTACGGGCCGGGTGAAGGTCAGGGTTGAGGCGACGCAGGAAGGAATCAAGATCGGAGACCTGTTGGTGACGGGAGAGCATGAGGGAGTGGCTATGAAGTCTGTGCCGATGATGATTCAGGGGCGCGCATTTCACAGTCCCGGCACGTTAATCGGCAAGGCTTTAGAACCTTTAGAGAAGGGGAAGACCGGAGAGATTCTGGTTCTGCTCAGCCTGCAATAACCGGAGAGACATCAGACTAGCTTAGAAGGAGCGACGAGCATGGTTGAGGTCATGAAGCAGAGGCGCGGCAGTTATAGTTTCTGGATGATACTGCCGGTTTTGATGCTGACGATATTTCTGGTCCAACCGCGCGAAGCGCAGGCGCAGTGGGCCACTAATGGAAACAATATCAACAATACCAACGCGGGCAACGTCGGCATCGGCACGACGAATCCTACGAGCGCTCTTCAGGTGACGGGAAGCACTCCGGGCGTTGCGCCAATCAGAGTTCAACATACGGCCACCACAGAGGGATGGTCCGGCATCGAGTATTTGAATGGCGCGGGCACGGTGACGGCCTATAGCGGGACCAACAATGCGACGGGAGAGTTTCGCATCAATAACATCGCAACCGGAGCCTACCTTGATTTCATGCTGGGCCAGGTCTCGAAGATGCGAATTGCTAACACCGGCTTCGTCGGCATAGGGACGACCACGCCCGGCACAAAACTGGACATCGGCGCGGGCTCGGCCCCACGCGGTAATTACAGTGATGTCCTAATCGGTTCCGGCGGGGATAATGCGCAACTGGAATTATTCGGGCCAACGAAAAGCGCGGCTTTCACTAATGATGAGAGTCTCGGCGGGTTGCTGCTCTACACCAACGGCCCCGCGTGGAATCCCTCTTTTTTCGTCGGCAACTCTGGAAACGTCGGCGTTGGGACGACGACGCCGACGGCGAAGCTGGATGTCAACGGGAACATCAACGTCACGGGCAACATCAATGCTAAATATCAGGACGTGGCCGAGTGGGTTCCTGCAAGCAAGATGATGCCAGCAGGCACGGTCGTCGTCGTAGACCCTGAGAAGAACAATCAAGTCATGAGTTCCTCACAGCCGTATGACACGCGCGTGGCCGGAGTCATCTCGGAGCGTCCCGGACTGGCGCTTGGCGAAAGCGGAGCGGGCAAGGTCTTGGTAGCGACGACCGGAAGAGTGAAGGTCAGGGTTGAGGCGACGCGCGCTCCCATTCATGTTGGAGACCTGCTGGTCACGGGCGATAAAGAGGGAGTGGCGATGAAGTCCGAACCGATGATGATTCAGGGGCGCGCATTTCATAGCCCCGGCACGTTAATCGGGAAGGCATTGGAACCTTTAGAGAAGGGGAAGACCGGAGAGATACTGGTCCTGCTCAGCCTGCAATAGATTGGCGAGGAAGGTGGCCCGCTCAGAGCCGTATGCTGGCATAGGTCTTGCAATCGTCCTGTTGCCAGACTAAAATCTGCACGCTCCAAATGTTATTCGGTTCGCGTGCCTGCTGAGAGGGTCAGTTGCGTCTTCCGCTAATCAACATACCGTGCGCGCCAGCGTTGACCGCCAGGGCTTTCCTGGCGATAGCGTTGGTGTTGGCAGTCGCCGCGAGCGTCGTTCCTCTAGATATTGTGTCCGCCGCGCATAGTTGCTCAATGTCTTGTTGTCAGGGCATGGACGGGGCGGATGGCGGCGCATGTCCCTTCAAGCATCCGGCAGAGGCCAAGCCCGCCGCGCCCGCTCAAGCCGAGCAGATGTGCGGGGCGAAAGCAGCCACCGCCGAGACGCATTCGGACGGCATGAGCATGCGCGACATGGGGCATGCTCATGCCTCTCAGCATGCCGCTCATAATGAGCGGGGCGAGGTCAAGGTAGAACACCCCGGTGGGCAACATGTTTCACCGCGTAACACTCCGCA
>JAXDFO010000502.1:0-3474 GCA_034665545.1 Blastocatellia bacterium
CGATGAAGTTCAACATGATCGTGTTGATGACTTCGTGCGAGCCGAAGCGCGCCTTCAAGATGCCGGGTATCGCGCCCCACACCGCGCCGCTCATAATCGCCGTCAGGCAGGCCAACGGAATCAAGACCCACGCGGACCAACTGGCGAAGGTGATGCCGACCCACGCGGTCGCAAAGGCGGCGATGACGAGTTGCCCTTCCGCGCCGATGTTGAGCAGCCCGCAACGAAAGGCGACCGCCACCGCCAGCCCCGTGAAAATCAGAGGCGTCGCGTAAAAGAGCGTATAGCCGATGCCATCCGGCCAGGACAAAGCAGAGCCTATCAACAGCTTATAGGTCTCAATCGGATCATCGCCGATCAAAGCCACGATAATCCCGCCCACGATAAAGGCCGCCAAGATGGCAATCAACGGAAACACTAACTGGCGAAGAAGTTTCATAAGCGAAAGCAGGAGTCAGAAGCCAGGAGCCAGGAGCCAGGAGTCAGTAGAGAAGCGATTGAAGGCTATTCCTTCCGGCTCCCGACTCCCGGCTCATGGCTCCCTGTAGTTGAAGGGTTTCCCCCCGTCATCATCAATCCGATCTCTTCAAAGCTGGTCCGCGCCGGGTCAACCTCGCCCGCGATGTGGCCTTGATGCAGAACCAGCAAGCGGTCAGCGAGCGCGGTCACTTCCTCAAGCTCAGCCGAGACCAACAGCACCGCACAACCCGCGTCGCGCAGCGCGACGAGCTTGCGATGAATGAACTCTATCGCGCCGATGTCCACGCCGCGCGTCGGCTGCGAGACGAGCAGGAGCTTCGGCTTCAAATCGAACTCGCGCCCGATGATGAGCTTTTGCTGGTTGCCGCCGGAGAGCGCACGCGCGGGCAGTTCAGGGTTGGCCGGGCGCACGTCGAAATCTTTGATGACCTGTTGCGCGCGCGCCCTGATGCCCGCGTCGTTGAGAAAGACGTTGCCCGGACCCGTCACAGCCGGACGGCGATAGTGAACGCCCAGGATAGAGTTCTCCGCGAGCGTGAAGTCTAGCAGCAGCCCGCGCCTGTGACGGTCTTCAGGGATATGCGCGATGCCAAGCTCCTTAAGCTTGCGCGCATTCAGCCGCAATATCGGCTTGCCCTCAAACAAGACCTCGCCGCCCACGCGCGACGGGTCCACTAATCCCGCGAGGGTTTCTATAAGCTCTGTCTGCCCGTTGCCCTCCACGCCCGCGATGCCGACTATCTCGCCCGCGCGCACGTCGAACGAGAGGCCATCCAGGCGTCGCGTCCCGTCGCTTGCGGTCATCCAAAGATTGTTGACGCGCAAGACCGCATCCGCCGGATGCGCTGCCTGCTTTTCGACTCTCAGCAGGACATCCCTCCCGACCATCAAGCGAGCCAACTCAGCCGCGTTCGTCTCGCTCGTCTTTAATTGGCCCACCACTTTGCCGTCGCGCATGACCGTCACTTCATCCGAAATAGCGAGCACTTCATCAAGCTTGTGCGTGATAATGATGACGGTCTTTCCCTGCTCTCGCATCCGCCGCAAGATATCGAAGAACTCCTCTACCTCCTGCGGAGTCAGAACCGCCGTCGGCTCATCCAGGATAAGCAAGCGCGCCTCTCTGTACAGAGCCTTCAACAACTCAACGCGCTGTTGTTGGCCCACGGACAGATTCTCTATCATCGCAGCCGGGTCAATCGCCAGCTTGAACTCTTCCGAGAGCGCGCGTATGCGAGCGTCTGCCCCGCGCAGGTCGAGCGAAGTGGCCGTGCCCGGCTCCGCGCCGAGCACTATATTCTCCGCCACCGTCATCGGCTCGACGAGCATGAAATGTTGATGGACCATCCCTATCCCGAGCGCAATCGCATCGTGCGGCGTGGAGATTTTTCGCGCCTCTCCATCAACCGCTATCTCGCCATCGTCAGCCGTGTAAAAGCCGTAGGCGATGCGCATCACCGTTGACTTGCCAGCCCCGTTCTCGCCCACGATGGCGTGAATCGTCCCCGGCTTAACGCTGATGCTGACGCGGTCGTTCGCCAGCACATTCCCGAACCGCTTCGTAATGTTTCTGAGTTCAAGCATAAAGCAGGAACCAGGAGCCAGGAGCCAGGAGCCAGGAGCCAGAATGAAGAGCATGCTATATGAAGGGCATGCTCGCTTTTCTTCTGGCTCCTGGCTTCTGGCTCCTGGCTCCTGTGTTTATTTCTCCATCGCGTCGGTCACTTTAATCTGGCCGCTTATGATTTTCTGTTTGGAGGACTCGACCTCTTGAATCACCTGGGGCGAGAGAAGCTCCTTGTTATATTGGTCCAGCGCATAGCCGACGCCGTCGTTCTCCAAGCCGTAGACGTGGAGGCCGCCCTGGAATTTGTTTTCGATTTTGTCTTTGACGATTTGATAGACGGCATTGTCCACACGCTTGACCATGCTCGTCAAGACGAAGCCGGGCTTGACCCAATTCTGGTCCGAATCCACGCCGATGACGAACCGGCGCGCGCGCCCGTCCTCGCCCTTGCCCGCCTGCTCCGCCGCGTCGAACGCGCCGAGGCCCGAATTGCCCGCCGCCGTGAAGATGACATCCGCGCCCTTTTCAATCTGCGTGCGCGCCAGTTCTTTGCCCTTGACCGGGTCGTTCCAGGCCGTGTCGGTGACGCCGATGTAGTTCGGGATGATGCGTATGTTCGGGTTGACGGCGCGCGCGCCCTCTTCGTATCCGGTCTCGAACTTGTGAATCAAGGGGATGTCCATCCCGCCTATGAAACCAATCGTGCCGGACTTGGAACTCTTCGCGGCAATCATGCCGACGAGGTAAGAGCCTTGATGCTCCTTGAAGATGAGAGACGCGACGTTCGGCAGTTTGCTGACGCCGTCTATGATGGCGAAGTTGATGTTCGGGTAATCCTTCGCCACCTCTTCCATAATCGGCGTCTGCGCGAAGCCCACGCCGATAATCAGGTCGTAACCTCTCTCGGCGAAGGCGCGCATCGCGGGTTCTATGGATGTCGGGTCGCCAGGCTCAACGTCCCTGAGCACGATGGGGAAATCTTTCCGGGCGCGCTTGACGCCCTCCCACGCGGCGGCGTTGAAGGAGCGGTCGTCCTTGCCGCCGATGTCGAAGACGATGCCGACATGCACTTTCGACTTGTCTTCGGCGGCGCGTCCTTGCTTGGTGCAGGCTGGACCAGCAAAGGCCAGCGCGCAGAGTGCTCCGAGCAGTAGAAGAAATCTGTACTTCATCTCGTGATTACTTCCTTAATGAGTTTCGGTGTTGATGGATGCTCGTCTTCAATCTTGTAAGCGGCGCGAATGCGCTCCGCCGCGCGCTTGCCCTGCCCCTCGTCGCGGCAGTAGAGCAGTCCTATGGTATCGCCAGCTTGCACTTCATCACCAATTTTGGCTTCAGCGATGAAGCCCACCGCCGGGTCAATGCTGTCTGTGATGCGGACGCGCCCGCCGCCCATCGCGGCGACGGTGTTTCCGATTTCCGCCGCG
>JAXDFO010000503.1:0-10987 GCA_034665545.1 Blastocatellia bacterium
CCGGCCATGAGAGGTTCATCAAGAATATGCTGGCGGGCGCGCACGGCATAGACCTGGTCGCGCTCGTCATCGCGGCGGACGAAGGCGTGATGCCGCAGACGCGCGAGCACTTCGACATCTGCCGCCTGCTCGGTGTGCGCAAGGGTCTCGTCGTCATCACCAAGACCGATACCGTTGACGAAGAACTGCTCGAACTCGTCCGCATCGAAGCGGAAGAACTCGTCGCGGGTTCCTTCCTGGAAGACGCGCCCATCATCAACGCCAGCGCGCGCACGGGAGCGGGCATTGATGAGTTGAAGAACGCCTTGCGCGAAGCGGCCCACAGTGTGCCCGCGCGTTCATCCGAGATGGTGGCGCGTCTCCCTGTGGACCGCGCGTTCACGATGCGCGGGTTCGGCGCGGTCGTGACGGGCACGCTCGTCGCGGGCAGTATCAACGAGGGCGACGAGATGGAGTTGCTGCCTGTGGGCCTGCGCGTGCGCGTGCGCGGCGTGCAGGTCCACGGTCAGTCAGTCGGGAGCGCGACCGCCGGGCAGAGAACCGCCGTCAATCTAGGTGGAGTGGAAGCCGGGACAATCGAGCGCGGGATGGTCCTCGCGCCTACAGGCAGACTGCGACCGGCGCAGATGATTGACGTGCAGGCGTCCGTGTTGGAAGGCGCGCCGCGCCCTCTGCGCTCGCGCGCGCGAGTGCGTGTGCATCTGGGGGCGTCTGAAGTGCTGGCGCGCGTGCGCGTCTTGGAAGAGACGGGCGAGATCGCGCCCGGCGCACAGGGCTTCGTACAGTTGCGACTGGAATCTCCTGTCGTCGCGCTGCCGGGTGAACGCTTTATCATTCGTTCCTATTCGCCCGCGCGAACCGTTGCGGGCGGCCTGGTGCTGGACCCACTGGCCGCCAAGCACAGGGGGCGCGAAGCGTTGCAGGCGCGCACGCGTCTGTTGGCTCTCGCGTCGGCTGACCGCGCGACGCAGTTTGCGCTCTTCGTGGAGACGGCGGGCGAGCGCGGCTTGCGGCGCGAAGACATCGCGGCGCGCACAGGATGGCGCGACGAATTACTGGACCAGTCCGCGAGAGAGACTGTTGAGAGCGGCGCGGTCGTTAACGCCGAGGGCGTCTACGTGGGGAGCGCGAGCTTTGAACGCTTGTCGCGCGCCGCGCTCGAAGAGGTCTTGGCCCATCACGCGCGCGAGCCTGTCTCGCGTGGGCTGCCGCGCGAGACTCTGCGCGAACGGCTTTGCGCGCACACTGGTCCAGAAATCTTTCGCGCCGTTATCAAGAGCCTGGAAGAAAAGGGCGCGCTCGTCTCGGAAAAAGAGCTCGTGCGCGCTGCCGGGCACGAGTTGACGCTTTCACCATCGGACGCGGCCTTGAGAGACAAACTCGAACAGGTCTACATAGAGGCCGCGCTCGAAGCGCCCGGCTTTGAAGAGGCTTTGGAACGCGCGGGAGGCAAGCAGGGAGCGCGCGAGCACGGTCGCAAAATTTTGCAAGTGCTGATAGACGGCGGCCAACTGCTGCGCGTCCATCAAGACCTCTTCTTTCATCGTCAGGCGTTGGACCAACTCGTCAAAAAACTGCGCGATTACGGAGCGCGTTCCGAACCGGAACGTCTCATTGATGTCGCAGCCTTCAAAGAACTGGCGGGCGTCTCGCGCAAGTATGCGATTCCCTTGCTGGAATATCTGGACCGCGAACGCATCACGCGCCGCGCCGGAGACAAGCGCATGATTCTGTAAAAGGGGGTTGCTTTCTCCCGCGCTGTAGCGGTAACATGCGTGTGAATAAAGATTGAAAAGGTTTCCTGGCAGTAAGAGCGGTGTATGCGTGGGCTTCTCTTTTTCGGAGCCTGCGTCGAAAGCGTTACTGGCTTTTTCCTCAGTCATCTAACTTTAACTGAAAACGAACGTCGGAGGTTCAACATGTTAGATATCTTGAGTTGGGTTGTGGGCCTGGCCGCGACCGTCTTCGCCATCTGGGAGTACTACAAATTCGCCACCTTTCATGATCCGCAGGGCGGTCATAACCACCTCTGGCTCGCTATCGGGGCAACGGTCGTGGCGCTCGCCTGCGCGCTCATCTTTTTCGTGCGCCGCGTCAACAAGGAAGAGGAGATTCACATCACGCAGTAGTAGAGGGGCGAGCAGCCGTCGCCGCTCTCTCTCTTTTGTCAGTGCGCGTGCGGAATCTCATGAAAATTTGAGCGGTCGCGTTTTGTGTGCCGCCTCCTTCCCGCAAACGAGAAGCAGCGGCGCTGGTCCTGAAATTTTTCGAGAGAAATCCTGACGCCGTTTGCGCTACCGCCGCCCGTGCGGGGCTGCCCGCGCGCAAACGGCGCTTTGGTTTGTTTCCCGTCCGCAACCTTTGCTGTTAGAGCTTCCGTAGGAGAGACTTTTTTTGATGCCGCCCCTTGCTTCGCTCTTCATGCTCATGCAGTCCGACGCGACGCGCTATACGCAGCCGACCTATTTTCTTCCGGTCGTAGTCTTCCTGCTCGTCGCCGGGCTCATCGGTTGGATTATCGCCACGGTCTTAGGCTTTGCGCGCGCGCGTGCCTTTGGTCCGGCGACGCGCTGGTTCGCGCTCGCCTCCGCGTGCATGATCGTCTTTCACTTACAGTTCATACTGCTGGCGTTGGGCCTCATCCTAGACAATCCTGAGATGACGCTTGCCGTCGGCGCGTTCTTTAATCTCTTCGCGTTGCTGGCCGCCGTCTGCGCCATCATAGGCTTCCTGCGACTGACCAGCAGCCCGCGTTAGTCTCTCTCTCTTTGCGCTTCCGCGATGCTCCAACGGTGGAGCGAGAATTCTTTGAAAGCTTTCTTGATGGGTAAGAAATGGATTTTGATTGCCGCGCTCGCACTGGTTGTGGGCGCGGCGATTTTCTTTGTCGCGCGGGGCACGCGCACAGGCTCCGGCACGCGACATAAAACAACTCGCCCCGGATTCGTGGGCGTTGAAGGCGCGCGCTTCGTCGTTGATGGACAGCCGTTCCGCTTTGTCGGCGCGAACGTCGCAGTGATGTACAAGGACGAGGACCGGGCGCGGATGCCTGAGACCCTGCGCGCGGCGTCGGAGAACGGCATTCGCGTGATACGCGTCTGGGCCAACGGCGAAGGTGGGCCCAACGATATTGGACCACTCGCCGACTTTAACGACTGGCCGCGCACACACTCTTTTCGACTCAAGCCCGACGAATGGAATGAAGAATCATTCGTCCATCTGGACCGCGTGCTCGCGGAGGCCGCGCGGCAGAACCTGCGCGTGCAGTTGACGCTCTGCAACTGGTGGCGCGACACGGGCGGCATCACGCAGTACTTGCGCTGGGCCGGAATCAACGATGCGGCGGACGACCGCCAGCCCTTCGGCATCAACATCGAACGCGCCATGCTCTTTTACACCAACGACGAGACACGTCGCCTCTACCGTGAGCATGTTATGAAAGTCCTCACGCGTCGCAACACTGTGACGGGCGTGCTTTATAAAGACGACCCGACGATTATGGCTTACGAGTTGATGAACGAAGCGCAGGCCGCGACCGGACGCCAGCAAGAACGTCTCGCCTGGATTAAGGAGATGAGCGCGTATGTCAAATCGCTGGACCAGGATCATCTCTTGACGCCAGGGACGTGGGGCTATCGCAACGCCTGGGAGCGACGCGAATGGCTCGAAGAGCATCGCCTGGAAACCATAGACTTCTGCGACGTGCATCATTATCCGAGCAACGATCTGGATGTCTTCGTCAATTCGACGGAAGACCTGCGCGGCTTTATTGACAACCGCGTGGCCGCCGCTTACTCCCTCAGTAAGCCTCTCGTCTTCGGCGAATTCGGCATTGGCCCACAGGGCTACAAAGAGCTCGCGCAGGATGTTTGGTTTCGCGCCTTTTTTGAGATGGCGGCGCGCGACGGTGTGAACGGCGCGATGTTCTGGATCTGGACGCCAGACGCGCAGAGGGGCTTCGGCGTCACCTACACCTCGCCGCGCGATGAAGGCTTGCGCGCAGAGATTCATCGCGCCTCACAACTTTTCGACTCGCTCCGGCATGAAGACCCGCCGCCTCGCTTACAGAACGCGGGCCGCCATTTAGTGCCACGGCAGTTCGCCTTCACGCGCCCCGAAACGGACACGGCGATGCGTCCCGAAACGAGCATGCTCAACGATGAAACTTTCCTCTATCGCTTCAACCCTGAGATGGCCGCGAGCGCGCGGTTTGAAAAACTAGGAGGCGGGGAGGAGTATATCTGGGGGTCTGGCGTGGGTTATATCGAATATCTTGTGCCCGAACGTAAAAGCTATAAAAGGGTTGGTCGCTTGATCGTCCGCGCGCGCCTGCAACCCGTCCCGCCAGATGAAGCCAGGGAACGCATCAAAGCCTCGCGCGTCTCGCTCTTCATCAACGGCACGGACTGCGGCTCAAGGCTCATCACCAGAGAGGAACCCACACAACAGCCACTGGTCCAACAATGGGACGTTGAGACATTCTCCCTACGCCTGCGAGCCGCGCGCGGCCTGCCTCTCTCCATCCGCTTCGTCGTCACGCCGGACGCAGACCAACCCTTCGGCCTCAACATCTCCAACTGGCCCGAAGGCTACGACGCTCACGGCGCAACCCCCATCGAACTAGAAGTGAGATGAACTATCAAAACAGGAGCTAGGAGTCAGAAGCCGGGAGCCAGCATGAAGAGAACAGCATCAAGCATGAAGAGCATGCTATCGCTTTTCTTCTGGCTCCTGGCTCCCGGCTTCTGACTCCCTGTCTTGCTTTATTCTTTCGTGATTGCTTGTATCGCTTCGCGTGCGTAGTAGGTGATGATGAGGTCCGCGCCCGCGCGTTTGATGCTGGTGAGGGTTTCGAGCATGACGCGTTGTTCGTCTATCCAACCCTTCTGCGCCGCCGCCTTAATCATCGCGTACTCGCCTGAGACATGATAAGCGGCCATCGGTAGATGGAAATGGTCTCGGACCAATCTGAGAATGTCCAGGTAGGCCGTCGCTGGCTTGACCATAAGGATGTCCGCGCCCTCCGCGTAATCTAGTTCGGCTTCGCGCAGAGCCTCGCGCACGTTTCCCGCGTCCATCTGGTAAGAGCGGCGGTCGCCGAACGCGGGCGCGCTGTCCGCCGCCTCGCGGAATGGACCATAAAACGCCGAAGCATACTTGACCGCGTAAGACATTATCGCCACGTTCACAAAACCCGCGTCATCGAGCGCGCTTCTAATCGCTCCCACCTGCCCGTCCAGCATCGCCGACGGCGCGACGATGTCTGCACCCGCCTCCGCCTGGCTGACGGCTGTCCGCGCCAGCAGTTCCAACGACTCATCATTCACCAACTCGCCCTGACGCACGACGCCGCAATGGCCGTGCGAAGTGTATTCGCACAAACACGTATCCGCTATCAAGACCAACTCCGGGGCAGCGCGCCGTATCTCACGCATGGCCTGCTGCACGATGCCGTCCTCCGCATACGCGCCCCCCGCCGCCTCGTCCTTCGTCTCCGGCAACCCGAAGAGTATCACCCCGCGCACGCCCCTCCCGTAAGCGTCCGCCGCCTCACGCGCAACCTCATCCACAGACAAATTAAAGACCCCCGGCATTGATGAGATTTCACGCCGCACCCCTGCCCCCGCGCAAGCGAACAAAGGCAGAATAAAATCCTCCCGCGCCAACCTCGTCTCACGCACCAGCGCGCGCAACGCCTCACCCCGCCTCAACCGTCTCGGACGATGAATCAAATCCGGCATAAACCCTCAAATCCTCTCCTCAAATCTACTCCCCGACCGCATCATACTCAACCATCATCCACCCGCGCAAACAGGCCCGCACGCCCCCTCACCCTCCGACTTGACCTTTTCCCCCTCACCTTTATAATTAACCCCTCAAACCCGTGGCGGGGTAGCTCAGCTGGTCAGAGCGTGGGATTCATAACCCCAAGGTCGGGAGTTCAAGCCTCCCCCCCGCTACCATTCATCTCTCAAGTTTTCAAAGACTTAGCGGCTTCCGCAAACTGCCGCCTCCGAGCATTTTACCCCACATGGCGGAGAAGTGGCGGACTTTATGCCTGCTTCCGCTTAAATTCCAGCACCTCGCCCGCTTTCTCTGAAAGCCTATGGACAGCTTCCTTCATGGCCTCCGGCGTGGCATGGCTATACCTTCTGACCATCTTCAAACTCGACTGGCCGAGCAACGCCATCCTCACCGACTCGTCCACACCTCTTTCAGCGAGGCGGGTAGCAAACGTATGACGAAGGTCATGGAAAGTCAGACCTCCAGGAGTATTCTGCTCGTGCGGTATCTTAGCCAGTTCGCACGCCCTCTTGAATCCTTTCTTGAGCTAGATGTAATTGACTCCTGTTCTCATGCTACAAAACACTGGTCCCGTCGTCCTGTCCTGAATGACTTTCAAGAGTTCAAGTCTCGCCCTCTCAGTCATCGGAATGGTATGCGGCCTTCTGTTCTTGCTCTTGACGACGAGCAGGTGATCGGGCAGCACTTCGATGTCTCTGCCACTGATGTTGAAGAACATCGGACTACTGCCGAAATTACAATGCTCGACTTGGAGGCTGAGAAGTTCGCTATTGACTCTCATTCCGGTGTCAATATCAACGACCACCGGAGCGTACAGATGAGCCAGTCTCCCGGCCAGTTGAGATAGCAGACGTGCCTCCTCGTCCGAGGTCAGATAACGCTCTCGACCTTCACCTTCAGGCTCAAGGGGCACTCTGCGCATCGGGTTTACATCAATCAAACTCCTCGAAAGTCATCTCAAGAATCTTCGAGAGCAGTTGCAGATAGCGATTGACGGTCGTTCCTTTGCGCAGCGTGCGCCCCTTTCTTTCCGCATCGAATCTCACCGTCTTCTCATTCAGCAGGTCGTTCTTGAGTCTCCTGATGAGCATAGGCGAGATGTCCCTGATAAGGCGCGCGCCGAAGAATTCCTTAAGGGTCTTCGCGCGGCACTCGTCATTTCTCCACGATAGTTTGTTCGACTTCGCCCAGGGCAGATAGACCAGATCAACGAACTCCGAGAACTTGCTGGTCTTCGTCGCCCGGTTATATTTGCCGTTGTAGATTGACTCCCGGACGGCGCTTTCGGCCCGTTCAGCCTGTCCTTGAGTTCTGGCTCCGGGAATAGACTCGTGGATGTCATGGCCGCGAAGCTGAAACTCCATCCACCACTTTCCTTTGGCCCAAAGCGGATCATCCTTTTTGAGCCTTCTTCCTTTGTAGCGTTTATAGACGGACATCGGACTGCTCCTTTCCATTGGAAGCAGTCGCCAAAGTGGCGAGAATTCTAGTTCGGTACACCAGCCTTGTCACGCTCTTTTCACCTCATGGAGTTTCTTCTGCGCTCTCCTGGCCCTCTGGCGCTCAGCCTCTTCCCAGGCCCAACGGTCCGCCGTCTCTCTGTGATAACGCCTCATCTCACCCATGCGAGCGCAAGGTAAGGGATATTCATCAGGCGCGCGATTAGTCCATGAGACGATGCCCGCCGTGACGGGTTCATTATCTTTAAGGATGCGCCAGTAACGAGCCAGTTCCTCTTCGGTCATCCACTCCGGCAGGGCTTCCGACGCCCGCTCCTGCGCCGAGGGAAGAGAAGAGATGAGCGTCAGAGCTTCATGCTTGGCCCTCTCAAGGATGCGAGTCACTTCATCTACTATGTTGGCACTCATCACTCACATCCTTTCGAGCGGGTCGCCTATGGGTCCGCCCTGCGGCACACCGGAAACAACTAGACGACTCTCTTCATACCAGCGCGCGTATTCCTCGTCTGACATCCCGGCAGGGATAACCACATCCGGCACAGCCTCAACTATCCGAAGGTGGTCAACTGGTCCACGAAGATGGTCAAACACCGTAGGTTGACCATCTTCGGCTAAGTTGTTGCTGTAAGTGTCTTTATCTGTCCCACTTGCCCGAAGATGGTCAACTGCTCGTACTTGACCATCTTCGGCGCTTGGTTGACCATCTTCGGACGAGGGCAGTTCCCACACCCATTTCTGGTAGTGGCTGCCGGGTGCGCCAATCTTCTTTGCTTGCACATTGAGCCGGGTTTTAGCTCGAAGCAAAGTCTTCTCGGAGATGCCGCCCTGTCTTGCCTCGTCTTTAATCGCCTTACTGTCTCTTGCTCCCGTTGCCAGTGCGGTACGCAGGTAATCAACAGCATCGGTAATCGTGCTGCGTTCCTCATCATCTGAAGCAGGCGCGAGGATTCGCCCGGCGGTTAGGTCACTCTCGCCTGTCCAGTAGAAGCAACTGTCTTCCAGGGTGTATCCGATGGAGGGACCGTGCGGCGCAAGGTTGTTCTTGATTTGGACGATGGCTCTCTTGTTAGTCTCGTCAGGGTCCGCACCTACTAACAGGACGGAGCGAGCGGCAGCCGTGAAATCAATAGAACCGATGCCAGCATTAAGAGGATGACCGCCACCTCGCGCCTTGCCCAGATGCCTGACCGCGACCATCGCGCAGCCCTGTCGCTCCGCAACGGCTGCCAGAGGCGCAGAGATGGCCCGACATTCATTTGCGCGGTGAATATCAACCTTGCCGCCCGTGTACGCGAACAGAGGGTCAATGATGACCAGTACGGGCTTATACTCTATGATCGTCGCCTCAAGCTGAATTAATCCCGATGCATCGAATGTTACGGGTTCAGCCAAAGCGAGAACGCGAGAAACATCTGCTCCGACCGCATCTAGGCGAGGCCGTAAGGTGTCGCCAAGACCATCTTCGGCAGACAGCATCAGAACATTACCGGGTTGATAGACGCCCGCTCCCGGCAATCCACGTCCGCAGGTGATGCCTGCTGCCAGCGCGCAGGTGAGCCATGATTTGCCAAGTCCGGGGTCGCCTTCGAGGAGAGTCAGCTTGCCGAGCGGGATGTATGGGTGCCAGAGCCAGCGAACATTCTCTGCTTCCACATCTGCCATGCGGACGACGTGCAATAAGCCTTCATCCTTTCGGTCCTCCGTTTCAGGTTTCCACTGAGGAGCGGATTCGACTAACTGCAAAAGGTCTTCGACGGTGTTTCCCTGGTTCAGCCAATCACTGACATCGCCCTTCGGCGCAAGCTCCGGCACCTCGATAATCTTGATACTGGACGCTATTCCTTGAAGGGAACGGGCCACTTGAACGGCGTGTTTGTGCCCAGGTTCGTCATTGTCAGGCAGGATGACGACATGGCGACCACGTAAGTATTCGCTGTATTCATCACGCCACTTGCCCGCACCGCCGACGTTCGTTGTGGCGACAAGTCCGCAGCCAGCGAGACGGTCACAATCTTTTTCACCATCAGCGACGAAGACCGTTGGGCCGGGTGAGGAGGCGAGAAGTTCAGGCAGGCGATAGATGACGCGACGCGTGCCGTTCAGCTTCCACTCGTAGCCGCCGCGACCATCGGGCCGACGCTGGCTGAAGCCTTTGGGAGAGAAGCGCACGGCCTGGTAAAGCAGAGTTCGATTCTCATCTCGATAGTCGTACTCTGCCACTACCTGCTTGCTGCTCTGGCGGTCTATCCCAAGCGCGGCGACTATCTGCTCGAATGAGCAACCGGCATGACAGAAGCACAATTCTTTCCCATCAGTGCCCTCGTTGATGCTCAAGCTGTTGTGCCCGTCGTCGTGGGCTGGACATTTAGCCGTCCAGCCCACTCCGCTCCGCTTGAGGTCTTTGAATCGGTGGAGGTTTTCACGCGCGCTCATGTTGAAAACCTCCACCAGCCAACTCAGCAATGCACTTGGCGCAAAGGTATTTCCTCCGACACTTGCCAGACGAGCCGCAAATCATCGCGCTCATTCTGCCCGCGCGGCGCGCTATTTGGCCGCAGCGATTGCACAAAGATTTGCCTTTCAAAGCGCATCTCCCTTCCGAGCAAAGGGACGGGATAACCTACGTGCTTCAGGCCAATAGGGGCTACGCTGAGGGCAGCGAGTTCTGTAGTGGAATCGTCCCGCTTACGGGAATTACTGCTCGTAGGTTGGTAGGCAAGCTGATTTCCCTGTCTCTGCCGAGAAGTCCCTGACATGTCACAGCACGGGCCTGGCGGCTCTCTGCTTGCTCATGGCTCGAACTCCGTGCGCGGGACGCCTGATTGACGAATAATAGACTGAAGCGTGCCGGTTCGCATCTCTGAGTGTAGCGGAACGGGCACGGTGATAGTCGTCTCCGAATCCCGCTTCTGCATCACGACGTGGCTGCCACGCTGGCGCACTTCGATGAAACCATGCCGGGCGAGGATGGCGCAGACCTCGCGCCCTGAGAGCCTAAGCAGCTTTCCCAACCGTGACCTCCAGCGAGGTGATGTAGGTTTCCGTATTCCATCGCCGCCCGACCTCTGAAGGGTCAGCCGCCTCAAAGAAAAGCTCGACCGCCTCTTTCAGATTTTCTCGCGCTTCGGGGATGGATGCGCCTTGACTGGCGATGTCGAGTTCAGGACAGAGCGACACATATCCATCATCTTCCTTCTGAATCAATATCGTAAAAGTGTGATTCATCTCTTGCTGCCTTTCTTGCTGGAAGGCCCGTTGCTAGCGCTTGCTGCCCCTGCGGCGCGTTTTGTCATGCTGATGGATGGGAGGTCTGCCGACTTCGTACAACTCAAGAGAATCAACATCGGTGGCTCGAACGATATAAGACCGCCCAACCTTACGCGCAGGCAATCTGTCTTCGGTAATCAACTCAAGTACACGCTGGCGTGAGACACCAAGCTGTGTGGCAACTTCAGCAGTAGACAATAGTCTGTCTGATTCTTTCTCCATGTCGAAGCACTTTATCAAATAATCCTTGTCGGTTGCAACCTTTTTTCTTGACAAGGATTAAGTCTGTGATAGAATCCTTGTCAATAGACAGGGAATACCACATCAAAGACTAGGAGGCCCAAAGACCATGAACGAACTCATCAGCAAAGAGCAGCTAGAGCGAGCGATTGAGAACGCGCGCAAGGCAAAGTTGGTTGTTAGGACGACCAGCATGTTTCGCCAGTATAGAGTTG
>JAXDFO010000504.1:0-3181 GCA_034665545.1 Blastocatellia bacterium
CGTTTCGCGGCTTCAAGGACTTCGACGGGGATGTCGCCGCGCGTGTGCCTGCCGGGCGAGAGAAAGTAAGGATGGACAATGATGTGGCTTGCTCCCTGTTGGACCAATTGCGCGAAGGCGTCTTGAATGTTCGGATGTTCGAGTTCCAGAAAAGCGGCGGCGATGAGTGTGAAGCCGCCGCGCTCGCCGATAAGACGCGCAGCCTCGCGCACGTCATCGTTGGCTTCCCGGCGACGACTCCCGTGACCGACCACCAGCACCGCTCGCAACGCTTTCTCGCTCATGCGCAGACCTCCGCCGCATGCGCAGCGTCTCCGAGCGTCTCCAACTCTTCGACCGCGTGGCGCGCGATGAAAGCCTGAAAGCTTTCCACTGAGCCCGCGCGCCGTTCCAGGTACACGCGCACAAGTCGCTCGACGTAGAGCTTGATTTCCCCGGCAGGAACTTTCTTATTCAACTCACGGCCAAAACTGTAGCCCTCTCCGAGATGCCCGCCGAGGTAGACCCTGTAAGCCTCACGCTTCCCTTCCGGCGTGTTCAGAAAATCGCCGACGAAACCTATGTCGCAAACTTGATAATGCGCGCAAGAGTTCGGGCAGCCCGTCACGCTGATGCGGAAAGGCTCTGTAAAATTCGGCAGCACGCGCTCAAGGTGCTCTATCAAATCCGAGGCGCGGTCTTTCGTCTCCGTGACCGCCAGCTTGCAGAACTGCTTGCCCGTGCATGCGAGAGTCCCAGTCCGAAACGAAGAAGCCGCGACCTGTAGGCCCAGGGCCGCGAGTCTCTTTGCGACGAGTTCACGCGAATGCCCCGGCACGTCCAGGACGACAAGGTTCTGCGTCGTCGTCAGCCTTACACGATTGCTGCCGACGGAGCGCGCGAGCCGCGCCACCTGTATCATCAACGCGCCGGGGAGCCGCCCGCGCATGGTGGCCGCTCCGGCGTAGTAGAGCCCGGACTGCTTCTGCGGATGGATACCTATGTGAGCGCGGTTCGCCGTCACCGGCACGAACGGCGCGTCGCCGTCCGTGAGCCTGCGTCCGAGACGTTGTTCCAACTCTGCGCGAAATTTTTGCGGTCCCCACTCGGCCATCAGAAACTTGAGCCGCGCGAGCGAGCGCGATTGCCTGTTGCCTTCATCGCGGAAGATGGCGCAGATGTGGTGGCAGACTTCCAAGACCTCCGACGGGCGTACGTGTGCGCCGAGTCGCTCCGCGAATCTCTCCTTTGAGCCGAGACCGCCCCCGACCCATAAATCGAACACGACTTCGCCGCCCGCCGGGCGCAACGCGATGAGACCGATGTCGTTAATCTCATGGCCCGTGCAATAGCTTGAACAGCCCGTGATGGTAATCTTGAACTTGCGCGGCAGGTTGGAGAATTCGTGGTTGTTCAGAAAGTGTCTATGCGCGCTTTCAACTAACGGCTCAGCGTCAATCAGTTCGTTGGCGTCTATCCCTGCGAGCGGGCATCCGGTGACGTTGCGCGTGATGTCACCGCACGCGCCGCTCGTGGAGAGGCCGACGCGTTCAAGCTCCGAGAAGATGGCGGGCACGTCTTCAATCCGCACGTAGTGAAACTGTATGTCCTGGCGCGTCGTCACGTCGCCCGTATCTCGCGCGTAACGCATAGAGAGTTGGCCCAACGTCTCAAGTTGCTGGCTGTCGAGCGTCCCATTCGGCACTTTGACGCGCAGCATGAAGAAGCCCTCTTCCTGCGGGCGTTGCGTGTAGAGCCCGTACCAGCGAAGGCGCACGTCCAGGTCATCTTCGGAGATGGAGTTGAACCCGTCGCGCGCATAACGCAGCAGGTCTTCAAGGCAATCGAGCCCGTCGCGCTCACGCTTGACGCGCTCCGGCTTACTCTCTTTTTTGACTACGGCCATCGCTGACACCCACGTCTAAAACAAAAACTCTCGCGCTGAAGAAATGCGCGAGAGTACGGATACCCGGACCATTCTTCAGCGCCCTTACGGCGGGCACGCCTTCACACGGCGACAACACGCGCGCACATGGCAACACGCCGTAGCCAGTATGTTCGTCGAATTGGTTGTGTGCAACATAACGGAGGGAGTGTAAACTATATTGGCGGCCACGTCAACACAATTATTTTTATCGGTGGATAAATAATCCGGGCAGCGCGGAAGAGAAACGAGGGGCCGTAAGTAATCCGATTTTTCAGAGGCGCGGCTCGGCGTAGGTCATGACGAGGTACATGAGAACGTCACGCGAGCCTGGGTTTTCGTAAGAGTGGGGCACGTCTGCGCGGAAGTAGATGGCGTCGCCCGCGCGCAGGTCCGTCGGCTCCGCATCGCCAACGGTGAGTCGCAGGCGTCCCGCATGAACGACGATATTTTCGTAAGTGCCTTCGGGATGCGGGACGGCGCGTTCCACATGACCGCCGCGCAGACGAAGCTCGTAGAACTCCGCCAGGCGATGCTTGTCGAAGGGAAAGAGCGCGCGGCTTTCAAACCCGCCATCAGAGGAGCGCAAGACCTTCGAGGTGTCTGCGGGAAGGAGCACGACATCTCCGGCGGTCTCGTCGCCGAGCAGGTCCGCGAACCGCACGTCCAGACCGCGCGCCACCTTCCACAGCAGCGCGATGGTCGGCGCACTCTCTCCGGCTTCAACCTGACCGAGCATCGCGCGGCTCACGCCGGAGAGAGCCGCGAGGCGTTCCAGGCTGAGGCCGCGCCGTTTGCGCAAGCGTCCCAGATTTTCGCCGACTCGCCGCTTGAGTTCCTGCGCCTCATGTTCGGCAGAGCCTTTTTTTTCTCTTTTCGTCATGCTCTTTTGATGAGGTCAATCTCATCTCCGATGAGGATGCAGGGCCAACAGAATTTTGTCAAAGCCCTGCGCCTTCTTTTCTTCATGGCGGGTTCTTTGACATTTGAGAGGCGCGTCGTTAATCTGTCATTTCTTCCTGCCTGGAAGCGTTCATTCCACCTGCAATCGCGTATACAATCATCGGAAGCATCGAAAGTGAAGGAGTGTTGAATGCCTAAAATTTTACAGGGCGCGCGACCGGCGCGCGTTATCAAGTTGAAAGTTTCGCTCTTACTTTTGCTGTGCGCCTTCTTTATTCAAACGCCAGCGCAGACCGTCACGCCGACTGCGAAAGCCACGGTTGTTGAAAGCGGCAAATTTCGACTGCATAAATTCGAGCAGCCGATTGGCGAAGA
>JAXDFO010000505.1:0-4358 GCA_034665545.1 Blastocatellia bacterium
CGCTCAGGCCGCGCGATTATTACCTGTGGCTCGTGCTGGCGGACGTGCGCGACCAGGCGGGAGACCAGGATGGCGCGCTCGCGGCTTCAAGAGAGGCCGTGAGACTGGCCCCCTTTTATGCGCAACCCAGATGGCAACTCGGCAACATGCTTTTCCGCGCGGGCCATCCGGATGAAGCCTTCGCGGAATTGCGTCATGCCGCCAGCAGCGACCCTTCTTTGTTGCCAGCCGTGATAGACCTCGCCTGGGGCAGCAGCCAGCAGGACGTTGGAGCGGTCGAAGCGATTATTCAGCCGCAGACAAACGCGCAACGGATGGCGCTGGCACGTTTCTTCGCCAGGCACGATAAGACGACAGACGCCGTCAGGTACTTTCGCGCGGCGGGCGATGTCTCTGACAAGGAGAGAGGCGCGTTGCTCAACGACCTCTTCGCCGCCAAAAGATTTCATGATGCGTATGCTGTCTGGTCGAGCGGGCATCAATCGCTGGTTGATGAGAATGGAAAGGGCGTCGCCTCCGTCATAGACGGTGGATTTGAAAAGATGCTCAACCGCGATAACGCAGGGTTCGGCTGGCAACTCTCGCGCGACGCCACCAACGAAAGCTTATCGATAGACGATGAAGCGCCGCACGCGGGCTCTCGCAGCCTGCGACTCGATTGGAAGGGCGACTATAACCCTGCCGCTCCCATCATCGCTCAACTCGTGCTGGTCGAACCGAAGACACATTATCGCCTGCGCTTCGCCGCGCGCGGGCAGGAAATAGTAACTGGCGGTTTGCCTCTCATACTTGTCAAAGACGCGAGCGGCAAAGCGGAGGACCGCCCGTTGGCCCAATCAAAGATGCTGCCGCAGGGAACCAGTCCCTGGACCGATTACACGCTGGAATTCAACACCGGCAACGAAACGAGCGCGGTAGTGATTAGCCTCCAAAGAAATTGCGCGGGCGGGCCTTGCCCAATTTTTGGCCGTCTCTGGTTAGACGGTTTCTCCCTACAGAAAATATAAAATCTCCTCAATGGTTATGCAGAAAGAGACGAACTTCATCACATCTACCGAACGAGAGACACAAGCTTTAAACGATGCGCTGGCGGAATTGCTGGCGGCGGCCTCTGCTGGCGATGTCGAAAGCGTGCGTGCGTTGGTTGAGAATGGCGCAGACGTGAATGCTAAAGATTTGTTTAGCAACACGGCCTTGATTTACGCGGCTGCCGGTGGACATCTGGGCCTTGTGCGTTGGCTCATAGAGCACGGCGCGCAGGTCAACGCTAAGAACCAGATAGGGATGACTGCCTCGCAGCGTGCGAAGATACAAGGGCACTCTCACATCGTTACCCTCTTAAAGAAATACGGCGCGGAGGATGAAGTTCAAGGGCGCGCGCGCGACGCTGGCACGGGCGTTGGGCCCACATCGCTCTTGCAGTCCGCGCGCGACGGCGATTTGCAGGAGGTGAGAAACTGCCTAGTGTCCGGCGCAGATGTCAACGCGAAGAACAGCGAGGGCTGGACCGCCCTCATGATAGCCACGCTCAAAGGATACAGAGAGATTATAAGAGCATTGCTTGAACAGGACCGCGCGCAAGTCAATGCCAGCAATCATCATGGCTGGACGGCCCTGCGTTTCGCAGTCTCTATGGGCGACGGCGAAATGGTCAGGATTCTATTGGAGGCAGGCGCGGAAGTGAATACGCCCGACCATGATGGTCGGACGCCGCTCATGCAGGCCGCCGGAGAGGGGAATCTTGAGTGCCTGGAAATTCTGCTGGCAGGGGGGGCAGACGCCTGGGCCAAAAATAAGCTGGGCGAGACGGCCCGCGCCATCGCCGCGCATAAAGGATTTACGAAAATCGTCGGCTTGCTGGAAAAGTCTGAGCGTAAAAGCAAAGATTCTGTTATAGTTGGAGCGGGCGGGGAAGTATAACTCCAAGCGTCCGATAACGCCGGTTGTGGGCCAGTAAGTCGTTGGCAATTGAACACGCTGCGAAGAAACTCGCGGGGCGCAAAAAAAAGTCTGGTTTGCAAAAAATTAGTTGACTCAGAGTGATTGAAGGAGTAAGTTGCATTCCAACGCATCCGGCATCCGCATTTTGAGTGACCCGGTTCAACTCGAAAGAATAATGACAAACCTTTGAGGAAGGGATTTCTTATGACCGTTAGGCATCAAAAAGCATTTTCAGCTATCGCCCTGTTTCTCGTCTTTTCCGTGACGCAGGTCTATGTGCAGGCGAGTCTTCTGACCGTCAAGAGCGAAAGCAAGAGTGCGAATGCGCTCGTGCCCAGCGGTAAGCTGGCGATACGCACTGGCAGCCTGATTAAACTCAATGGCAACGATGTGGGACCGGGGACGACTATCCTGTCAGGGTCGCTTGTTCAAACGCCTGCTGACAACGGAGCGACCATCCAGTTGGGAACGCTCGGCAAATTAGAACTCGCGCCTGACACCAACCTGACGCTCAACTTCGGCCAGTCCAATGTTGATGTCAAACTCGACAGCGGCTACGTCGTGTTGACCACCTTGAAGGGCATCAATGGCTCCATGACGACGCCGAACGGAATCGTCAGCAAGAGCGACCCGACGAAGGACTCTACGCTGGTCGGCCAGGACGATGACCAGAACAACAAGAATAAGAAGAAGAAGGGCGCGGTCATTCTACCGGGCGGAGCGGCTGCGGGCGGCGGCATCCTCGGCGCTATCGGCACACACGCTGCCTTAGTGTTCGGCCTCGTCGTTCTGGGCGGCGCGATTACCGCAGCCCTGATTGATACGCACACCAACGGTCGCGGCCTCAATCCGAGTCCGGCTACGAACAGATAAATCTTTATCCCAACAAATTGAAAGCACAGAAGCCATGTGCCTCTCAAACAGGGCACATGGCTTTTGTTTCTTTTATCTCTCTCGGTCTTCTGCGGGTTAAATGTACAAGGGGAATTCCGGCAGTGAATGTTGACTCAACCTCGCTCTCGTGTTAGCTTCATCCACTCGCGGGGTTAAGATCAAGCGCTAGCTTCAATCACTACAAAAGTGAATTCCGTCTTTCTTCAGCGACATCATCCTGTTGATGAAAGCGCTTTGTGCGGAAATCATTCGAGACTGTAAAGCGAAGTTTTTAACCAGTTATTTGATGAGCCTTGAGATGTGAAGCCGCGAGCGGGCTTGAGGCGTGGGCGGGTAAGACCCGCCGCGATAAAACGGAAAGGTATAGTAAGTCAATCATGAGTTTGCCTCGTCTCCATCCCAAGTGGTACTCCACTTGAATGGAGAAGATTGACCGCCTCGGGTGGGCGGACGGAATCACATTCAGTAGCTACGGCGTGCGCGTAGGGATACGCGTCAACGAGCCGCACATTCTGGGCCAGGTCCAGAAATATCTGCCGCCGGGAATCAAGCCCGCGACATCGCCCGTCGTAGACCGTTTATTCTCGTTGCTCGTCGGAGGCAGTGGTTCAAGGCCGGGCGTGCGCCGCTTCAATCTGTTGTATGAGAACCACGTGCGTATAGCGCGCGTGATGGACCTCAAACAGGTCTTTGAGACTCTGGAATCATCCCTGCGGCTGTACGTGGCTGAGACCGCGCGACGCAGGTTGTTCGTACACGCGGGTGTGGTGGGCTGGCGCGGGCAGGCGATAGTCATTCCCGGTCGCAGCTTTAGCGGCAAGACCACGCTGGTGGCCGAACTGGTGCGCGCAGGCGCGACCTACTACTCGGACGAGTACGCGGTCTTTGATGACAAGGGGCGTGTCTATCCCTTTCCGAAGCCGCTCTCAATCCGCGCGAGCGGTGAGATAGAGCAACAGGACGTTCCGGTCGAAGAGTTGGGCGGGCGCGCGGGCGTCAAGCCTTTGCCGGTCGGCCTCGTAGTCATGAGCGAATACAAGGCGGGCGCGCGTTGGCGGCCAAAGCAACTTTCGGCGGGAGTCGGCGCGCTGGCGATTCTTTCCAACACGGTCGCGGCCCGCGCAGAGCCTTTGAAGGCTCTCAATACTCTGGAACGCGTCGTCTCGCGCGCTCCGGTCTTGAAGGGCGTTCGCGGTGAGGCCACGGAGGTCGTCAAGGCGATTCTGGAAAATGTTGACGAGGCGACAAAATCTGTACCGCTTTTGGTAAATGATGGTAAACTCTGCGCGACTCAGCGCAGGGTCTGAATGAGTTGAGCATTTCGCATACTAGCTATTAATCATTTTGGAGGGCAGCATGAAGGACAGTAAAAGACAGGAAGCACCCAATGCACGGAAAGAGGGACTGGTAGTCAGAGAATTGGCGGACGAAGTGCTCGTCTACGACACGCAATCGGACAAAGCACACTGCCTTAATAAAACGGCTGCCCTCATCTGGCATCACTGCGATGGTCAGCATTCCGT
>JAXDFO010000506.1:0-2915 GCA_034665545.1 Blastocatellia bacterium
AAGGGACATGAGTGTGGTTGAAGGAATGGAGCAGTTGGTGACGTTCATCAGAGGAGAGGAGGTTGAGACGGGAGAGAGGTTGGAGGGGGTCTTGGGAGATGGAGCGGAGGAGCGATTGCAGATGGAGCGCGAATCGTTCGATGGTGGCAGCATCGAAGAGGTCTGTGTTGTATTCAATCGCTGCTGTGATTGCGCCGCCCGCTTCGGCCATGATGAGCGTCACGTCGAATTGCGCGGCCCGCCATTCGAGCGCGAGCGACTCGACGTTCAAGTTGCCGAGGCGTATCTGCGAGCCGCCTTCGCCGAGCGCAAATTCCGAGAGTCCGGGTTCGCTCGATAGATGAGCCTTTTGCCAGACGAACGCGGTCTGGAAGATTGGGGAGCGGCTGCGGTCTCGCTCCGGCTGCATGCGCTTGACGAGCAGAGGGAAAGGATAATCCTGATGCTCGAAGGCTTGCAGGACGGATTCGCGTACCTGGTCCAGAAAATCTGTGAAGGTGAGGTTCCTCTTCGGATGTGCCCTGAGCGCGACAGGGTTGACGAAGTAGCCGACGACCCTGGCGAATTCCGAACGCGAACGACCTGTGGTCGGTGAACCGACGATAATATCGTCCTGCCCCGTCTGGCGCGCGAGCAGCACCTGGAAGGCCGCCAGCAAGAGCGTGTAGAGCGTCACTCCGCGTTCCTGGCTCAAAGCCTTGAGTCTCTCCGTCAACTCTCCACTGAGCTTGAAGTAATGCGATGCGCCTTGATAAGTTTGGACGGGCGGGCGCGGCCTGTCCGTCGGCAGGTTGAGCACCGGCAACTCGCCTTCCAGACGCTCGCGCCAGTATTCCCAGTGACGCTGCCCTTCTTCACTGTGCAGCATCTCATCCTGCCAGCGCGTGTAATTCACATAATCGAGTTTGAGCGGAGGAATCTGCGCTGGCTGCCCCGCGCGCTCTGCCTCGTAAATAATTCCAAGCTCATGCACCAGCAGGACCAACGACCACAGGTCCGAGACGATGTGATGGACCATTAACAGGAGCACATGGTCTTCAGCCGAGCGATGGAAGAGACAGACGCGCAGCAACGGGCCATGTTCCAGGTTGAATGGCCTGTGCGCCTCCTTATTCAATCGCTCAAGCAGTTCCTGCTCGCTCCATGTCGCCGCGTCTTCCTCTTGAAACGAGATTTCGACGTGCTCTTGAATTCGCTGGACCGGGTCGCCCTGCGAGACTCCGAACGTCGTGCGCAACGCCGGATGCCGGTCCAATAATTTTTGCAAGGCCCGACGCAAGGCTGCGACATCCAGCGCGGAACGAATACGCACGGCCCGCGCGATGTTGTAGGCCGCGTTTGTAGGGGCCACCTGATAGAGATACCAGAGCGCTTGCTGGCCCTGCGAGAGTTGATGCTCGCCGTTCACTTCGGATGATGAAGGATGCGGTGGAGGCTCTGCTGGCGCGGCGGGGTCGTTTAATTGGACCAGCGTCTGCGCGGCTATCTCACTGATGCTGGGGTTATTCAAGAAGCAACTCATCGGCAGGGCGACATTCAGTCTCTCTTCGAGACTGTGCATCAGTTCAATCGCCAGCAAAGAGTCGAGTCCGTAGCGCATCATCGGCTCGCGGACATCTATCTGCGAGACGGGCGTGCCGAGCTTCGCGGCCAATTGCGCGCGGAGCCAGTTTTCGATGTCGGCTGTTTCAATCGTCAACGCATCGGGGAGCGAAGTTGATGAGAGGCTCGCTGTCTCGGATGCGCTTGCTGCGCCGGGTTCCGTCTCGGAATCGAGGGTCGCGTGCCACTCGGCGACGGGCTCAAGGCTCTCTTCCAGAAACATCGCGCGACAGGCGCGGCGTTGTATCTTGCCGCTCGAAGTCTTCGGAATCGTCCCGGCTTTTAAGAGCACTATGTCATGCGCCTGGACCTCATGCTCTTCGCTGACGGCCTCACGTATAGAGTTGATGAT
Organism: Blastocatellia bacterium; assembly: GCA_034665545.1. GTDB lineage: Bacteria > Acidobacteriota > Blastocatellia > Pyrinomonadales > Pyrinomonadaceae > DASYML01. Next base: position 1,955 of record JAXDFO010000506.1, read on the forward strand.
GGTTGACAGGTCTGCGGTAAGGCGCGGCTCAACCTCCTGTACGATGACCAGTTGCTCCTGTCCATCGGCTCGCACATGGAAAGCCGCGCCGCAACCGGGCCTTAACGACGGATGGCATCTCTCGACGCTCAGTTCAATGTCCTGCGGGTAATGATTGAGGCCGCGAATGATGATGAGGTCTTTGAGCCGCCCTGTGAGAAAGAGTTCGCCTTCATAGAGCGAGCCGAGGTCGCCTGTGCGCAGGAACGGACCATCCCCTGTGTCGGAGAGATACGCGCCGAATGTCCGCTCTGTCTCCGGCGCATTGTTCCAGTAGCCTCCGGCCACGCTCGGACTTGAGACCCAGACCTCGCCAACCTCACCCGGCCCGCACCTGCGCAAAGATTCAGGATGGACGATGAGCAGCTTTTCATCCAGCAATGCCTTGCCGCAACTGACCAGTCGCAGAGACTCTTCATCGCTGCTGGCCGGTTCAGCCATCAGGTTTCTCTCAAGCGACCGCTTCGAGACGGTCTTGAAGAGAGGCTTGTGCGGCTCGCTCGCGGAAACAAGCAGCGTCGCCTCCGCTAGACCGTAGCAGGGTTGAAAAGCTTGCGGGCGAAAGCCGCACGGCTCGAAGAGACTGGCGAACCGTTCCATAGTCTCCGCACGAACCGGCTCCGCGCCGTTGAAGGCGACGCTCCAACTGCTCAAATCGAGCGTGGCTCGCTGCTCATCCTTAATCTTTCGCACGCACAGGTCATAAGCGAAATTGGGCCCACCGCTCGTCGTGGCCCTGTAATGCGAAATCGCTTGCAGCCACCTGAACGGACGCTGCAAAAAAGCCATCGGCGACATGAACACGCAGGACGTGCCAGCGAACAACGCTTGCAGGATATTTCCTATCAAGCCCATGTCGTGATAAAGCGGGAGCCAGCCGACAATCAGAGACTCTTCCGTTTGCCTGAAAGCGGTCTGGATT
>JAXDFO010000507.1:0-7178 GCA_034665545.1 Blastocatellia bacterium
TCCGGTTCGATGGCGGCGGAAGCGGACTTCGCCTCTGCATCCAGAGTTTGATAGTCCGCGCTCTGCTTGACCTCTTCCTCTGTCTTCTTGGCGTTCTTGCGGATGGTCTTGAGATAGTTCGTGTAGCGCGCGACGAACTCTTTCTGGACCCCGCGCCAGGGACGTTGCCCGTAAGCTTCATCCCAGAGCGCCCAGGCCAGCGAGCCTATTAGCAGGAGCGCGCAGACGAGCATGATGCCGCTCGTCGAACGGCTCACGATGGGGTCATGTGCCGGAACGTCCGGCTCTTTCTTCGCTATCGCGTCAGCATCAGGAGAGTCAGCCACCTTACGTCATTCCTCCTACTGAGAGAGGGCGTCAGACTTAAATATTAAACCTTCAAATATTAAACCAGGGCGTCACCCACACATACTTGATGGTGAAGACCAGTCGCAAGATCATCTTGACGGGCAAAGCCACCAGCACAGAGATGGCGAAGAACTGGAACGTCAGGTATTGCAGGATGCTCGTGCGCGCCAGTATCTTTCGCTCGAACTCGTTCCAGGTCGCCAGCTTGTGCAAGAGGTATCCCGCCAGTAAATAGAACAGCCCGACCACTATCGCGCCGAAGATAATCTTCAGAATCCAGGCCGCGTCGCCGAAGTTGGCGGTGGTGATGCCGAAGATGTCCGGCAGGTCTCTGTTCTTATCGAAGACCACGGCGTTGTGGTCCCATGTCTGACCGGGCCAGAACCATATCCAACCGGGTCCGCGTATGAACGTGCCGATGATGATGAGCACGATCCAGGTTATCCAGCCGAAGCCGAACATGCCGAGCGCGAACCTGCGCTGCTTGATGGTGTAGTAGCCGTTGCCCAGAGGGTTTGAATCCACATAGGGGAAGACCATCAGCCCGATCATGATGATGGAGGGCATCACCACCCCCGCTATCCAGGGGTCGAAATAGACGAGCATCTCTTGCAGGCCGAGGAAGTACCAGGGCGCTTTCGATGGATTCATCGTCAGGTTCGGGTTGGCGGGTTCTTCTAAGGGAGCGTTGAGCGTGATGGACCAGACGAAGAGAATGACTGTCACGATGACGGCGGCGAGAAACTCCGTCCGCACTAGATAGGGCCAGACGTGCAACTCGCGCGCCCAACCCGGTCGCCAGGGCAGAGCCTTGCGGTGATGCGTCTTGGCGAGTTGCGGGTCTTCCTCAAGCGTCTCTATCAGCTTGTCGTTCTCTATCGCCTGCTTGATTCCGTACCAGGTGAAGAACGGGACCAGGAAGAGCATCGCCACGATGGGCACGTTGTCCGGGGCCGAAGCAATCTTCCATAGCTGATGCTTGTCCGGCATGAATATCCATGCGAGGACGACGACGAGCGCGATGACGGCCAGCGTGATTATCGCGCCCCGACTAAGCTTGAACTTTGGCTTTGCCATCTCCAACTCTCTCCGCTTAGCTATCTAACTCACAAGACCGGCTACTTCTTCTTGACCGCCTTCATCTCCGTTTCGAGCATCACGGGCGCTGGACCACTAATGCCGCCGTCCTTGCGTATGCGCCAGAAATGGACCGCCATAAAGATGGAGGCGACGAGCGGGATGCCTATGCAGTGCCAGATATAGGAACGCAGCAGGGCGTTGGCATCCACGATGGACCCGCCGAGCAGTCCGAAGCGCACGTCGTTATAAGGCGTCATCCCCAACTGCGGCCCGAACGGTCCTTCGTGGCCCAGTAATGGAGTGGCGCGCGCCATGTTCGTGCCGACCGTGACGGCCCAGAAACCGAGTTGGTCGTCCGGCAACAGATACCCCGTGAATGAGAGCAACAGGGTCAGGACCAGCAGGACCACGCCGACGCACCAGTTGAACTCGCGCGGTCGCTTATAGGAACCCGTCAGGACCACTCGAAACATGTGCAGCCAGGTCGTGATAATCATGAGGTGCGCCGCCCAGCGATGCATGTTCCTCAAGAGCTTGCCGAACGGCACGTCATGTTCCAGGTAGAGAATATCGCGGAACGCCTGAACCTTCGTCGGATGGTAGTAGAACATCAAGAGCACGCCCGTGAAGGTCAGCACGATGAAGAGATAAAAAGTGATGCCGCCCATGCCCCAGGTGAAACCGTAGCGCACGGCGTCACGATTGACCTTCGCCGGATGCAGGTGCAGGAAGACGTTCGAGAGAATGGCGAGGCTGCGATTGCGCGGGTCCGAGCGGTCGTGCGAGACGCGGAAGATTGACTTCCAGAGTTGCGTTTGCTGCGGGTCTTTATAGGTCTGCGCCTCTTCGATGGCCCGCTGCTTGAGCGCGGCCCCTTCTTCGCGCACCTTCTCGACCAGGCTCGCGCCCGAAGAAGTGCCGCCGCCTATCTGCTTGGTCTCTTTCTTATCAGGACGCTCAGGCTCCATACTCGCCCTTTCGATTTCGGATTATAGAAAATCGAAAATCCGAAATTACTTATAGTGGAATAAACGAGCCGGGATCGTTAAATTCGTTCTTCTCGCCTTTGGGCCACTTGTAGAGTTTGCTGACATCAACGACGATCTGCCCTTCGGCGTCCAACTCGACTTTGGCGCGGTCCATCGGACGCGGGGCTGGCCCCTCGAAGTTGACGCCCTCGCTGTCATAGCCGCTACCATGACAGGGGCACTTGAACTTGTTCTCGCTCGCCTTCCAATCGGGCGTGCAGCCCAGGTGCGTGCAGCGCGCGTAGATGACGAAGAGGCGGTCGGAAGTCTTGTCCACCCAGATGCGATACTGCTGCTGGTATTTAGTGTCAACTCCGAGCGCGTAATCGCCCGGAAAGCCGACTTTGAAGACGCTCGAAGGCTCGTAGATGGCGCGCGGCAGGAAGAAGCGCAGGAACATCAGAAAGCTGGTCGTCAGGAAACCTGCGATGCTGGCCCAGACGATGCGCCTCCGCATCTTGTTGACGGGCGGGTCAGGCGCGGTCTCTATCAACGCCCCCGTTGCTTTGGCCGCCGCAGGCTTGGGCACGCCTTTGGCGACCGATGCCGTCGGCGTCGAGGCGGACTTGGCCGCCGCGCCGGGAGCGATGCGTGCGGCGGGCGGCGTGGCCGCCGTCACTTCGTTAGCCGGGACGACGCTCGCGTCCACCGTCGGCGCGAGATTTTTAGTTATCTCGTCCTGAGCCGGATTGTGCTTGACATCCGTTCGGGAAGGATTCGGTTTTTCAGCGCTGTCCACTCCGCAGACCTCCAATAGAAAACTGCGCAATAGGGCTTAATTATCGGACATTGCCAGAGTTATACACATAGTATGAAGCCTGTGCGAAGATTATACAAATCCCCACATCACAGGGAGCAAACTATCTTTCTTTGTCTCTGCGACACTGCCTGAATTATATGCGTTATCATGAAGAGCGCCGCGCCAGAAAATTTTATGAAATGGCCCGGTGGCATATATATACTCCTTTTCACAATCTTCTTGCAAGATGTAAATTTTTACTGTCAAATTTTCATCCTTCGGAGAACGAAACCGCACATGCACAAAAAAGATACAGGAGTCTGGAGTCTGGACTCATGACTCTTAGACTCCTGTGTGTTCCGAGAAGTTTAAAGAGCGTGCCGTCGCTTCTATGGAGGCGAAGAGTTGCTCGCGTTCGCGTTCATCCGTCGTCTGCCTGTAGGCGGCGAGCAGTTCTTTGAGCGAGGCCAGGTCTTTGTAGACTCCGGCGTTCTCTATCGGCGGCGTGAGATACGAGATGAGTTCCGCGTACGAACGTCGCTTGGCGATGGAGCCTTCCGACGGATTGTTGACGCTGTAGATGTAGACGTTGGGCAATTCTCCCGTCAGGCGGTCGGGCCAACACTCCGCAGACATCCCGACCTGCTTGCCCGGCATGAACTCCAACGCGCCGTGCGTGCCCAGATGTATCAATGCATCGGCCCGCCAAACTTTTTCGAGATAAGTGTAGAGCGCCATGAAGCCGTGATGCGGTGCGCCGCCGCGCGCCATCAACATACGCATCGGGTCGCCCTCGTAACCGAAGGTCGGCTGCACTCCCAGAAAGACCCCGCCGAGGTTGATGCCCTGGACCAGTAATTCGCCCCCGAAAGAATTGAGACGCCCCGGAGCCGCGCCCCACTCGCCCTCAATCTCTTCGACGTACGGGCACAAACGCCTGTACTCATCAACCGTCATGCGATACGCAACATTGGCCGTCGCGCCGTACCGCTCGGAGTTTCCGCCCATCAACATCTCGCGCAAAGCATCCGCGCTCTCCGGAACTTCAACCGCGTAACCGTCCTCTTGCAAACGCCGCAAAATTCCCCACGCGCTCGGAAACACATCAAGGTCCGCCGCCGTGCCCACGTTGCCCTTGTTCGGCGGGAAACAGAAGATGAGCAGGGCGAGTTTCAACTCCTTGCGCTCTGCCGTCTGCAAATGGTTCCAACGCTTCAACCGTCGCGCGAATCGCTCGCAACGCTCCGCGAGCGCGACCGGCTCGCATCCGCCCTCCGGCATTCCGCCATAAACGAAAGGCTCCGTCGCGCCGTCAATCTCAGGGATGGCAATCTGCATTCCGGCCTGCACCGGATTCAACCCCGTCCCCGAAGCGCGCCATGATTCAATCGTCTGCATGTCCAGGCTCACAGCCGAACGAAAGGGACGATTCAACCCGCGCAAGAATCTCGCCGCCGCCTCGCTATCATTCATCGCCGGTCCGCCAACAAAGCTGAACCCCGTCAGTGACACAAGCTGGCTCACGCGCGATTGAACTGGACCACTAAACGCGCCCCCCTCATCTTCCCTTTTGTCCTCTTTCCTCTTCCTCTCATGAGCCTCTATAAAAAATTTCTCGCACGCTTCGCGGTTGTCCATCAACGTCGAGGTCGCGGGCAGCACCGCCAGCCCTTCCGCTTCAATGGCTCGAATCAACCCGTCGTAATGCCTCCGCGTACGGCTCACAATCTGCGGCCTCATCAACAGCAGCCCGATGGTCTCACCCGGTTCCAACAAGGGCAGGCCATGCTTCAACGCGTGCCCCTCATACCACTTGCGATACGCCGCGAAGGACTCGAACAGCGCGGGCGCGTCCGGGTGATAGAGAGCCACGGCGGGCACTGCCTCCGGCGGCGGCACACGAATCGAAGCCTTCGCCAACCGCGCATCCGGCACGTAAACCTTAATCGCATACAGGACCATCGAGCGAATGTTAGCGGGTGTCGGCTGCAAGAAATAACAGAACAGCATCAGGTAATGCTTGATGTCCCGTAACTTTCCCGCGCCCGGCACGAAACGCAGCAACCCCGGCAGCCGCTCCACCAGCTTCAAATACTGCGTATGGCTCCCACCTTTTTTGGACCTGCGCGCCCGTGCCTGCTTACCCATCCATGCCCCGACCGTACCCAACAAACGCCGCCCGCGCCCCGCTTCCTCTTCCCCCTCTTGCGCAGCCCTCGACTTCCCCGCCCCGAACAGGCGCGCGAAGTCCAGCCCTCCCATACGCGTCCGCCGCATCAAGTCCGGCATACAATTGATGACTACGACCGCGTTTGCCCGCGCCTTAAATTTCTCAAGAGCCAACAACAATCTAGCCGCGTTCTCGCCATCCATCACATGAATCACGAACACGACATCTGCCTCGCTCAAATCTCTTTCAACTTCACCCCACTCTTCATCATCCAACGCCGCCCCGAAGTTATAAGCCGCGACCCGCAACTCTATCCCATACTCCGCACGAATATCCCGCTCCGCCTGCCTCAACGGCGCGAGCAAACTCGACCCGACATAGAGAAACGTGACGTTCAACTTGCAACCTCCGGATGAGCTAAAAGCCTTTTGAGAATCCGAACCAGTCTATGGCACGACGATGACAGAGCCGAATTGCCGGAAGTGTTGATCGAAGGCAAAGCCATGTGTGACATTAAGCTTCTCTATAACTGCTTTGCTGGCGCAATCTGTAAAGCTCCAATGTTCTTATCGGTGAAGTGTCGGAAAATTTCCCATGTTTGCGCAATGTCGGCTTCGTTCAGGTAATAAACTGTTGCCAGCGTGCCGTTGAAGAACTGTTCGCCCAGCCTTCGGGCGCGTAAGATCTCGCCGCGCCTCTGTAGCAGAGTGAGCGTCTCATCAACCACGTAGTCCGTCGTCAACAGCGGCTCTGTGTTCATGCTCAACCAACGCGCGGCTGCCGCATGATCCGAATCCGACGGAACAATACTTGCGAACCATGCGCCCGTATCAACGAAAATCACCGCGCATCCTTTCCACCATAGAGGATACTGTCGTGCTCGCGCCCGGAGAAATTGTCGTCCGCGCCTTCCAGTGGCAGCGCAGCGATGGCGGCCAAAACCTCCGTCACCTTCACCTCTCCGGCGGCAGGTTCGCGTGAAATCACGATCACCTCCACCTCTGCCCCTTCGGCCAGCGAGAGAGGCTCTTTCAATCGCAAAACGCCCTGCTCATAGATTGCCTCGACAGTTGTTGTCATACTCAATTTCCTCACCTTCGCTGATCCCAATTTTATCTTAAATGAACCGCCGGACGTAGTTTATGGAAGGTTTCAAGCGACACCCTCAAGTTGATCTTCGAGGCTGGCGAAGATTTCTCGCAAGCGTTCGAGCATCTCCTTCTCCACTTCCCAGAAGCCGCGTCCCTCTGCTTCTAATAAACGTCCGACGAGCGAGCGCGCGGAGTGTGGGTTGAGGGTGCGGAGGCGTTCGAGCATCTTGGCGTCGAGGACGAAAGTCTTGGCGACTTCCGTGTAGACCCAATCATCAACGGCGTCTGCGGTCGCGCTCCAACCGAAGGTGTTGGCGACGTGGCTTTCGATTTCCGCGACGCCGCGAAAGCCATGCTTGAGCATGCCTTCGTACCACTTCGGGTTGAGAGTCTTGGCCCGCGTCTCAAGCCTCACGGTCTCGGCCAGCGTGCGTATCTTCCGGTCGCGCGAGAGCGCGTCAGAGAGATAGATAGCGGGGCGCGCGCGTGCGCGTTTCTCGACGGCCTTCGAGACGCCGCCGAGATATTCAAAATAATGGTCCACATCCGTGATGCCTATCTCGAACGTGTCTATATTCTGGTAAGCGGCCTCGACGCGCGCCAGAGCGCGGTCCATCGCCAAGCGCGCCTCGCGCCCTTCGTAGATGCGGCCCGCAGCGTCTCGCCCGTAAGCGAAGCACTTGCGCGTGACGAAGAGATCGCCGAGCGTTTCGTCCAAGTCC
>JAXDFO010000508.1:0-4536 GCA_034665545.1 Blastocatellia bacterium
CTCATGCAGAATCGCGCTCCCGTGGCGCAGCGCGATGAGCGTCGAGATGAGTCCCCAGTTGAGTATGACCTGAACGATGCTCGCCAGGAGGACCGCGACCGCCGCAGCAGTGAACGTGTGATGCTTGCTCGCGCCAGCTTCGTGCCAACCGTAGCGCAGCACCGCGTTGAGACAAGCGGCGGCGGCGGCGGCGGCCAGCGACATCATGCCGTAAGAGAAGAGATTACTGGAAAGGCGTCGCACGGAACGGCGAGACGAAGTGAAGCCTTCGATGCCAGCGACGAAGACAGCCGCCGCCGCCCCGTGCCAGCACGCGATGAGCAGCACGAAAGCATCCGAGAGCGTGAAGGTAATCTTCTCGTGCGTGAACTTCCAGTTGGACGGCATGGGGAAAGTGTTCGGGAACATGCCGACGAGAATGACGAGAGGCGTGAGGGCGAGGACCGATAACTGTTCGCGCCAGGCGTAAGCAGTCAGTAGATACGCGGCGCAACTGAGCCAGACGCAGAGACCCGAAGCCGTCACGCACGACTGGTAAATGCAACTCTTCTTGTTCGGTTTCTCTGGGCCCATGCGCCTCTTGAAAAGGTCAAAGAGGGGAACGCACAGAGAGAGCAGCGTTCCCCTCGCAAGTTGAATTTATTTAGCGGTGAGGAAAGAGCGGGCTGTTGCTATCAAGACGCTGCACGTACAGGGGCAGCGCGCTCTCGCCCTGAATCATGACCTGCTCATCGCTCATGTTCGTCGAACTAGGGTCAATCATGTTCGAGGCCCATGCATCCTGATTGTCGAAGGTCCAGCCCTTCGCCGCGCCGGTCGAGAGCGTGCCGTCGGAGAATCCATACTGGCTGCCGAGCACGTAACCGCTGCCTAAAACATAACCGCTCCCCAACACGTAGCCGCTGCCCAGAACGTAACCGCTGCCCAGAACGTAACCGCTCCCCAACACGTAGCCGTTGGAGAAGACGTAAGTGCCGTCCGGCATCTGGTATCCGTCCGCCATGACGAAGCCTGTGCTGAGCGTGCTGCCGTCCGCCAGTTGATAACCGTTCGTCAGCATCAAGCGATCCGTGAAGGCCACGCCTTCGACCCACACGAGGCCGTTGTTGAGCGGGACGGGTTCGCCCGCGATGGGCGCGTCCAGGCCCAGCGTGCTGTAGGTCGTGTTTCTAGTCTTAATCAGGTTGTCTCCGATGACGGCGCGGTTCGCGTCCTGCCGAATCGCTCCCGCCAGCGTCAAGGCCGCGCTCGCGTTCAACTCGCCCGCGCCCTCCGTGATGACGCGCTCGAAGGAACTCATGCGATGGGCCATGACCATCAGTTCATAGTAGGGCAGGCGTTGTGCCGTTCTCATCAAGATGGCCTTGACTATCTTCGGCGTGAGCGACGGGTTGGCTTCGAGCATGAGAGCTATCGTGCCGGAGACGACCGGCGCGGCGAACGAAGTGCCGCTCAGGATTTGATAAGTCCCGGTCGCCTGCGGGACGTTCGTGCTGGTATTGCCTTGCAGGAGACCGCCGACGACTCCGCCGCCGCCCGATGACGAATAGTTGTTGCTCGGCGATGGAGACGAAGCGAGCGTTTCCGCCGCGCCCGTGCGATTGCCCGGCGCGACGAGGTCCGGCTTGACCAGTCCGTCAACGAGAGTTGGCCCACGCGATGAGTAGGTCGTCACGGTATCGTCAATGCGACCGTTGGTCTGCTGCGTGTTGGACGCGCCGACCGTGATGACTTTCGGAGAGTTGGCGGGGGAGAGAATTCCGCCGTAGATGGTCTGCCCTGCGGCGTCTTTGCCCCAGTTGCCTGCGGCCACGACGACGATGATGCCAGCGTCAACGGCCTTGCCGACGGCCACGCATAAGGGGTCCGTCTTGTAGCTCTGCATGACGGGCGCGCCGAGCGAGAGGTTCATCACTCGTATCTTGTAAGCGTCCTTATTCTGGATGGTCCAATTAATGCCCGCGATGACGTTCGAGATCGTGCCGATGCCCTGCTTGTTGAGCACGCGCACGTCAACGAGGTTGGCGTTCGTGGCGACGCCGCCGTAAGTCGGCGCGCCGGAGTGTTGCGAAGCGTAGTTTTCGCTCGACTGGCCCGTGCCCGCCGCGACGCCAGCCGTGTGCGTGCCGTGCCCGTAAAAGTCTCCGTTGGTCTTGTCCGTGTAGCCCTCGCCTGTGAAATCTATGTGCTTGAGAATGCGGTTGAAAGACTGTATGTAGGTGGTCGAAGTGAGCGAGACGATGCCGAGCAAGCCGCCGCTCTGCTGCTTCTGGTAGCCGTTGAACTCGGCTGCGTCCGCAGGGCTGATGCCGCTATCTAAGATGGCTATGCCGACGCCGTTGCCCGCGCCGCCGTTCGCCACGCCACTGCCGACGACTCCATGCGAGTCGAGGGGCAGGGCTTTGCTCGCGCCGGTCGTGATTTCGAGGTGGCTGGTATTGTCAGTCGAGAGCGAGCGCACGGGCTGGTCCTGTGATATCCAGGAAACATCGTCGCTCGCGGAGAGTTCTTCCAACTTCGCAACGGGAACGTCCGCGACCAGTTGGCCCACAGAGTCCAACTGCTGCCGCACGCTGCCGCCCGCACTCTCAAGCGACTGGCGAGTGCGCGCCGCCGCCGCCGCATCGCTCGACAGGTTGAGAATGACGCGGGCCTTCTCCGTATTATTGGTCCTGGGACTGAGAAAGCGCGCGTGTAAGTCTTCGGTCATTTTACGCCTGGGCGCGCGCGGCTGCGTCGCCTGGCCGTGCGCCGTGGGCCCACGCAGCGTAGCGAGGGCCAACGGAATCAGCAGCGAGATGATAAGAAAGAGAGCGGGAGACCTGCGCATCTTAAATGCTCCTTACAAAACGGGGGAATGTCTACTCTCCGGGCCGCCTGTCACACGAGGGGCGACTCCCGAGCGGTAACAGATAAACAAAGCGTGTGCCATGTCGCGCCAGCCACGTAAAGCCTTGTCTTGATTGGAGAAAGCGAGCAGGCCGGATTATTGGTCCGGTCTCTTTGATTGAATCTTGATTGACCGTGTCAATCAAAAAGACATGATGAAGCGGAGAGCGGAGGGCTAAAGTTTCGCTTTCCGTCGCTTCGTTGTAAAATCTTTCCAGAGCAAAACAATAATGTCAGGTAGTCGTTTAGGAATCAGTTGAGCAATAACATTTACGCGGGGCGACCGAGCGTGTGTCGCAATTGTGGTGCGCTGGTCGGTGCGGGCGAGAGCGCGTGCGAGGTCTGCGGCATGCCGCAGGGAGGCTTGGCCGCGTCGCGTGCGGACGCGCCCGGCTCTCTTCATGACGGGGAAGCTATAAGGTTTGCCCGCGCCGTTCTGGGTCGCCCTTACATCTTCACGATTATCTTTCTCATCGCAAACTTTTTCGTCTTTCTAATGATGTGGACCGAGAGCGGTCTGCATACTCTTCCGTTGCTGGAGCCTTTTCCGCAGCCGGTGCTCATAGCCTTCGGAGCCAAGCTCAATTACTTAATCCGCACCGACCATGAATACTGGCGTTTCGTGACGCCCGTTTTTATACACATCAACCTGATTCACCTGCTCGTCAACATGTACAGCCTGTGGGCGGTCGGGCCATACGTCGAGAAGCTTTACGGCTCCGCGAAGTTCGTCGTCTTCTGGGTCTTGACGGGCGTCGCGGGCGTCGTCGCCAGTTACCTGACGGTGAGGCCGGACTTGCACGTCAGTTCGGTGGGACGTTTTCTGTTCAAGGCGACGGACATGCCTTCGGCAGGAGCATCGGGCGCGCTCTTCGGACTGGTCGGCGTGCTCTTCGTCTTCGGCATTAAGTTTCGACACGAATTGCCGGAAGGCTTTAAGCGCGCGTTCGGGACGGGGCTGCTGCCGATGATCATGATTAATCTTTTCATCGGATACATGGGGAGAGGTTTTATAGACAACGCGGCGCACCTGGGCGGCTTCGTGGCGGGCGCGGCGTGCGCGCTGATGGTCGGCTACAAGAGGCCGGGCGCGCAGAGCTCTGCCGTGCCTCTCATCTGGCACGCTTTACAGGTCTGCGCGCTGTTACTCGTCGCCGCTAGTTTTCTCATGGTCGAGCGCAGGTTCCCGGCGGAGTTGCCGAAGCCGCAGGAGAGCGCGGCATCGCCATCTTTGTTCTCTGACGGAAGCGGCGTCTCGGCCTTCGTCTCTAATCTGAACGCGGTCAACGATGCACAGACGGCTTTCATCAAGGCGTTCGATAACTACGATGTGAGCGAGATTGACAAAGCCTCGACCGCGCTCGATGCCGCGCCGCATGTGGATGATGAGACGGACGCTGTGCGCGACGGTTTGAAGTCTCTGCTGGCCCGCATCAAGGCTCACGCCGAACCCACGCTCAAGCCCGTCCAGCGCAAAGACCTGAAGGCGCGCGTCAAAGAAAGAGAGGGCATTCTCAAAGACTTTCAGGCGTGGCATGAGCGATATGAAAAATGGACCGATAATGAGAGTGGGAGGCTGGGAGTTAAATTGACCAAAGAGACTCCCGCGCCGCACAATCCTACGAACGAGAAATAATCCAAGCTTTA
>JAXDFO010000509.1:0-9364 GCA_034665545.1 Blastocatellia bacterium
GGAAAGCCGTCGCTGCTTGAGCAGATTCGTCATCACATCAGATTGAAACATTATAGTATCCGCACGGAGGAGGCTTACGTGGGGATTGTTAAGCGGTTCATTCTGTATCACCGGAAGCGGCATCCGCTTGAGATGGGGGTCGAGGAGATTCGTGCATACCTGTCGCATCTGGTGACGGAGGGGAAGGTATCGGCTTCGACTCAGAATCAGGCGTTGGCGGCTTTGCTGTTTCTTTATCGTGAGGTGCTGGATAGAGAGTTGCCATGGATAGAGGGGGTTGAACGTGCGAGGCAACCAAGGCGCGTGCCCACGGTGTTGACGAGGCAGGAGGTGCAAGGCATCTTCAGTCACCTGAGCGGCGTGCAGCACTTGATGGCGAGTTTGTTGTATGGCTCCGGTTTGAGAGTGATGGAATGCGTGCGTTTGCGCGTTAAGGATATAGACTTCGGTTACAGGCAGATTACTGTGAGGGATGGCAAGGGGGAGAAGGACCGGCGAACGATGTTGCCGCAATCGCTGGTCGTGCCTTTGAAACGGCAGCTAGAGTTTGCGAGGCTGACGCATGAGGATGATTTGGAGCATGGGTGCGGCAATGTCAATCTGCCGTATGCTCTGGAACGCAAGTATCCAAGCGCGGCGAGGGAGTGGGGCTGGCGATGGGCCTTCCCGGCGAGCAAGTTGTCGGTTGACCCGCGTTCCGGCCAGAGGAGACGGCATCATATCTCGGAAGATATTCTTCAGACGGCTGTTAAAAGAGCTATCAAAGCGTCAGGCATCAGCAAGCGCGCAAGCTGTCACACGCTCAGGCATAGCTTTGCCACGCACCTGCTGGAAGACGGGTATGACATACGCACGATTCAGGAATTGTTGGGCCATAGCGATGTCTCTACGACCATGATCTATACGCATGTGCTCAATCGCGGAGGAAAGGGAGTGCGCAGCCCTTTGGACCAATAGAGAGTTGGACCAATAAAGAAGAAGGCGGGCGTGAATTGATGTCACGCCCGCCTTCTTCTCTTCCCCTTGTCAGTTAAGCTTTAGAGTTGTTTTCGCTGACGGGTTCTCTGTCGGGAGCGTTGCGGTCTGCGGTTTGGGTTTGAGCACGAGGTCCGTGCCCTCCGTGGAGAGGACCATTGACTCGACCTGCTTTTTGGTCAGGCCGAGCTCAAGCATGCCTTCGAGCAGGGCGTTCTGCTGCATTAGCTGGAGCAGTTGGACCTGCTGTTGGGCGTTGCGCTGGACTTCCTCTATCTGCTGCTGCAACTGCCTGTAGCGCGCAGAGACAGCCTCAGGCAGTTTGGTGACGCCCACAGCCTTATCCGCACGAGACGTGGTGTGCGACTCGGTGGTATTGGAAGCGGGCGTCGGCTGTTGCTGTGGCTGTTGGGCGGTTGCCGAGAAGGCCAGCACGAACACGAAACTCGCGGCGTAAAATATTTTTCTCAACGCTTCTTCTCCTTAGTTTGGGCCAATCGTCGTGACCCTGCCGCCGGGCGAGCGCCACTTGAGCGCGCCGCCTTCCGAATAGAGCAGCCCTCCGGCCTGCGGGTTCGTCGTTGGCGCGTGCTCCGTATCGCCTATAAAGATTGTTTGCGTGCCGTCTGTCTGAGGCAGGCCGAAGAAGGCCGCGCGCGACATCCCCTGCGTGAGCGCGGTGTGCCCGTACTGGCCTATGATGGTCCCGTTGCTGCCCGTCGCTTCCGAAGGGACGAAGACGCCCTCGTAATTGCGACCGTAATATTTGACGACCGCCGTGATGTTGGCGACGCTCGTATTGGAACTGGCCGTGCGACGAAAGCGCACGACGGTCTGCGAATTGGCCTGCTTCACGTCCACGGCTATATTTTCGCCGTTGCGATAGCCTGTTGTATAGGTGGGGTTCAATTCGCGCCAGTCGTTTCCGGTGTAGTTGCTGCCGTTCGCCACGAGCCTGTAAGACTGCGCAATCGAAGAACTGAAGTCCTTGACTTCTATCTCGGCGTTGACGGTCGTTCCGGTCAGAGTGCCCAACTCGACCGTGTCGCCCACGTTTTTGCCGAGCAAGCGATAGGCTTGATAAAGCTGTAGGTAGGAAGGCACTTCATCATTGATATAACGCCAACTGGCGTCCGGATACTGGACCTGAAATCCGCCGCCCGGTATCCACCTGATGCCTCTTTCACGGTCAGGCCCTTCGACGCCTCCCACTGTGAGGGTCATGATATGAGCGTTAATACTGTCCTTACTGAAGAAGTTGACGGTATCGTCGTTGCTCAGGCTCCCCTCGAAGACCTTGAACTTGTTGACAGAGGCGCGGCTGAAGAGGTTCTGCCCGGCCATCGTGATGATGGGCGTCGTGCGGTCTGCGAAATCAATCTTGCCGTTCTGGAGAATTTGGAAAGTGCCCTGGTTGTTCGGAGAGTTGCCGAAGACGAGCCAGGGGTTCTGCTGGTTCCTGTCTCCTATAACTACCACGTCCGCGTACAACCCCAGCGTGCTCGCGTTAGTGTCAAGGTCAATCGTGATGCCGAAAGGACGATAGCTGACATCGCCTCCGCGAGAGACATACTCAAGATAGAATTCGTTAAAGGCGCGTCCCTCCGTCGTCACGTACTTCGATTCGTTATTGATGGAGAAGAGATGTTCGCCGTCAACCTGTTTTCCAGAGGGGGCGACGTTGTAGCCCAGTTTGAAAACCTGGTCGTAACTGCCCGTGAAGACTGGATTCAGAGGCGTGTAGGCATTGAACGTGCTCGTCTGGACGAGTCCTATGTCGCCCGCGCCCGGCTCCTTGCCGTCTATGCGCATAATCTGCGTCGCGCCGCCGAGCGTCGTCCCGCCGAAATGAATCGCCGCCTCCGGGTTGGGTTGCGCGATGCCGACGCGGTCTCCGACGATGCTGGTGCGGATGCTTGTATTGGCCCCGGACCCCGTGGTGAAGTCAATGCGCTGAGACGCCCCGCCCGCATTATCCACGTCTGCGGTGATGGTCAGCGGGCCAGGGCTGACCACGCTGTTGGTGTTGGTTATCTGGGCAGAAGCGTTGAGATTGCAGAAGAGTAGAAACGAGGCTAGTGCGATGAGAGAGCTTATCTTTTTCATGAGGTCCCCTTGTGTCTTTGTGTTCTCAACCAACCTGGCGGTCTACAGTTTGAAGTTGACGGTTTATGGAGCATAACTGTCGGGGGGTTGGCTGCTCAATCAACCGTGACGTGCAGCGCGGCGGCAGTGCATTAACCGGTTACTTTCGATGTCGTCTCTTTTCATAAGGTTGTCCAAAAGGGTATATTCCTGTCATCAAACTGATAATATCCGAGAGAAGACAAAGGAGAATTTATGAAAGCTATGTGGCACGAGAAGGTGCTGGCCGAGAGCAACGGGACGATTGTGGTGGAGGGCAACCACTATTTTCCGCCCGACTCCATCAACAGGGAATATTTTCAGGAGAGCAAGACGCAGACGACCTGCCCTTGGAAGGGACAGGCCAGCTACTACAACGTCGTCGTGGATGATGGCAGCAACAGGGACGCCGCATGGTATTACCCTGAGCCGAAAGAGGCCGCGCAGGAGATAAAGAATTATGTGGCCTTCTGGAAAGGCGTGCAGGTCGAGAACTCATGAAAGGATGAGAGCGTGGCTATGAAAGATGTGGCTAAAGTCCGTACCATCGCATCTGGGAGGAGCATGCGTGTTCTCATATTCTTGATGGTCGTCGCCTGTTTGATGCTATTCGTCGCGCCACGACGAGAGGCGCGCGCCCTTCCCTTTCCAACGCAGGACGAGAGAGAGTTCGCGGGCACTATCAATAACACTCTGAGGGTCCGCATCAGCCTCAAGCGCAACGGCGAGATGCTGACCGGCTCATACTCTTACGAGAGAATCGGGAAGAGTTTGCGATTGAACGGGAAACTCTATGACGAGAAGGAATTCTCGATTGATGAGTTTGACGAGCGCGGGACGCGAACGGGAAACTTTACGGGAAAGTTTGTCACCCCCGATTGGATTGAAGGCTACTGGGAACCAGCCGCCGCCGGAAAAAAACAGTTGCCCTTCAGCGCGATGGTCCAGGATGGCGGGCACATTCCAGCCGCGAGCGCGCAGGACCAACTGAGCGGGCAGTATCGCAGACTCTTTCGAGGCCGCTTCGACAAGGACGCGGGCACGCTCAACGTGTGGCTCTTGAAGGACGGACGCTACAGGGTCGAGGGCGTCGCGTTATGGGTGGGCCAGGGAGACGACCCCGAAAGACGGCCCGTGCATGTGGGAGATATAGACGGCGTCTTCGCCTTGCAGGGACGAAAGATTATCTACGAAGACAAGAGCATGGAGAACGGCTGCCGCCTCACGATTACCTTCGGCACAGGCAACGCCACCATCACGGATGACAACGCCATGTGCGGCGGGGTCAACGTCACCTTCGACGGTGAGTATAAAAAGGTCGGGCCGCCACACATCTGACAGGCGCGAGTTTTAGATTAGTGTTCCGCGCACTGTTAAAGCCCTCGCGCGATTGACTGGCTGGCGTATCCGGCAGCGACCACATATTTATCACACGCGCTCGGCTGGTACACGTCGTTGCCCTTGTTATTATCCTTGAAGGCGGCCATGGCGGTCGTGCCGCGCTTGCATTCGTAGCAGTCGGCTAGACCGAGCGAGTGTCCGAGTTCATGCGTCATCAAACTGGTCAGGGCGTCCGGGTCCATGACGACCGGCCTCATCGTCATGGTCATGCGGACCACTCCGTTCGATGTGGAAAAGAATCGAATCTCGCCCAGCCGTTCCTTCTTCGCAGGGATGCCGCGCATGACTGTGATGCTCGCATCATCCCTGACGACGCTCTCGCTTTCGCCGCCGACGATGAAGCGAATGCCGTTGTCCATCTCCTTCAGCGCGTCGTTCCAGTTATTGACGGCGCGTGAGAGAGCGGCTATTTCCGTCTCTTTGAAATGTCCATTCAGGTAATAGACCCTGACCACGGCATCCGGTTTCCAACGCCAGCCGAAGGCTTCCGGCGAAGTCTTGCCCGGCTGGCATTGTCCCGGCCTCGGAGCCGTTGCGCCGCCGCCTGCGCTCGCGTTAATGACAACCGGGTCGGCCCAGAGCACGAGCGAGAGGCAGGAGACGGCGAAGAGACTATAGAGAGATAGCTTCATCTTGTTGAGCGATTCATGAAGGCGTGCGGCAAGAGAGCTATCGTCTGAGCGAGGCGAGGCTCATGTTGCTGACGGAGCGCATGGTCACGGCCATGTAGCTGCGGGCCGCGCCGCTGCGCTTGAGTTCAGGGTCGCTCGTCAGTTTGAAGATGGCCGTCTCGCCCGGCTTGAGCAGAATGTCGGCGTCGTAGTCCGTGACCTTCTGGCCGCCCTTCTCCGTCACATCCACAAACGATGAGAGCAGGGCGACGTGGTAATAACCGTTGCCGCCCTGCGAATTTTTGTAAACGCCGACGGTCGTTTCCCTGTCCAGATTGTAGAGGTTGTTATAGAGACTGTTCATGCCCTGCGCCGAAGCCTTGACCATGCGCGCCTCTGCGACGTTCGCGTTGCGCTCCAGGTTCAGCCCCGCCAGTTCGCCCAGATAGCTGGTGACGGACTGTTGCTTTCTGATGCCCGCCACTCCGTCTCTCTCCATCTTTTCGAGACGGGCGACAAACTGCGCCGTCTCAAGGTGCGTATAAGTCGCGCTCTGTTTGATTCCGTCTCTCTCGCTGATGAAGGCGTTCGGGTCGTTGGTGGTGAAGTAGGTGATTTCGATTTGAGATTGCAGGCTCTTGTCAATTGGCAGAGGACGGTGAGAGCCGAACGTCTCGACCGTTGAGCTCGGACATGATTGCGCGTTGACCTTGAGCGCGTTGATGGAAGTGAGGCAGAGTAGCGCCAGGGCGGCGACCAGCATTTTCTTGTTCATCAGATGATCTCCTTAAAAGGTGTGGCCGCGCCTGACCATGAGCGCGGATGGGCGTGTCGAAGAGACGACGGCTTCGGCCTTCTCTCGCGCGCGGAGCATGAAGGCTCGTGCGGGCGAGAATAAGAGAAGAGCTATTGAACTTTTGTGCGTCTGGTTTGAAGCGGAAGGAAAGTCTGAGAGGCAACGGGCGGAACCATCCGAGTCAGGGCTGAGGGAGCGAATAATTCCGGCCAGGAAACCTTTTGCCTTCGGCAACCAGACAATCTCTGCAACTTCGGGAGCGCGCGGCGTTCGCCGCCTTGCGCCCGTAACTTGTAGAGACTCACGGCTTTGCGTCCCTGCCTCGCGGCAGGTTTGCCCTTATCGTGTGCAACCGTCGTCTTGTAAAGAGCGGTGCCGCACGTTGCCTCCTTCGGCAATAGCGGCACTCGTATTAAACAATATTTAGAATTGTTTGTCAACGAATTGTTATCCGAAAGGATGCGGAGCAA
Source organism: Blastocatellia bacterium (assembly GCA_034665545.1). GTDB lineage: Bacteria > Acidobacteriota > Blastocatellia > Pyrinomonadales > Pyrinomonadaceae > DASYML01. The sequence continues at coordinate 6,378 of JAXDFO010000509.1, forward strand.
GGTCTTTACAGTCTTGTGTGAATTAGGAAGGGGTGTTCACCACAGAGACACAGAGAACACGGACCGAGCACAGAGGCTCGCTTCTCCTCCGTGTAAACTCTGTGTCCTCTGTGTCTCTGTGGTGAAGTTCATTCCCCATTAAAAACTAGAGCGAAATAACCCTTTACCATTCAGAGCGTTTGGTAGTCTTCCAGATGAAATTGCGTGACGCTTTTCGCCTCGCTCGAATGGCAGGTAATCTGTGTTTGAAACTCGGAGAGGCGGCTAGCGACCTGCGCCTGATGCACGACGCCTCCGGCCTTCGTGACGAAACGGACGCGCCAGGTGTTTTCCTCGATTCGTTCCTGGCCCAGATATCTTAGCTGGTCCAGCCCGTTCAAGTTCGTCTCTTTGCGTATGAAGAATTCCGCCGCCTGCACCGGGAACGAGTAGCAGGCGCGCCCCCTGTACTCTGAGAGGACCAGCCGCCCGCGCCTGTACTCTTCAACAATCGCAGGCCCGCCCCCTTCCGTGACGTGCGCGTAAAAGAGTCCGTGCGGAAAGCAGATGAGGTTGGCCGCGAACCTGTCGCCGCCGACATGCGAAGACTGCCACGCGTCCGCGCCCGAACCCTCGCGCAACGACTTGTAAACAGCATAGCCGAACTTGGCGCAGCACTTATCTCGCTTGCCATGCGTGCAGACCAGAAAGAGCGGCTGGTCCAATAACACGCCGCCCGCGCTCAAGTTTCCAGAAGCCGCCGCCGCGATATCAACCTCCAACAACTGCTCATGATGGTCCAACTCGAATTTGACGATGAAGGGTTCGATCTCGCGGCTGCGCACGACGAAGAATTTGAGACGCTCTTTCTTGCCCGGTTCCTGCTTGATGAAGAGTAGCCTGGAGCGCGGGATGGTCTTAAGGATGCGGTTCAAGTGTTCTTTAAGGCGTGGCGAGAAGGAGCTATCCTTGAGGGCGTGCGGCCCCCAGGCGGGCGGGTACTCTATGAGCAACCAGACCAGGCCGATGGAGGCCGTGCCGTAACTCTTTTCGGCGGCATGGCGTGATAGCTCTGAACAGTAGAAAAGTTGGCTCATCGCTTGGCAGTTATTCGAGGGCGATTGCGAGCAGCCCGTGCTGGACCAGTTCGGAGAGAAACGCGCGAACGGTTTGCTTTTCAAGATGGCCCTCGGAGAGTTCGCACAACTCTCTGATGGAGCAGACGCGGCGCGACGCGAGCGCGTTCAGAATGTTCAAAGCCGCAGGGGCAAACCGCCAGCGTTTTTGATGAGAGGCAAACTCTATCGCGCCCGCTTCGACGCGCCAGGTTACAGGGCGCGGCGCGGTCCAGCGAAGCAGCGCATCATCCGTCGAGGGCAGGATTTCTGCGGTCGCGCTCCACGGCAGACTCAGTTGAGCGCGGGGCAAAGCGTTCTGGTCCAACTCCCTCTCGTATCTATCAAGGAGGCACGCGTCCCACTGCGCGAATAGCTCTTCTCTTAACTGCTTCATGTGCTCTTTGCGCGCGTCGCTATCGGAGAGGCGCGGCAGGTCTCTGCGGAAAGCCTCGCTTGAGCGCATGCGCTCCGCCAGCCAGTGCAGGAGGTCCACGCCCGTACGGTTGTGTATGCCGACGGTGAGATGCAGGGTGGGTTCCGCGAGGGGGCGCGCGACGTGCCACCAACCGCGCGGGATGTAAAGAAAATCTCCATCCACCAATGTCTCTTCCCAGAGCGGCTCGTGCGTCGGTCGCTGGCTCGTCTCTACATCTCTGGCGAGCGGAGAGGGGCGCGTCATGCCGTAGACGCTCCAACGCTTGCGGCCCGTCACCTGTAGGATGAAGACATCGTGATCGTCCCAGTGCAGGTCGAAGCCGCGAGAGGTCTGCCAGCCCGCGTAGGCGTTGATTTGAATGTGCTCTCGAAAGAGCAGTTCGAGTTCCTGGGCCAACTCTTCGAGCGGCCCGTAGAGTTCGTCCACCGCATCAAGAACGAGCGTCGCGCCTTCACGCAGATGTTTAGTTAAAGGAACGTTGCGCAGACGCGGGATGGAGACTTTGTGACGAGTGGCGGTCGTGTGTCGCAGGTAAGAAGCGACGGGCAGGCTCTTGCCGTCGCGCATCAGGCGCAGGCGCGGAAAGTCCAGGCGATGGCGGCTCAGAATCTCGTTCAACTGCCGCCAGGGCAAAAGCCCTGCGAACTTTCCGGGCCAGCCGGGTATATGCTTGTGACTCTTTCCCCAGGAGGAAGCGAGGAACTCCGTTGGGAGGCATGGCTCCAATAACTTTTCCAGAGAATTAAAGACCATGCCTTCCATGTGGAGCGTGCAAATAAATCACCTAAGAATCATTACCATCGGAATCGGCGGTCACATCCGTGCCGTCGGAATCACCAAGCAGGCCGCCGCCCGTGTCCGAGCCGTCAGAGTCTCCGCCGTCCGAACCGTCGGAGTCGTCGCCTCCGGCGTCGCTGCCGTCAGAGTCCGATTCGTCCGTGCCGTCAGCATCCGAGGCTCCGTCCGATTCGTCCTGCATGTCGGTGTCCGTATCCGAGGTGTCAGCCGACGACGCGCTGAGCGGGCCCGCGCCATCTAAAGGCTCCACGGATAGCAGCAGACCTGATGATGTGGCCGATTGTTCCGAGACCTGTTCGGGATTTGCTTCTTCAGACATTCCCTCTCCTCCTCATTGAAAGTGTATTGAAATTTTCTGGCTTGCGATTGAGGATGCCAGAAACATAGAGTCTATGCAATAGCGCATGCTGCACGAAGGCTTTCAAATTAACAGTTGACTTCAAATGAATTTAGACTTAAAACACTTTTGCTCTATTATTTTTATGAAGTACGGGCGGGAGACTGATGAATTCGATTCCTACTGCGCGCCAAGAGGGACTGGTAGTCAGAGAATTGGCGGACGAAGTGCTCGTCTACGACACGCAATCGGACAAAGCACACTGCCTTAATAAAACGGCTGCCCTCATCTGGCATCACTGCGATGGTCAGCATTCCGT
>JAXDFO010000510.1:0-6292 GCA_034665545.1 Blastocatellia bacterium
CCCAGGCAAACATCGTGTCTACGTCATTTTGGGAGCGACTCTTTTTTTCACCGCGCTCCTCGTTCTTCCCCTGACACAATTCAAGTCCTCTGCGCAGAAGGCGAGAGTTAAAGGCGGCGAAGCGAGAGTTGGACAGCAGGCGACTGCCCCTCGCGTCATCGTGCCGCAGGCCGTCGCCAACGACGATTGCTCGACGGCGATCCCGTTGCAACTGCGCAAGCGTGTGGATGGCACACTCTCCACCGCCGTCAACGATTATCAACTCTCCGGCGCGGCCTGCTTCACCGGCGTCGGGCAAACCGCCTCAATCGCAGACGGCGGCGATGCCGTCTACTCTTTCACGGCCCCGCAGGCGGACAATTATTCTTTCAAGCTGACGGACCCATCGGGCGTCGGCGACATGGTTCTCTATACGGCGAGCAGTTGCCCTGCGGCGACGCCCGGCACGCCCGTCACTGTAGCGACCTGCCTGATGGCTGCCAACCGCAACGCCGTGCAAGCCTCCGAAGAGGTCTTGTGCCAGGCGATGACCGCCGGGCAGACCGTCTACATCTTTGTTGATAAGCCCACCTCAAGCACGACCACGGCCTTCCAGATAGAGGTCTCCCAGTGCCAGCAGGAGACGGAGCCGAACGATACGCCCGCGACGGCTAACCCTAACGTCTTCGGCGTCGAGGGAACGATTACTCCTGGCACGGACCTTGACTATTACTCGCTCGGCGTGACCGTGCCGGGCCAGAGAGTCTTCGCCATGGTGGACGGCAGCGCGGCCAACGGCTCGGACTTCGACATGCGCGTCACCACCACCACAGACACGCTTGAATATGATGACGACAATAACTTCTTCCCCTTCGGCAATCTCGCGCCCAACGTCGGAGGCACGCCCGTCGTCGGCCCCAACACATACATCCAGGTCAGTTCATTCGGGGGCGCGCCGCGCCAGCCTTATCGTCTCTACGGAGTGGTCGAGCCGCCAAGCGCAGCCGCCGTTCCCGAAACGGAGCCGAACGACACGACCGCCACGGCCAATACCAGCCCGCTCGGATACTTCTCCGGCACGATTCCCGTTTCCACCGACGTTGACACTTATGTTTTCAACGCCAGCGCGGGCGACATCATCTTCGCTGGTTACGACGGCGACCCGACACGCGACACCACGACCGTTGACGGAACGCTCACTCTTTTAGCCTCGGACGGAACGACGGTGCTCCTCTCTGTGAACGACGCCGAGTTCACTTCGGACCAGACGCCAAGCCCCGGCACTCTCCTGGGCACCACGCCCAATTCAAACGCAGAGGCGCTCGTCTACCGCATCCAGACGAGCGGCGTTTACTACATCCAGGTCAACAGCAACTTCGGCGATACGGGCGATTACCTGCTGGCGATTTCCAGGAACAGCAATGCCGCGACCGGGCCGACCGCCGCCGGGGCTGTCATCAAAGGACAGATAGCCACGAACGACGGGACGCCTCTGGCCGGTGTCATGGTCACGCTTAACGGTGACAAGACCGCGCGGGCCATCACAGACAGCGACGGCAGATACTCTTTCAACGGGGTGGACACGGGCCACTTCTACACCGTCACACCCACGCGGGCCAACTATAGCTTCAACCCCGGCTCGCGCTCCTTCTCTCTCGTCTCGGCGGAGACGGAGGCGGTCTTCAACGCGATGCCCGATTCAATCGCCACCGCGAACCCGCTCGACACGGAGATGTTTTTCGTCCGACAGCAATACGTGGACTTCCTCGGACGCGAAGCCGATGATGGAGGACTCGCTTACTGGACCAATGAAATCGAGAGGTGCGGAAACGATGACGCCTGCCTGCGCGCCCGCCGGGTGGATGTCGCGGCCGCCTTCTTCATGGAGAAGGAATACCAGCACACAGGCTCCTTCGTCTATCGCTTGTACAAGGGCGCGTTAGGTCGTCAACTCGACTATGGCGAGTTCGCCTCTGATCGCCAGCAGGTGCTCGCGGGCTCTGACCTGGACGCGAGCAGGGCGGCCTTTGCAGATGCCTTTGTGCAGAGGCCGGAGTTCGCGCAGAAGTATGCTGGCGATACCACTGCGGAGAGTTTCGTTGACGCGCTGCTGAGCACGATGCGTAACTCTTCCGCCGTTGACCTGGGAGCGGAACGCGCCCGTCTCATCGCGCAGTACAACGCGGGTGGCAATCTCAACCAGAGTCGCTCGCTGGCCCTGCAAGCGGCGATTGAGACTGACAGCTTCAAGCAAGCGGAGTACAACAAGTCTTTCGTCCTGATGCAGTACTTCGGATACTTGAAGCGCAACCCTGAGCGGGAGGGCTTCGACTTCTGGCTCAACGTGCTCGATAACAAAGAGCCGAACAACTACAGAGGCATGGTCTGCTCCTTCATCACCTCGGCTGAATATCAATCGAGGTTCAGTTCCGCCGTGACGCACAACAACCGCGAGTGCTCTCAGTAAACGCGAAGGCACGCCGGGAGGCTTAAGTCAAAGCGGACAGGCCGGTCGAAAGGGCGTCGTTAGTATGCACACTAACGACGCCCTTTCGTTGTTCGCCCGGGGCCGTGTTCGTTATTGAACGGTCGGAGCGTTGGCGAAGGCGAGATCGGAAATCTGTAGCGCGCCCTGCGGCGTCTGGTCGAACTTGAATTGCACGGAACGTACGTCCGTCAGGTTGATGCCCGTGAAGGCGGTCAGGGGAAGGCGCACCGTGTTGAGGAAAATCTTGGGCACGGAGACGGTCGTTCCCGGCGGGTAGAAGAGCGAGTTTGAATAATCGCTGACGCGCACGCTCGCCGTCGCTCCCGTCCCATCCGTCAGAATCACGCTGAAGTTCTGCGGCGTGTTGGACGGGTTGCGAAGGTCGTTATAGTTGACGCTGACGCGAAACTGAAACGCCTGAAAGCCGCTCACGTCTCTCGAACCCGCCGGAAGGTCGTTCGCGTAAGTGGAGTTTAAATTGGCCCAGCCCGTTCTCAACTGGCTCAAGCCTCGCTTGGTCGAAAGCGCGCTGACGACCGTGTGTGGCTGCCTGCTGGTTGCTTGCGTCGTCGGCAGGCACTGCGCGGGCTGTGGAGATGCGCCGCCGCAGAGGTCGTGCGGAGTCATCCCCGCCTGCGTGCTCGCGCCGCCCAGAGTGTCCGTCGTGAGGTTGGTTGAATCCAACAGGCGATTGACATCGCGCCTGGTTGTGGCCGCATCAGGCGCGTGATACGAGACGTGCAAATCCGTCGTCTGCGCAGAAGCGGGCGGCGCGGCTGCGCCCGTCAGGATCGGTAGAAACTGGCTCTCGCCGCCGACGTAAGCGCGCATCAGCGCGGAGATGTAAGCCAGGCCCGTGCCTTTCTGTTGCGCTGCCGTCAGTCGCTTGTTGCCCGTGCCCGTTCCGCATTGCGAATCGGCGCTGCCGCCCGTCGTGTAAGCGGTCCAATCGTCTGCGGTCCCAGCCGCGAAGCCGCCGGGCGTCCAGATAGTGTTGTAGTAGTTATGATTGCCGCCCATCACCTGTATCGTGTGCTTGGCCCCCGTATCGCCCGTCACGTTGTAGAGCGCGTCGTCGTAGTAATGCACGCCCTGGTTATCATTCACGTCGCCGTCGCAGTAAGGCAGGATGACACCGAGGGCGACGTTATTGATGACGGGGCGGTTGAAGTCAACGGGCGCGAGCGGGAAGACGGCCCGCACCGTGTAGGGAGAACCGAGCGAGGCATTGTAGACGAAATGCTTGACGACTCCCTCGCCGCCGCGCGAGTGGCCCATCGTGCCGACGCGCGCGAGATTGACCTTGCCGACGAACTTCGTGCCGAAGGGCGCAGCGCCCGTCGTGTTGAAAGTCTTCCACTGGTCCAGATGACGCTGGATTAATTCGGCGCGGGCCTGTGCCCCGTAATCCGCCGTCTGATTATCATAAGCGTTGATGCCGTTGCTGCTGATGGAGACGACGATATAGCCGTTGCTGGCGAGCGTCTGCGCGATGTAGTCGTAACCCTTGTAGCTGGGAATCGGCTGCTCGCTGGACAGGCAGGGCCAGCGCAAAGTGGCCGTCGTATTCCTGTAGCAGGTGGCGTGGCGTCCGTGCAGGAAGATGATTAAGGGGAACGGCCCCGCAGTCATGTCTGTCGGATGATGTACGGAGGCTATCAACTCGACGTTGATGGGAAAGCCCACCGGCTTAAAAACCTGGTTGCCGTAGTTATACTCTTCGCGCGTCACAGCATAAGGGCCGGGCGCGCCCGGATCGGGCGTCTGCGCGGCGGCAAGCTGCGCCCCCGCCAGCAACAGGAAGAGGGCCAAACAGGTGAGAACATAAAATCGCAATCCGGTCTTCATTAATCGTCTCCTTTAGGCTGCGCGAGCTTGAGCTTCTCCGGCACTTCTTCGCGGTCAATTTTGTTCTTCTTATCTCCATAGGAGAGATAAAGGGTCGCTGCCTCGCGCAGTAAGGTGAGGTCATAAGTCAAGACCGTTATCTCCGTCAGGTCTTCATTCTCGACACCGTAGCCGACCGCCTCATCGTCTATCCAGATGACGGGCGGCATGGCGCGCACGGGGAACGGGCCGCCAATCAGGGTCAAGCGAAAAGCCTTCGTCGCCTGGACCTTCGCGCCGCGAATTTCGACCTCCTGCGCCTGCGGCAGCGCGACCTCTTCGACGCGATAACTGGCGACCTTCAACTTGCCGACAGCTTTTCTGTTAGTGCCCTCGGCCAGAACCTTGCCGGGCAATTTGAGCAAGTCTGTCATCGTCAACTCCTGTTTCGCCGCGCCCGCGCCGACAGCCTCCTGCGCCTGCGACAAAGATACGCCTCCGATGAGGACCAGCATGAGGCCCAGGCCGATGCGGATGCGCTTCCATCCATCGCCGGGCCTGGCATGTTGCAAAAGATTCATAAACTCTCCTTCTTAAACTTTGATGAGATTAAGGACAATCATTGCCCGCCAGGAAACCGAGGGCAAGCAAGTATAGACGGTTAGGAACAATTGAGGAGCTTTCTCAACAGGGCGAAAAAGCGTCGTCTCAGAGTTCTTTTTGTAGTTGAAGATGGCGTTCGTTCGGCGTGAGGCGAAAAGCGAGACCTCTGTGAACGAACTCCACAAGGGGGTGGAACAGCTTATTGATGCTCAGAGCGAGGACTCTGGTTGCCTGCTGGACCAGCATTAATTGGACCAGCAATAAATAGCTCTACGGCTGGTCCAATTTTGCGCCTGTGAGAGTGGTCCTGTAATCGCGCCTGAACGCCTAAAAGAAAGTCCCGCGTCATCGTGTGCAGATGACGCGGGACATTCAGAGAAGTTAAAGAAGTTTTGGCGAGGGCTTAGTCTTTAAGTTTAATCCTTCTTGCCGCCGAGCATGCCGCCGAGTCCGCCGAGCACGTCTCCGGCCTGGTCCGCTAACGCGCCGCCCGCGCTGGCGATGGTCCCGCCCGCGCCGTCTAGCACAGAGTCAAGCTGCCCCGCGAGCGAGGACGGCAGCCTGTCTTTCAAAAATCCTAAGACCGTCTGGACGGCCTCCCGCGCCTTCTCTTCGGAAAGACCCGTCCTTTGCGAAACCTGTTGAATCAATTCATCCATCTCAAGCGGTCTCCTCTTCTTCGGAAGATTTTTACCGGCCCATTAATTTCGGTTGGACCATTAATTCCGCGCCGTCAAATGAAGACGACGGATTGCGAATTGGGAATATCGAAACGCTTGCGGCAGTTTCGACAGGCCAGCATGTCGTCTATGCGAACCATGTAGTCGCGCGACTTGGCGAAGCGCGCTCTGTCCTGCTCGTTGGCCCCGCGAGGCAGCGCGCTCTTCTTCGTACGGGTGAGCCAGCGCACGTCATACTCGGCGCGCTCGCGGCAATGCGGGCAGCTAAAGGTCGCCCGCTTCACTTCCTGTCTCTCGTTAAAAAAATCTCGTTCGTTCATAATCAAACCCTAGAGTGTTTCACTTTCTCAAGCGCGCTCGGCTTCCAGTTTGCCTTTCGCGCTTCCTTTTCCGCCCGCGCCTTGCTGCCCCTTCTTCTTGCGCCTCCTGTGATAAATGACGATGCAGAGGCCGAGCAGGCCGTTGACCAGCATCACCGCGTTCGTCACGACGAAGACCCAATTATGGACCAGCCAGCTATAGATCGTAAAACCCAGCGAGGCCGCCAGTTGTCCTATGAAGAGCCATTTTGAAACGCCCTCGCTGGTCTCATCCTGCCACTGCTTGTAAACCTGTTTCCCGATTGTCAGGACCAGTATAAAGGAGCTCACCCACCCTATGATTTCCGTCATGATCCTTGTTCTAAAAGCCTTTCGACGGTTGCCAGGAAGCTTTC
>JAXDFO010000511.1:0-9551 GCA_034665545.1 Blastocatellia bacterium
CGATTATTTACCTGCCCTATGCTTCCATCTCGATTAAGAAGGGCGACCGCGCTTCGGGCTTTCTGACGCCGACTTTTAGCGGCTCAGGCAATAAAGGTTTTCGCGTCTCGAACGCTTACTACCAGACGTTGGGCCGCTCTGCTGACGTGACCGTGCGCAACGACATCTACACGCAGCGCGGCATGGGCCTCGGCATGGACGTGCGGACGCGCGCCAACTCGCGCTCGTTTCTCAACTTCGGTTTCTACGGCGTCAAGGATAGAATTTTTGGTCCACACGCGGACGCGGACCACCCGAACCAGGGCGGCTCAAGCTTTTATGTTGACGGCGTGCATTATTTTCCGAACGGCTTTATCGCCGCCGCCGATGTCAACATCACTTCGAGCCTCGCTTATCGCCAGATATTCTCCGACACGCTTCAACAGGCCATCTCGCCGGAGGAACGCTCGCAGGTCTTCGTCAACAAAAACTTCGGAGACTACAGCTTTAATTTCCTGGCCCGCTCGCAGGTCACGACGCTCGTCAACTCGCGCATACGCATCCGCGAATCTCCGAGCGTGACGCTGGACAAGCGTCCCTCCGCGCTGCATTACTTCGAGCGCGTGCCCGTCTATTTTTCCATAGAGGGCGGTCTCGAAGGCGTGAGCCGGAAAGAGACGCCCTTCGATACCGGCCTCTTTCAGACGGACACGGGAGGCGTGCCCATCATCACGCCGTCCATCGTTCAACGCCTGGATGTGCATCCGCGATTCGCCGTCCCGCTTCATTTCAATAACGGCTGGTCCATCACTGGCACTGGCGGAATCCGCGCGACCTACTACTCGAATTCGATTGACCCGACGACGCGGCTGATTTTGAGCAGGGACGTGGTGCGCGGCTACGGAGAGTTTGAACTTGACGTGAGGCCGCCCGCGCTGGCGCGCAACTTCCGACACCAAGACGGCAACTTTTTCTTTCGCCATGTCATAGAGCCTTACTTCACTTATCGCAAGATCGGCGGCGTCAGCAATTTCGAGCGGCTCATACGCTTCGACTACGTTGACACAGTGGCCGATACTAACGAGATAGAGTTTGGCGTGGCGAACCGTTTCTTCACGCGCCGCTCGACGGAGAACGTGAGCAGCGCGGCGGCGCGTGCGGCTGCGGGAAAGAAGAACCCGCTCTCCGCTCAACCTTATGAGGCTCTCACCATCACTCTGCGCGTCAAGTATTTCTTCGACCCGACGTTCGGCGGCGCGCTTGAGCCTGGCAGGCGTAACCAGTTCTATCCTATCAATACCTTTTCCGGCTTCTCTTATGGCGGCGTGCCGCGCCGTTTCTCTCCGGTGAATTTGGAAGCGCGCTATCGTCCGAGCCGAGACCTGTTCGCAGACGTGCGCGCGGACATAGACACGCAAGGCGGCGGCTTGCGCAACATCGCCGCGACCTTCGGCCTCACGCGCGCCCTCATCCGCGCCTATCAAACTTTCTATTACACGCGCGCGATAGAACTCTCTCCGTCCTTGGCCCGCTTCGCCGATGTCAACGGCAAAGAGCCGGGCACGATACGCGGCTCGCAGTGGGTTCCCTCCATCTTTCTGGGCAAGACCGACCGTGGACTCTTCGGCGGCCTCTCGCTCTTCTTCAACTTCCGCGACCAGCCGAGCAGCACCAATCGCGCGCTCCTCAGTTCGACGGCCACGCTCGGCTATGCCTGGGACTGCTGCGCCGTCACCGCGCAATACAACAACTACCACTTCGGCCTCCGCGCCGAAAATCGCTTCGTCTTCAGCTTCCGCCTCAACGGCATCGGCACTTTCGGCACGGAGCAATTCGGCCAACGCTTTCGCTAAGAGAACCGAACCAATGAGATATCACAAGACGACTTCTCTCATCTCCTTTTATCTTCTTTGCGCGGCGTTCATCTCAAATTTTAGTGGCCCACAATCGCTGGCGAAGCCTTCGTCGAAGATTGATGCCGCGCAAAATTCCGTGCCGCGTTTTGAGACTGCGCCATGCGCGATTGCCGTGCCGGAAACGGAAAAAGAGAAGGCCAGATGCGGCTATCTGGTCGTGCCTGAGAACCGCGAGCGCAAAGAGAGTCGCCTCATCAAACTTCCCGTTATCATCTTGAAGAGCAACAGCGCGACGCCTGCCCCCGACCCTGTCTTGCGGACCTTGGGCGGGCCTGGCGCAAGCTCTCTGAGGATGGTCAGAGGCAGGAGGTCTTCGCCCTGGCTGAACAATCGTGATGAGGTTATCTTCGAGCAGCGAGGCACGCTCTACGCTCAGCCCAAACTGGATTGCCCGGAAGTTGATGCGGCGAAGGTGAGCAATGCGAGGTCGGGTGTGGATGAGAGGACAGCTATCGGGCGCGAGGTCTTGGCTGCCAGGACGTGCCGCGACCGTCTAGTAAAAGATGGCGTAGACCTCACGGGCTACGATAGCGTGCAAAGCGCAGCCGACATAGAAGACCTGCGCCGCGTACTCGGTTATGAGAAGTGGAATCTCTACGGCGTGTCTTACAGTTCGAGGCTCATGTTGGAAGTCATGCGAGATTACCCGCGAGGAATTCGCAGCGTCGCGCTCGAATCCGTCCTGGCTCCTTCAGTCAACTACGACGAGACTGGCGTTGATGGGGCCGTGCGTGCTCTCAAAGTGCTCTTCGCTAACTGCGCCGCCGACGGCGCGTGCGCCAGGTCGTATCCGAGACTGGAAAAGCTTTTCTATGATTTAGTGCGCAGGACCAATCAACATCCGATATCCGTGAACGTCAAGCAGCAGGGAAGCGTTGAGACCCTGACCATCAGGCTCACGGGCCATGACATCACGACCTGGGCGTTGGACTATCTGCTCTCGGCGGACGCCGAAACGATTGCGAGCGCGCCCGCCAAAATATATCAGGTGGCGGGCGGCGACTATAGTCCTTTGAAGGATTACGCCGAGAGCAAAATTGGTCCAGGATTTTATATGTTGGGGATGCGTTATTCCGTCTGGTGTCGAGAGGAGATGCCGTTCGAGAATCGCCGTCTCATCAACGCCCAATCGCGCCGCTACGCGGGCCTTCGCGGATACACGATACAAGCATCCTTGCCCGCGATATGCGATGTGTGGGGACTGCCCGCGTCACGTCCCCTGGAGAATGAGCCTGTGAGGAGCAGCATCCCCACGTTAATTCTGGCCGCAGAGTATGATGCTTACACCCCGCCTGCCTGGGGACGACTGGCCGCGAGGACACTGAGCCACAGCTATTTCTATGAAGTGCCGGGAGTGGGGCACGGGCCCGGGTTCAGTAGCAAGTGCGCCAGAGAGATGGTCGCCGCGTTCTTCGACAACCCTTCAGCCGCGCCCGATGATGAATGTCTCAAAACGCCCGGACAGAAATTCACGACCGATAAATAGGAGCGATGTGAAAGAGGCTGGCCGGGGCCGTTGGCCCATCAATGTATCGCTTCTAAAGTGTCGCAAAAATCTCGCGGAAAAGTCCTCTTCGATGCATCCCGCGCGCCTCGTTTCGCATCAGATTTAGTGATTCGCGGCCCCCTTGAATATTGGCTTCTAACGGCCACACTTTTCCCTTTATCGTCGCTCAGGATTGACCGCTTGCGCTGCTGCGCGAGAGTTGGGATGAGCACGCGCTGGCGACTGTTAATGATGGAGGAAATAGTATATATTCTCACGGAACGGCCTGATTCTGACCACAGGAAAGACGGCCTCTTGGCCCGCAGCTTTCGTTGAAGGTTTCGGGTGAGATTATGAGTCAGACGGTTTGAGAAGTATCCGACGCTTTCAAGCCTCGCTAGTGAGATAGAGAAATCGTTCCTCTTGAGCAGTAACAATCAACACTCCTACAGAAGCCTTTTAAGCTTCAAATAGAAATTCGGCACACCTGAATCGTCCGCGCGTTCATGGCGCGACGGGTGTGGTTTTAAATCGGTCAATCGTCAACTGGAGAGTTTTCAATGCCTGTTTTGCCGTCTCGCAAAAGGCTGGCGCGCGTCACCAAGACGCGCTGCTTTGCCCTCCTTCTTCTCTTCATGTTCCTCCTCGTCGCCATCGCGCTGCCGAAGGTCTCGCGCGCGAAACTTCAATCTTCATCAGCCGCCGTCGCGCAAAGCTCGCAAGCCCAGAAGGCCAACGGCAACTTCGTCCCCGGCGAAGTCATCGTGCGCTTTCGTGATACGAGCGCGGCTGGCAAGGCAGGGGCGAGCATCGCCAACGTCCAGAGTGAGAACGGGGAACAGCTTGCCGTCAGTATCGAGCCTCTCAATCAGGCGGCGGATGTGGCGGGATTGAGCCTCGCGCGCGTCGCGCCGGAGAACACCATGCGCGCCGTCGAAGCCTTGAGGGCCAGGCCGGACGTGCTCTATGCGGAGCCGAACTATCGCAGGTATAAAGAGGCAGTCCCCAACGATCCTTCTTACTCGCTCCTCTACGCGCTCAAGAACGCGGGCCAGTCGGGCGGGACCATCGGCGCGGACATCAAGGCCGAACCGGCCTGGAACATCACGACCGGCAACCGCAGCGTGGTCGTCGGCGTGATAGACGAAGGCGTGGACATCAACCACCCGGACCTCGTTCATAATATTTGGACCAATCCCGCAGAGATTCCCGGCAACGGTATAGACGACGATGGCGACGGCCTGATAGACGACGTTCACGGCTGGGATTTTCTCAACAACGATAACTCCGTCTATGACGGTTCGGCTGTCTCCGTTCACGGCACGCACGTCTCAGGCATCATCGGGGCGGAGGGCAATAACGGCGTCGGAGTGGTCGGCGTCAACTGGCAGGTCACGTTGCTGCCGCTCAAGTTCTTAGGCGACGGCGGCGGCGATGATGCGGACGCTATCGCAGCGATTCTCTTTGCGAAGAAACTGCGCGACATGTGGGTTACGTCCGGCGGGACGAAGGGCGCGAACATTCGCGTCTTGAGCAACAGTTGGGGCGGCGGCGGCAATTCACTCGCGTTGAGAGATGCCATCCAGGCGGCCAACGATTCGGGCATCCTCTTCGTTGCGGCGTCGGGCAACGACGCGGTCAGCACAGACAGCGCGCCGCATTTCCCTTCTAGCTACGACGTGGCGAATATCCTCTCCGTCTCTTCAACTGACCGCTTCGACGCTCAATCAAGCTTCTCGAATTACGGCAGCAACTCCGTACACATCGCCGCGCCCGGCAGTTCCATCTACAGCACGATGCCGAACAACACCTACGGCTTTTTGAGCGGCACTTCGATGGCGACGCCTTACGTCTCCGGGGTCGCCGCGCTCGTCTGCGCCGCCAACCCGAATATCTCGCTGAAAGGATTGCGCAGCGTGATTCTCTTCGGCGGCGACGTGTTGCCGTCTCTCTCTGACAAGAACCTGACGGGCAGCCGCTTGAACGCTCTCCGCGCGTTGCAGTCCGCGACGGAGAATGACACGACCGCGCCCGGCGCGATTATTGACTTACACGTCACAGGCCAGAGTAATCGTCTCGTGACGCTCGGCTGGACCGCGTCCGGCGAAGACGGTAATTCCGGGACCGCGTCGCTCTACACGTTCAGCTTCGTTGACGCCTTCACTTCTGCCGAGACGACGCTCGGCCACCTGCGCCCCGCCGCGCCCGGCACGCAGCAGAGCATCACTCTGAAGGTTCCTTACAGGCATACTTCCGGCGCGTTCAGAATGCGTACCTTCGACAACGTCGGCAACGAAGGGCCACAGATTTCCACGCCCATCGCCCTCAGCGCGGACATAGCCGATCCCTATACCGTCAGCGAAACATCGGCGCAGTCTCTTTCGACGGGCGGCACGCCGCTCGGCGTCAACGCCGATGACAGGTACGTTGAGAATTACACCCTGCCGTTCTCGTTCCCGTTCTACGGCGTCAAGTACAGCGCGGTCACGATCTCAAGCAACGGGTCGCTCTACTTCTCCACGCCGCCCAAGCGCAGCAACGGAGACGCGGGCGATGTGCCGGGCACTGTGCTCGGTCTCAATAATCAGAAGATGATCGCGGGGCTGTGGGATGATTTGGACCTGCGCACATGCTTCCGTACGGACGCGGATGTTTACGTCGTCTCGCCCGACTCGAATCGAGTTATCTTCCGTTGGCAGGGCGTCAGCTTCTCAAGCACGACTTGCCCCGCGACGCCGGGCACGACCGACCGCATCAACTTCGAGATAGAGTTGCAACGCGACGGGCATGTCATCACGCGTTACGGGAGCGGGAACCTGGACCTCAATCCGGTGGTCGGCATCTCTGCGGGCGAGCCGGATGCGTACACCATTCTTTCGCATACTTCCGAATCCGCGCCGCTCAATCTCAACAACGCGCAGACAGTGACTTTCTCGACCATTCCTCTCTGCGAATTCGCGCTCAATTTTACGCACATCGTTCTAGGCCCGAACGCGCAGGGCGGCAACATCTCCGTGGGCACGCTCGGCGGGTGTAACTGGGCCGCCAGCAGCAACGCGTCCTGGATTACGATTGTTTCCGGCGCGCCCGGCACTGGACCTGGAACGCTCAGGTATCAAGTCGCTGAGAACCCCACGACCAGCCCGCGCACGGGCACTGTCACAATCGCGGGGCAGACGCTGACTATCTCTCAATCGGCTGGACCGGCTCCGATTCAACCGGCTGACGATTCGCAGTTCTTCGTCCGCGAGCACTATCTGGACTTTCTCGCGCGCGAGCCTGATGAGGATGGTCTGGGTTATTGGACCAACGAGATTACGAAGTGCGGCTCCGACCTCGCTTGCATCAACTCAAGGCGCGTCGGAGTCTCAGCCGCCTTCTTTATCGAAGCTGAATTCCAGCAGACGGGCAGCTTCGTCTATCGTCTCTACAAGGGCGCGCTCGGACGCCAGCCGACGTTCGCGGAGTTTTCCACGGACAGGTTGCAGGTCATCGGCGGGGCGAACCTTGACGCGAGCAAGGTGACGTTCGCCAACGCCTTCGTCCAGCGACCGGAGTTCATCGCTAAATACCAGGGCACTGGCAAATCATCGCAAGGGTTTGTGGACCTGCTCATCGCCACCATTCATGACTCGTCCGGCGTGGACATCACAGCCCAGCGCGAGACGCTGCTCAATCTTTACGATTCGGGCAACGACGTGACGGAGAGTCGTAGCCTTACGGTGCGGGCCGCGATTGAAGACGCCTCGTTCAAACAGGCGGTCTATAATCCCAGCTTCGTGCTCATGCAATACTTCGGTTATCTGCACAGAGACCCGGAGCAGGACGGCTACCTCTTCTGGCTGGATGTCTTGAATAACAGAGAGCCCGGCAACTATCGCGGCATGGTCTGTTCCTTCATCACCAGCGCCGAATATCAACTGCGGTTCGGCTCGACCGTCACCCGCACTAACCGCGACTGTTCTAGCATCCATTAAGGGCAGCAGCCGCGCGACCTATAGTTGACTGAAGAGGACCGCCCGTGTGAACCGAGAGATAAACGGTTGCATTGGCGGTCCTCTTCAAAAAGATTCGAGCGCCCCGGCCATCGCTCATCAGACAGCAAATTTTTTAAGGACCAATATTCGAGATGAAAAAAGCTGTATCCCTTCTTTCAACGCCCCCCGTTGCTCAACACTCGAACAGATTTCGCCGGACCTTTCCCCTCCTGCTCTGCCTGATGCTGCTGCTCTGCGGCGCGAGCGTGTCCCACGCGACCGGCGCGAAGAAGTCCGCGCGTCGTCAATCATCCAGGAAGGTCAAGCACGTCTCGCGGACAAAATCTCGCGGGGCTGCGAGCGAACGCGTAGAGCGCGGGCGCGAAGAGGAAAGGGAAGCATACGAAGGCGGGGATGACCCGGAGGGACGCCAGCGTTGGTTCATGTTCCAGCGCACATATCCTTTCGACTCGATACCGGAAGATGCGCGACGCACCGCCTGGGCCAACCGGCCCGGAAGCAAGGGCGCTGTCGAAGACAGCATTCAAAGCTGGACGCCCATCGGTCCCGCCAGCACGTCGCCGCTCTTCGCCAACTTCGGTTTGAATAGCGGTCGTATCAACACCATCGCCGTCTCGCCCTCGGACTCGCAACTGATTCTCATAGGCGCTTCGACAGGCGGCATCTGGCGTTCGACCGACGGCGGCGTAAACTTTCAGCCCGTCAGCGACTCGCAGGTTGATTTAGCGGTCGGCTCCATCGCTTTCTCGAAAAGCAATCCCTCCATCGTCTACGCTGGCATGGGAGACATGCAGGGCTGCTGCGATTACCTGGGTAGCGGCGTCCTCAAATCAACGGACGGCGGGCAGACGTGGGCCCACGTCAACAACAGCACGCTGGTCGAGCCGGGCGCGGTCAGCAAGATAGAGGTTGACCCGAACGACTCGAATCGCGTCTACGTCGCGCTCTATCGCGTGTTGGATAACACGACGGCCAACAATTATCCCTACGGCGGTGTCTAAGTCTCCACGGACGGCGGCGTTAATTGGACCAAGACGCTCTCAGGCTTGCCGCGCGATTTGGTGGTGAGCGCGAACCCCGGCACGCCGCAGACCGTCTATGTCACGATGCGAGATATTCTCGGCAGCTTTACGACGCCCGGCCTCTACCGCTCCACGAACGGCGGCATCAACTGGAGTCTCATCTACACGTCCGCCTATGCCACGGGCTATCCTTCACCGAGGGACATTCGCGTGGCCGTGACGCCCGCCAACCCGCAACGCATCTACGTCTATGAGGGCAACTCTCCGACCACCAGCATTCGCGTCGCCATGAGCGACAACGGCGGAACGTCCTGGACAACTCGTAGCTCAACCGGGCTGGACCTGGGCCAGTTCGGCTATAACACTTACATCTACGCGGACCCTTCCAACGCGGACGTGCTCTATGTCGGCGGGCGCGATGTTTATAAGAGCACGAACGGCGGCTCAAGTTGGACCAACCTGACTCTCTCGAATGAGAGCTATTTCTCCGCGCTCGCGCACCCGGACCAGCACGCGTTTGCCTTCTCGTCGGCGGGTTCCAATACCATCTACATTGGCAACGACGGCGGCGTCTATAAATCAGACAACGCGGGCTCTTCCTTCCAGTCGCTCAACGGCACGCTCTCGCTCACGCAGTTCACCAGCATCGCGCGCCATCCGACCGACCCGAATATCACTTACGGCGGCACGCAGGACAACGGCACGCAGCGTCGCCTGGCGGGTTCCAACCAGTGGCAGGACTTCGCTGGCGGCGACGGCGGCAAAGTGGTCGTCAGCCCGACTAATCCGAGCAGAGTTTTCACCACCGTCTATTTCGGGCGCATTCGTAGCTGGTCCAATAATGGGAGCAGCCAGCAGGGAAGCACGAGCAACTCCACCTTCGGCGAGAATGTATCCGACGACCTCGCGCGCATAGCCTTCTTCCCGCCTCTCGTTGGTAACGGCGTCAACTCGACGCTCTACTTCGGCACTTGGAAGCTCTATGTCAATTCAACTCCCGAAACAAATTTCGCTGGCGGGTGGAGTGCGCCGGGCGGCACGACCGACTTGACCAGAGGCGGCACGGATGTCTTGAGCGCGATAGGCGTTTCCCGCACCGATGGGAATCAGGTCATCTACACGGGCTCCGAACAGGGGCAGGTGATGGTTT
>JAXDFO010000512.1:0-15380 GCA_034665545.1 Blastocatellia bacterium
TTTTGTGGGCAGGGTTTGACCCGCCCCACTACACATGTTCATCCTTCATAAATTTTAAGAGGGCGGCACGAGCGTGCGCGCGGGCGTCTTCGGATTGGGCGGCGGCGCGTAGGCTTTCGCCATCCTGTAGCCGAGCAGCAGCGCGAGCACGAAGGCGAAGGCTATCGGCAATCGCGTGTCAGACTTGACCAGCATGTAGTAGTGAAGCACGCCGCCCGCGCTCGCCACGTAGACAAGCTGGTGCAGGCGGCTCCAACGCTTGCCGCCCAGCCGCTTAATCATCTTGTTCGTGGAAGTGATGGCGAGCGGGATGAGTAGGAAAAAGCTGGTCATCCCGATGGCGATGAAGGGACGTTGCAGAATGTCCGCCGCCGTGCTCTTCAGGTTGAAGAAGCGGTCGAACCAGATGTAGGTGATGAAGTGCAGGCTGCCGTAGAAGAAAGCGTAGAGGCCGACCATCCTGCGAAACTTGATGAGCCAGTTCCATCCCGCGAGCTTGCGCAAAGGGGTAATCGTCAGCGAGAGCAGCAGGAAGATGAGCGTCAGCATCCCCGTCGTGCGCGTGATGAATTCGAGCGGGTTCGCGCCGAGCCTGTGATGCGCACCGTCCCATCCCAGAAGGGCCAACGGCACGAGGCTGTTGATGAAGAGCAACGCTTTGGAGAACGCAGTGTCTTTCAAAAAAATCTCTCCCGCCTCTCGCTTTAGAAATAGCGTCTGAGGTCCATGCCTTCGTATAGATGGCCCACCTGGTCCGCGTAGCCGTTGAACATTAAAGTGTCTCGCATCCCGAATTCGCCGATGCGCCTTTCGCGCGCCTGGCTCCATCTGGGATGATTGACCTTCGGGTTGACGTTCGAGTAGAAGCCGTACTCGTCCGGGCCTTGCAGGTTCCAGGTCGTCGGCGGCTGTGTCTCGACGAGCTTAATCTTGACGATGGACTTGATGCCCTTGAAGCCGTACTTCCAGGGCACGACGAGGCGCAGGGGCGCGCCGTCCTGCGGGGGGAGCGATTCGCCGTAGAGGCCGCTCGCCAGAATCGTCAGAGGGTGCATCGCTTCATCCAGGCGCAAGCCCTCGACGTAGGGCCAGTCGAGCACGCCCGACCTCTGGTTGGGCATGCGCTTCGGGTCGTAGAGAGTCTCGAAGGCGACGAAGCGCGCCTGCGCATTCGGCTCTACCTGGTCCAGTAATTTCTTGAGCGGAAAGCCCACCCAGGGGATGACCATGGACCAACCTTCGACGCAGCGCATGCGATAGACTCTCTCCTCCTGCGGCGCGAGCTTGAGCAGGTCGTCGAGGTCGTAGGTCTTCGGCTTGTTGACCAGTCCTTCGACCGTCACGGTCCAGGGGCGCGTGATGAAGCCTTGCGCCTTCGCCGCCACGCCGCGCTTGTCCGTCGAGAATTCGTAGAAGTTGTTATAGTTCGTGATGTCCTCAAAGGAGGTCTGCTTTTCGTTGACGGTGAAACCGGCGTTGGAAGCCTCTTCGGTCGCGGGCTTGACGACATCGTTCAACTTAACGCCGGGCCTGGTTTGCGGCGGCGGCGGGTTGAGCGCGCGATAAAGCGCGCCCGTCGCCAGGGTCGTCGCGGCCAGCGCGGCCCCGCGCATGAAGAGACGCCGGTTGAGATAAATCTTCTGGTCCGTAATCTCGCTCGATTTAATATCGTCTGCTTTTTTAGTCAGCATGTCTCTTAAACTCCGTCCGCCCGAAGAGGCCCGCTCGCGTCTCTCATTGATAAATACGAGAGAAGCGCGCCCGACGGTTTTCCACGCCCTTACACTGTTACTCGTCCGAGAGGCCATATCATTACACAAATTTTCAAAAAATTCTCCGGCCTCCGCCGCTCCCACGGGTTTGGCTGCGGCTTGTCAGCCCCACGGATGTTCATTAAGATGAAGCGGTAGGGGGCAAGCAGCTTATGATTGGTCCAAAAATAGTCTCAACGGTTTTAAGCCTGCCTCTCATCCTCGCGTTTTTCTGGCACGGGGAAAGCCACGAGAGCAAACTAAGGAGCGTTGCCAGGATGGACGCGCACAACAGCAGCGTAGCACTTGGAATGTGGGGCGGCCCTCACATCTCCATAGAGGTCACGGGCCAGGGCGCGCGCCTTGATTACGACTGCGCCCACGGCACGATTGACCATAAGCTCATGACGGACAGGACGGGGCATTTCAAGGCGAGCGGTCTTCACTTCAAGGAGCACGGTGGACCAATTCGCGCGGACGAAACAGAGCAGGGCGAACCGGCCAGTTATACAGGCAAGACCAACGGCCAGACCATGACCCTCACCGTCACGCTCACCAAAACGCATGAGAAGGTCGGCACGTACACGCTCACGCACGGCAAAAGCGGGCGCATCATGAAGTGCAAATAGGATTTCATCTCTCAGGGCCAAAGCTCTTTCAAAGTCGCAGCAGGAGGTCTTTAAAGAAATGGCAATCAACGTGGTTGTAGATTTGTCTCATCATAACGCGAGCGTGGACTTCAACGCAGCCCAGGCGGACGGCATCGTCGGCGTCATACACAAGGCGACGGAGGGCACAGGTTACACGGACAACACTTACCAGGGCCGTCGCGCGCCTGCGCTCGCGGCGGGCCTCATGTGGGGCGCGTACCATTTCGGCAGCGCGGGCGACGGAGTGGCCCAGGCCAAGTATTTCCTCTCGGTCGTCAACCCGGGGCCGAACGATTTACTGGTCCTGGATTTCGAGCAGAACTACAACAGTAAGGGCCAGCCCGTCGCCAGCATGACGCTCCAAGAGGCGGAAGAT
This sequence comes from Blastocatellia bacterium, assembly GCA_034665545.1. Classification (GTDB taxonomy): domain Bacteria; phylum Acidobacteriota; class Blastocatellia; order Pyrinomonadales; family Pyrinomonadaceae; genus DASYML01. The sequence goes on from JAXDFO010000512.1 coordinate 2,778, forward strand.
TTCCTGACCTATGTGCAGAGCCAGACGGGACGCTGGCCCGGTTTCTACTCCGGCTCTTACATCAAACAACTCCTCGGCAACAACCAGAATTCGACGCTCGTCAACTGCTGGTTCTGGTTGGCCCAATACGGCACGACCCCGCAAGTCCCCGCGAATTGGTCCACCTGGACCATGTGGCAATACACGGACGGCAACGTGGGCCCACAGCCTCACACGGTCAATGGCATCGGCAACTGCGACAGGGACCAGTTCAACGGCAGCATCGCTGGTCTGAGGCGTCTCTGGGGTTTCACAAGCTGACGCGCAAGAGTCTGCCTCGAAGAGTCAGCATTGAAGAGTCAGCATTAAAGCGGGCGGCGCGAAGTTTCTAACAGAAGTCCTATTCCCACTTCTCTCACTTACTCCTTTCGAGAGCGGGCGGGCTCTGTTCGCCTTCGGCCCAGTTGGTCCCTCCCTTCGCTTGCCGCGCGCCCGCCGATTTAATAAGCTCAACGAACGAAAGCATGACGAGCGGGCCGAGCATACGGCGTCCAATGTTGCTAGAATAGAGCGGAAGACTACTAAGGCGCGGGGCCAAAGGTGAAATTTCTTTGAGCGATTTTTCGATAGATAAATTCCGCGACGAGTGCGGCGTGTTCGGCATTTACGGCCATGCGGAGTCCGCGCGTTTAACTTACCTCGGCCTCTATGCCTTGCAGCATCGCGGGCAGGAGTCCTGCGGCATAGTCTCTTCCGACGGTCAGAGCCTGCGCAGCGAGCGAGCGATGGGTCTCGTCTCGGATGTCTTCGACGGCGCGCGACTCGACCGCCTTGAGGGCCGCAGCGCGATTGGTCACGTCCGCTACTCGACAGCCGGAGAGGTCTCCATACGCGAGGCGCAGCCCTTCACCGTCGCCTGCCAGCACGGCCAGGTCTCCGTCTGTCATAACGGCAATCTTCCCTTCGCCACCGAAGCGCGCAAAAAGCTGGAACGCGAGGGCGCGATATTCTCATCAACTTCCGACACGGAAGTCGTGCTCCACGGCATCGCTCGCTCGCACGCCGCATCAATCGCCGAAGCGATACCCGAAGTCTTACGCGAAACCGAAGGCGCGTTCTCTATGCTCTTTCTCACGCCGGGCGCGCTCATCGCCATACGCGACCCGCGCGGCTTTCGCCCGCTCGCGCTCGGCAGGCTCGGAGATGCCTGGGTCATCGCAAGCGAGACCTGCGCCTTCGATTTGATTGATGCGCGCTACGTCCGAGACGTGGAGCCGGGCGAGATGATTCTGGTTGATGAAGACGGCCTGCATTCCTCTCTGCTCCTGCGCGCCGAGCAGCATTCCATGTGCATCTTCGAGCATGTCTACTTCGCCCGTCCGGACTCTAAAATCTACGGTCGCTCCGTCAACGAATCGCGCCACAAGATGGGCAAGCGGCTTGCGGTAGAGCATCCGGCTGAGGCGGACATCGTCGTGCCCGTGCCGGATTCGGGCGTCGCCGCCGCCATCGGTTACGCGGCGCAATCGAAGATTAATTATCGCCAGGGTCTCGTTCGCAATCACTACGTCGGTCGGACTTTCATAGAGCCGAAGCAATCAATACGCAGTTTCGGAGTCCGCATCAAACTCAACCCCGTGCGCGATTTGATAGAAGGCCGCCGCGTCGTTCTCATAGACGATTCCATTGTACGCGGCACGACCTCCAAAAAGATCGTCCGCATGGTCCGCGAAGCCGGAGCGGCGGAGGTCCACATGCGTATCAGTTGCCCGCCGACCTTAAGCCCCTGCTTCTACGGCGTGGACACGCCGAACAAGTCGGACCTCATCGCCGCGCAGATGTCTACGGAAGAGATACGCCGTTTCATCGAAGCGGACTCGCTCGGCTATCTCTCGCTCGAAGGGATGCTCGCCGCGACCGGCATCAGCCCCGCCGCCTCCTGCGTCGCCTGCTGGACCGGCCACTACCCCACACGCATCACACGCGAGGCCGAAACCATGTTCGCCCGCGAACGCGAGCCTGTGCCATCAGACAACTGAAGCGTGATGAATGTTTCTGTTCATACTGAAATTTAATGAGGTTCATTTTGTTTATCGAAGAGGGAAATCGAAGTGGCGCAAAGTAAACGCGGGTGCGGGTGTTTGATAGCGACGCTGGTGATTGTGTTGGGCGCGCTGGGCGCGGTCGGTTATAAGTTCGCGTTGCCGTGGTGGAAGCAGAAGCCGCCGCCGCCTTCGGGCAAAGAGTTGCAGGTGCATGTGTTGGATGTTGGCCCAGGGGATGGCGATGCGATTTTGATTATCTCGCCGGAGGGCAAGACGGTGCTCGTTGATGCGGGCGACGCGGGCAAGGGCAAGGCTGCCGTGCTAGACGCTTTGAAGCGTTACAACGTGCAGGGGCTTGACCTCTTCATAGCCACGCACGCGCACCCGGACCACATCGGCGGAGCGGCGGAAGTGCTCAAGACCGTCAAGGCCGCGATTGTGCTGCACAACAATTTTCTTCCGCCTGAGATGAACACGGAAGAGACCGCGACGAAGGGCAAGCAGTCTAACAGTAACAACAAACAGTCCGGCGCGAAGAAACAACCTGCGCTCCCGAAGAGACTCGCGGGCAAGACAATCGAGTTGCCGACGACGAAGGCTTACAACGATTTCAAGAGCGCGGCGGAAGCGAGCGGCGGCGAGTTCAAGGCCGCCGAGCCGGGCCAGAAATATGACCTGGGCGGCGGCGCGTTCCTCACCGTGCTCGCTCCCATCCAACCCTTCTTCACCAAAGAACAGATGAGCGCGGGCGGCAATCAGCCGAATGCCAACTCCATCGTCCTGCGCCTGGACTACGGCGATTTTTCGATGCTCTTGACGGGAGATGCCGAGTCGCAGACGGAAGAACGCATGATGAGCAAGAGCGCGGACTTGAACGCGAAGGTGTTGAAGGTCGCGCATCATGGTTCAAAGTATGCGACGAGCGAAGACCTGCTCAAGCGCGTGCAACCCGAAGTCGCAATCATCTCGGATGGCGAGTACAATCGCTACGGTCATCCCGCGCAAGCTGTCCTGGATCGCCTCAAGGCCGTCAATGCGAAGGTCTATCGCACAGACTTGCAGGGCGAAGTGACGATTACCACGACGGGCAAGATGAAGGACGGCAAGCTCTACGAGATGAAGACCGGCAAGGAAGCCAGGAGCGATGTGTTGACGGGCCGCGAAGCCCAGAAGGATGACTCGGCGCGCTCGGGCTTCGTCGCCTACGGAGATTTTGGACCGCCTCCGCGCCCGCCGAAAGAGAAGGGCGCGAAGAGTAAATAGGACCATTAATTATTTTGTCGGAATCTGCAATCACATCATTGTCAGTTCAGGAGGGACTTGGATGAAAAGGAAAGCTTCTGCCGAATGGCAAGGCGGCTTGAAGGATGGCAAGGGAACTATCTCGACGGAGAGCGGCGTGCTGTCCGGGACGCAGTATTCTTTCAGCGCTCGTTTTGAAGACGGCGTCGGAACCAACCCCGAAGAACTCATCGCGGCGGCCCACGCGGGCTGCTTCACGATGGCCTTGTCGGGCCAACTCGGCAACGCCGGGATGACCGCCGAACGCATCGCCACGACCGCCACCGTCAGACTGGAGAAGACGGACGCCGGATTCACAGTGACAGACGTTCACCTCGATGTCACTGCGAGGATTCCGGGGGCGGACCCCGCGAAGTTTGAAGAGGCCGCCAACAACGCCAAAGCAGGTTGCCCTATCTCGCGCCTCCTCAAAGCAAACATCACGATGGAAGCCAGGCTTGAAGCGCAAGACTGAAGTGGTTGAGATGAAGGATGAGAGAAAAGCTATTCAACGGTTGAAGAGTCAATGTTGAATAGCTCATCTCTCATCCTTCGTCTTTCATGATTCGGAGTTGCGCTTCATTTCTCAGTTTATGAATCAACCAATTACTTATACGGATGCGGGCGTTTCGATTGACGCGGCGAACCGTGCGACGGCGAAGATTAAGGAGTTGGCGCGGGCGACCTTTAACCGGCGCACGCTCTCAGAGATCGGCAGCTTCGGCGGGATGTTCGACGCGGCCTTTCCAAATTTGCAGCAGCCCGTGCTGGTCGCTTCCGCCGACGGCGTGGGCACAAAGTTGAAGATAGCTTTCGCCACCGGCACGCATCACACGGTCGGGCGTGACCTGGTTAATCATTGCGTCAACGATATTCTGGTCCAGGGCGCGCGCCCGCTCTTTTTCCTCGACTACATTGCGACGGGCAAGCTCTCGCCGGAGGTGGTGGCGCGCATCGTCGAGGGGATGGCGAACGGTTGCCGAGATAACTCCTGCGTGTTGCTCGGCGGAGAAACGGCAGAGATGCCCGGCTTTTATCCGGCGGGCGAATATGATGTCGCGGGCTTTATCGTCGGCATCGTGGACCGCGCGAAGGTGATTGACGGAAGCCAGATTAAAGCGGGCGATTGCGTGCTCGCGCTGCCTTCGGTTGGCCTGCACACGAACGGATATTCGCTCGCGCGCAAACTCTTTTTTGAAGTCGCGGGTTACGATGTGGACACGCATCTCCCCGAACTCGGAACGACAGCAGGCGCGGCTCTGCTTGCGCCTCACAAGAGCTACCTGCGCGTGCTGGAAGGCTTGCTTGATGGCGGTCGCATCAAGGGGTTGGCCCATATCACGGGCGGCGGGCTGCTTGAGAATATCCCGCGCATCCTGCCGGAAGGAACGGGCGTCGAAATCAAACGCGAGAGTTGGCCCATCCTGCCCGTCTTCAAATTGATGCGTGAGTTGGGCCACGTCGAGGACGCGGAGATGTACCGCACCTTCAACATGGGCGTCGGGATGATTATCATCTGCGCCGATGATGAGAGGGACGCAATATTGGCCCACGTCCGAGAGCGCGGCGAAGAGTGCTATGAAATCGGGCGCGTCCGCGAAGGCCGACGCGAAGTCAGCATCCCTTAAACTTTAAACCTGAAACTTGAAACTTGAAGCCTCCTGTTAAAATCGGCATCCTGATTTCCGGGCGCGGGTCGAATATGCTGGCGCTCGCGGAGGCCGTGCGCGAGGGGCGCATCGCGGGCGCGCTGGTTGCCGTCGTGATTAGCGACAGGGCCGGGGCCGCAGGCTTGACGCATGCGCGCGAACGCGGGATTGAGACCCTGTTGATTGAACGGCGCGGGCGCAGGCGCGAGGAGCATGAAGGGGAAGTTATCTCTGCGTTGCGGGCGCGCGATGTTGAATTGGTTTGCCTCGCGGGTTATATGCGTCTGCTCTCAGGCTCATTCATAGAGGCGTATCGCGGGCGCGTGCTCAACATCCATCCGAGCCTGCTTCCGTCCTTCCCTGGTCTGGACGCGCAACGGCAGGCTCTTCGTCATGGAGTCAAGTGGACCGGCTGCACGGTTCACTTTGTTGACGAGACGCTCGATGGTGGACCAATTATCGAACAACGCGTCGTGCCCGTCCAGGACGACGATACGGAAGAGACGCTTTCCGAGCGCATTCTCAAGGAAGAGCATCAGCTATACCCGCAGGCGGTCGCGCGCGTCGTCAGCGAAGAGTATGAGATTGTGGGCCGCAGGGTCATCAGCAAGAGAATTTGAACTTTAAACTTCAAACCTCAAACCTTAAACTATCTTTATGACGATAGACGAACAGTTAGCGTTCCTGCGCAAGGGCACGGTCGAGATTATTCGTGAGGATGACTTGCGCGCCAAGCTGGAAAAGAGCGCGCGCGCGGGCGTCCCCTTGCGCATCAAGCTCGGCGCAGACCCGACCGCGCCCGACATACACCTGGGCCACACGGTCGTGATTCGCAAGCTTCGCGCGTTTCAGGATTTGGGCCACCTCGTTACTTTTCTGATAGGAGATTTCACAGGTCTCATCGGAGACCCTTCGGGCAAGAGCGCGACGCGCCCGCAACTCACGCGCGAAGAGATCACGCTCAACGCGGATACTTATAAAACGCAAATCTTCAAACTCCTCGACCCGGACAAGACCATCATTGATTTCAACTCGCGTTGGATGGACCGCTTAGGCTCCGACGGCTTCGTGCGCCTGGCCTCGCACGTCACGGTCAAGCAGATTCTTGAGCGCGACGATTTCGAGAAACGTCTCAAGGAAGAGAAGCCCATCGCGCTGCATGAACTGCTGTATCCACTGGTCCAGGGCTATGATTCGGTCGCGCTCGAAGCCGATGTCGAACTCGGCGGCACGGACCAGAAATTCAATCTCATGGTCGGCAGAAATCTGCAACGCGAGTATGGCAAGGAGCCGCAGGTCTGCGTCATCATGCCGCTTCTGGAAGGCACGGACGGCGTTCATAAGATGTCCAAGAGCCTGGGCAATTACATAGGCATCACGGACGAGCCGCAGGAGATGTTCGGCAAAATCATGTCCATCTCGGATGAACTGATGTGGCGTTACTACGAACTGCTGACGGACCTCGGCGTTGAAGAGAGTGCGGCCATGCGCGCCGGAGCCGAAAGCGGAGAGCGCAACCCGCGCGACCTCAAAGTCGAACTCGCCAGACGCATCATCACGGACTTTCACAACGCTGACGCGGCGCGCGCGGCGGAAGAAGAGTTCAACCGTATCTTCAAGCGTAAGGAGACGCCCGAAGAGATAGAGGAACGCACCCTGGAATCCGGCCTCTGGAAGTTGCCGCGCCTGCTCGTCGAGACGGGCCTCGCGCCCTCCATGGGCGAAGCGCGCCGCCTCATCGAACAGGGCGGCGTCCACATAGACGGAGAACGCCGCACGCGCACGGATTACGAGGCCAGCATCGGCGCGGGCCACACCCTGCTCATACAGGTCGGCAAACGCCGCTTCCTGAACGTGCGCGGAAGATGAAAAGATGGCTGCTGAAATTGCCAACGCGGCTGAAGATGCCTTAGTGATTGAGACGCCGGAGCGCGTGCCGTTGCATTTCGCTTTGGCTTCAATCGGAAACCGCTTTCTGGCTTGTGCGACCGATCACGGGTTGCAGGCGTTGGCTCTCACGCTGGTGGTCCTCGCGCTCTTTATCATAGGGGGCAGCGCGGGAGTGGAGCGGCGGATGAATGATGCGCCGAAGTGGGTCTACGCGCTGCTCGTCATCGTTATCTTTCTCATTCAATCAACCTACTTCGCTTTCTTCGAGTGGTTGTGGAACGGACAGACCCCCGGCAAGCGTTGGTTGAAGCTGCGCGTCATCAGAGAGGACGGACGGCCCATCACTTTCTGGGAGGCAGCCGTGCGCAATCTGCTGCGCCTCTTCGACATGATGCCGGGCATCTTTTATTCCATCGGTCTCGTCTCGGTCTTCATCAGCAAGACGGACCAGCGCGTGGGCGACCTCTTCGCGGGCACGGTCGTCGTGCGCGAACGAGAAGCGGAAGCGCCGACCTTCGCGCAGGTCTTCGCCTCGCCCTTCAGCGACGAAGCCCTGCGGCGCGCTTTCAAGCCCACGAAGTTCACCGCAGACCTCAGTTCGCTGACCAACATCGAGATAGAAGTTGTCGAGACCTTCCTGCGCCGTCGCTGGGACTTGCCGGACATGCCCAGGCAGTGGATGGCCTGGCGCATCAGCATGCCGCTCCTTTACAAACTTAGCCCGACCTATGATCTTGAGAGCTTCACTTACGAAGGCTTTCTGGAAGAACTGCTCCATCGCTATCGCGCGCAGCATCGTTTCATAGATTGAACTCAATCAAGACTAAACTGGACCGCAGCTATCGCTCATCTCTCAAAATTGACGAGCTATAGCTCGTCTGTTAAGCTTATCTGTTTCGGATGCAGGTCAGTATTTCATCTATCGAAAGGCTTGAAAGAGTATGTCTCGTGAAGTGTTCATTCTGGGCGGGAAGCGCACGCCGATGGGCGAGTACGTCGGCGCGTTGAAGGATATTTCGGCGATTGACCTGGGAGCGATTGCGGCGCGCGGCGCGCTCGCATCCACGGGGGTCGCGCCGGAAGAGATAGACCACACGATTATCGGCAACGCGCTGCAAACATCCGGCGACGCGATTTACGGCGCGCGCCATGTAGCCCTCAAGGCGGGCGTGCCCTTTGACCGTCCCGCGTTGACCGTCAATCGCCTGTGCGGGAGCGGCATTCAATCCATCATCAGCGGCGCGCACATGATTCAACTCGGCGAAGCGCAGACCGCGCTCGTCGGCGGGATGGAATCAATGTCGCAAGCGCCGCATGTGATACGCGGCGCGCGTTCGGGCTTCGCGCTCGGACAGGGAAAGCTGGAAGACAGCTTGATGGTCGCGCTGCTTGATACCTACTGCAACACGCCTATGGCCGGGACGGCGGAAAACCTCGCGCGCAAGTATGAAATCTCGCGCGAAGAACAGGACCGCTATGCATTGCGCTCGCAGCAGGAGGCCAAGCGCGCACTTGATGCAGGATACTTTGCTGAAGAGATGGTCCCAGTTGAAGTCAAGACGCGCAAGGGCACGACCCTCTTCGCCGAAGACGACCACATGCGTCCCGAAACGACGCTCGAAGTTTTGGCGAAATTGCGTCCCGCCTTTAGCAAGGATGGCTTCGTCACGGCGGGCAACGCATCGGGCATCGTGGACGGCGCGGCGGCCCTCATCATCGCGGGCGAGGATTACGTCAAGGCGAAGGATGTGAAGCCGCTGGGCCGCATCGTCAGTTGGGCCTATGCGGGAGTCGAGCCTGAGTTGATGGGCATTGGCCCAGTGCCCGCCACGCGCAAGGCTCTGGAGAAGGCCGGGTTGAAGATAGAGGATATGGACCTCGTCGAAGTCAACGAGGCTTTCGCCGCGCAGTATCTCTCGGTTGAAAAAGAGTTGGGCCTGGACCGCGCCCGCACCAACGTCAACGGCGGGGCCATCGCGCTCGGCCATCCTCTGGGCGCGTCCGGCACGCGACTAGTCTTGACCGTCCTTCATGAACTGCAACGTCGCGGAGGCCGTTACGGTCTCGCCACAGCCTGCATCGGCGGCGGCCAGGGCATCGCCCTCATTTGCGAGAGACTTTAAAAACAGGAGACAGAAGCCAGGAGCCAGTAGTCAGAATAAAAACATTCAACGCTCTACATTCTGGTTCCTGTCTCCTGCTTCTGTCTCCTGTTTTTTAGATTAAATCCAAAAAAATGTGCGAGGCGCGGACACCCAGGAATTGGTGTCTTCTTGCTAATTACCACAAAATATTGTTCTTATGCGGCTTCCAGCAATAGTCTGAAGACTCGGCACAAATCTTGCTAAAAACGGATTGTCGGGAAAGATGTGTGCGTTCTTGACGGACCGGCTGGCGGTTAATTTTCCAGTGCTCCCCTTAAATTTCCATTACATGCTTGCGCCGATGATGCCCATCATGATAGAAGCTATTTTTCATTGAAGGTCACGGGTAACAGGTCACAGTCATTCCTCTTGAAATACGCAAGTCAAACAGGCACATGCAAACTGAAAATAAATCTCCAGGCGATAGCACCCGCTCGCCTGGGATTCTGATTTCAACACACATTTTGAAAGCTCTCGAAGGAGTTCCCCAGTATGCTTAAATCTCTACGGTTCTCGCTCGCAGCCCTCCTGCTTATCGCCATCGGCGCGCTGGCTGTGATGGCGCAATCAACCGTGACCGGCGCTATCGGCGGCGTCATCATGAATCCGAACAAAGAGGTCGTGCCCGGCGCGGCAATCTCCGTGCGCAACGTTGAGACCAACAACGAAGAGACGGCGACATCGGACGGCGAAGGCCGCTTCCGCGTCGTCAACCTTCAGCCCGGCACGTACACCGTCACGGTCAACTCGCAGGGCTTCAGCCCTTTCAACCAGGAGAAGGTCGTGGTCGAAGTAGGCCGCGTCACTTCTCTGGATGTGCCTCTGTCTGTGACCGGCGTGAGCGGCACGGTGCAGGTGACATCGGACGCGCCCGTCATCAACACGACGCAGCAGGACTTTTCAACCAACGTCAATCAAGTCTCCATCAACGAACTGCCGGTCAACGGTCGTCGCTGGTCCAACTTCGCAATTCTGACGCCCGGCACTGTGCCCGATGGCACGTTCGGGCTCATCAGCTTTCGCGGCATCTCCGGTCTGATGAACAACAATACGGTTGACGGCGGTGACAACAACCAGGCGTTCTTCTCCGAAGAGCGCGGTCGCACGCGCGTCGGCTATTCGATAAGCCAGGCGGCGATTCGAGAGTTTCAGGTCAACACCTCCAACTATTCAGCCGAATACGGACGGTCTGCCGGGGGCGTCAACAACGCCGTGACCAAGAGCGGAACGAATGAGTTTCATGGTCAAGGTTTTTATTACCAGCGCAACAACAAGTGGGGCGCGCGCAATCCGCTCAGTTTCCAGAGCATCCTTGTCAACGGGGTCGTGCAGCGCGTCGCGCTCAAGCCGGAGGATGTGCGCCATCAGTTCGGCGGCATTATCGGTGGGCCAATCGTCAAGGACAAACTCTTCTTCATCTTCAGCTATGATGAGCAGCGACGCAATTTTCCGGGGGTTTCCATCTTCACCACTCCAGGCTACCTGAGCACCGTCAACCCCACCTTGCTGACGGCGGCGGTGAGAGGCTTAACGACCGATCAGATTAATTCGACGTTGAGCTTTATCAACAGCCTCACGGGCGTCGTGCCGCGTCGTGGTAATCAGAGACTCTTTCTCCCGAAGATAGACTGGAACATCAATTCAAATAACACTTTCACCGCGACATACAATCGCTTGCGCTGGGCTTCGCCAGCCGGAGTTCAGACGGCTGCCACAGTGACGCGCGACCGTGCCGGTTTCGGCGATGACTTTGTGCGCATTGATACGCTCAACCTGCGCCTCTCTTCGACGCTCTCAAGCACGCTGGTCAACGAGGGTCGCTTCCAGTGGTCGCATGAACTCGACTCGCAGATTGCCAACCCGCCGCTGCCGGGCGAGCCGACCACGGCCAATGGAAATTCCCCGCAGGTCGCCCTGACGAACGGTCTCACCTTCGGTAAAGCAACCTCCTTAGACCGCAAAGCCCTCCCCGATGAGAGACGCTTTCAATTCGCGGACACCGTGACGCTCTCCGCCGGTAATCACACCGTCAAGTGGGGCGGCGATATCAATCGCGTCAGAGACATAGACGACAACCTGTTCACAGGGGCCGGGTCTTATACTTATGGAAACATCAACGACTTCATCGTTGATTACGTGAACTTCACTACGAGCGGAGCCTTAAGGGCGGCCAATAAGCAGTGCGCCACCAGCACGCGCCTTGCGGGTAAGTGCTACACCAGCAACTTCGCGCAGGGTTTCGGTCCGCCTCGTTTTCAGCTTTCAACCACAGACGTGGCCTTCTTCGTGCAGGATGACTGGCGCACGACGCCGCGCCTGACTTTGAACCTCGGCCTGCGTTATGAGTATGAGCGTTTCCCGGAGCCTTTCCTGGTGAATTCCGCCTTGCCGCAAACGGCGAACAGGCCGAGCGATAAGAACAACATCGGCCCGCGCGTCGGTTTCGCTTACGACGTGAATGGTGATGGCAAGACGAGCGTGCGTGGAGGCTATGGCATCTACTACGGTCGCGTCATTGGCTCGACCATCATTAACTCGCTGATTAACACGGGCCTGCCATCCGGCCAGGTGGTCAGTTCGGTGGCGTCTACCAGCGCGGCTTCGCCCATCTTCCCGAACGTCTTGCCGACCGCGCCTTCGGGCACGGCCTCTGTTCAATACTTTGCGAACGGCTTTCAAAACCCGATGGTCCATCAGGGCGATTTCATCATCGAGCGTCAAGTGGCGCACAACACGGTCGTCTCCGCCTCTTATCTCTTCGCCTTCGGCAAACATCTGCCGAACTTCGTGGATGTCAATCTGAATCCGCCGACGGCCAGCCGCACACTCAACATTTTGGATGGTCCGTTCGCGGGTCAAAAGTTGACTGTCCCCTACTTCTTAGGGGCCAGACCGAATCCGGCTTTCGGTCTCATCATGGAGATTCGCAGCAATATAGAATCCAAGTATCACGCGCTGGTCTTGCAGGCAAACCGTCGTTTGACGGACGGGCTGCAATTCCAGACCAACTACACTCTATCGAGGGCGCAGGACAACGGGCAGGGTTCGACGACATTCACTCCTGGATTTTCGGTCCCCTTCAATCCTTTCGACCAGGGGGGCGAGAACGGGCTCTCAAGCTTCGACCGTCGGCACAAGTTTGTGGCGAGTGTGGTTTACAACACGAACTTCGCCAGCCTCAAAGAGAACAGGGTCGGACGCGCCATCTTTAATGGCTGGACCATCGCGCCGATCATCAGCATGTTCTCAGGCGCGCGCTACACCGGGACCATTTCCGGTGGCGGTAATGTCAGTGCGGCCTTTGGCACGAGCCCGGCGGGCGGCACTATCAACGGCTCGAACGGCTCGCTCAGGTTCGCGCTGGTCCCGAATAACTTCTTCAAGCAGCCGCCGATTAAGTACGTAGACCTGCGCCTCTCTCGTCGTTTCCGCATTACCGAAAAGACGAATCTGGAAGTGCTGGCGGAGGGCTTCAATATCTTCAACCGCACGGAGGTGACGAGCGTGAACAATACGATTTATAACGTCTCGACCTCCGGCTCGACCGTAAATCTGACATACAATCCGGCGTTCGGCACCACCACCGGCGCCGACGGCTTTTTCTTCCGCGAGCGG